>DASSBA010000001.1:0-3146 GCA_035699205.1 Gemmatimonadales bacterium
GTACCGCCCGCCGGTGCGCCGGAGCGCGTGCACCAGCGTCGTCAGGATCCGGGCGCCGCTCGCGCCCAGCGGGTGCCCGAGGGCGATCGCGCCGCCGTAGATGTTCACCCGCGCCGGATCGAGCGCGAGCTCCCGGATGCATGCGAGCGCCTGCGCCGCGAACGCCTCGTTGAGCTCGATCAGGTCGAGCTGGTCCACCCGAAGCCCCGCGCGCACGAGCGCCTTCCGGGTGGCGGGCACCGGTCCCAGCCCCATGCAGCTCGGATCCACGCCCGCCACGGCCGTCGCTACCACCCTGGCCAGCGGTGACAGCCCGAGCTCCCGCGCGGCCTCGGCGCTCGCCACCGCCAGCGCCGCGGCGCCGTCGTTGATGCCGCTCGACGTCCCGGCCGTCACGGTGCCCTCGCGCACGAAGGCGGGCGCGAGCCGCGCCAGCCCCGCGAGCGTGACGTCCGCCCGGGGCGGTTCGTCGCCGATGACCACCTCGACGCCGCCGCCCCGCCGCAGCTCCACACCGACCGTCTCCTGCTCGAACACGCCCCGCGCGATCGCCGTCTGGGCCCGCTGCTGGCTCTCGAGCGCGAAGGCATCCTGGGCCTCTCGACCGATCCCGTACATCGCCCCGACCCGCTCGGCCGTCTCACCCAGCGAGATGGTCCACTCGGGTCGCATCCGTGGGTTCACGAATCGCCAGCCGACGGTGGTGTCCGCCACCGACGGCGGCGTGCGGTCCCACGCCTTGCCCGGCTTGAGCATGACGTACGGCGCGCGCGTCATGCTCTCCACGCCACCCGCGATGAACAGGTCGCCCTCACCGGCGCGCACCGCGTGCGCGGCACTGACGACCGCCTGCAGTCCCGAGCCGCACAGCCGGTTCACCGTCTGCCCCGGGATCTCCACCGGCAGGCCCGCCAGCAGCAGCGCCATGCGGGCCACGTTGCGGTTGTCCTCGCCGGCCTGGTTGGCGCAGCCGAGGATCACGTCCTCGATGCGGTCCACCGGCAGCAACGCGCTCCCGACCAGCCCGGCGATGGCGGCGGCGGCCAGGTCGTCCGGCCGGAGGTCGGCCAGCGAGCCGCCCGCGCGGCCGACAGGCGTGCGGACGGCGGCGGTGATGAAGGCGTCGCTCACGGGGCAACCTCCGAGAGGGGAGCGGGTAGTTGAACAGGGAAGGGTGCGGAGGGCAAGTGTGGGCGGGGGGGGCAGCCCGCCGAGGACGAGGAATTGTCATCCCGAGCGGCACTGTCATCCCCAGCGGCACTGTCATCCCCAGCGGCACTGTCATCCCCAGCGGCACTGTCATCCCGAGCGGAGCGAGGGATCTTGCCCGGTCGATCTCGACCTCCGGGTGAGTGGGTCCGTCGCCCAGCGCCCCTCGCGCTGACCCGCCTGTGTGCACGCCCCCCCGCTCGCGCATCTCCCGCTGCGCCCCACCGCGGCGACCGCCACCGATTTCGTCGCCACCACCACCTTCTCCCGCTGGAGAGCCTGATGCCAACCGCCCCCCGTGCCCGGCGCCTGCCAGGCCTCGTTCTCTTCCTCTGCGTGGCGCTCGCCAGCTCGGCGGCCGCGCCGGTCCGCTTCGCCCAGTCAACCGGCCGGATCGAAGGCCGCGTGCGGGACGGGCGGGGTACCGCCCTCGCCGGCGCGCGGGTGCAGGTCGTCGGCACCGCGCTCTCGGCGCTCACCGACTCGGGCGGTTCGTACCGCTTCGCGGCAGTCCCCACCGGTCTCGCCACCCTGCGCGCCACCCACGCGGGCCACCGATCCGCTGAGGGCACGGTGACCGTCCGATCGGGTGCCACGGCCACACTCGACTTCACCTTGAATCCGACCGTCGCCACTCGCGAGGACGCGGCGGCCAACCCCGAGCCGGCCGCGTCGGCGCCTGGGAACGCCCGCGTGCGGAAGAGCTTCGACCGCGCCGAAGGGATCACGCCCCGCGACGAGCTCAGCCGCGAGCGCGCACCCGCGGTCGGCCAGGCCGCCCCGGCGTATCCCGAGCCGTGGCGCCGGCAGCGGGAGCCCGGCAACACCGAAGCCTACAGCACGATCAACGAGAACCGCTTCCTCGCCGCCGCCGCCAACCCGCTCTCCACCTTTTCCATTGACGTGGACGCCGCCTCCTACAGCAACGTCCGCCGCTTCCTCGGCCAGGGTACGCTTCCGCCCGAGGACGCGGTGCGGCTCGAGGAGCTGGTCAACTACTTCCCCTACCGGTATGCCGACGAGACCGGCCGCCATCCCTTCGCCGTGAACACCGAAGTCGGGCCGTGTCCCTGGGCGCCGGAGCATCGCCTGGTGCGCATCGGCCTGCAGGCGCGTCGGGTCGCCACGCGCGATCTGCCGCCGAGCAATCTGGTCTTTCTGATCGACGTCTCGGGCTCCATGCTGTCGCCTGACAAGCTGCCGCTGGTCCAGCAGGCGTTCCGGACGCTCGTCGGCGAGCTGCGAGCCGAGGATCACGTGGCGATCGTGGTGTACGCCGGGGCCGCCGGGCTCGTGCTCCCCTCCACCAGCGGCGCGGAGAAGGCCACGATCCTCGAGGCCATCGACCGGCTCCAGGCCGGCGGCTCTACCGCGGGCGGCGCCGGCCTCCGGCTGGCGTACGACGTGGCGCGCGAGCACTTCGACGCCGAGGGAAACAACCGCGTCATCCTGGCCACCGACGGCGACTTCAACGTCGGCGTGAGCTCGGACGCCGAGATGGTGCGGCTGGTGGAGCGGCGGCGGGAGGAGGGGACGTTCCTCACGGTGCTCGGCTTCGGCACCGGCAACCTCAAGGATTCGAAGATGGAGCAGATGGCCGACCACGGGAACGGCCACTACGCCTACATCGACAGCTTCCGCGAGGCGCGGAAGGTGTTCGTGCAGGAGTTCGGCGGCACCCTGTTCACCGTGGCCAAGGACGTGAAGGTCCAGGTCGAATTCAATCCCGCGCGGGTGCGGTCCTACCGGCTGCTGGGCTACGAGAACCGACTGCTGGCCCGGGAGGACTTCGCCGACGACCGGAAGGACGCCGGGGAGCTGGGCGCGGGCCACGCCGTGACGGCGCTGTATGAGGTGGTGCCCGTCGGCGCCGATCCGGTCGCATCGGGTGACGACAGCCTCACCTACCAGCAGGTCACCGTGCGGCCCTCGGCGCG
>DASSBA010000002.1:0-21533 GCA_035699205.1 Gemmatimonadales bacterium
AGTCGTGAGTCGTGAGTCGTGAGTCGTGAGTCGCACGCGGGGGATGAGTCGAGGGGCGAAGGGCGCGGTTGCAGGTCTCACGACCCACGACTCACGACTGCCCTCACGGCACCCTCAACGCCCCCAGCACCTTGCTCACCACATCATCACTCGTCACATCCTCCGCCTCCGCCTCGAAGGTGAGGACGATGCGATGGCGCAGGACGTCGGGGGCGAGGGCCCGGACGTCTTCGGGCACCACGTACGCCCGGCCGCGCAGGAAGGCATGCGCGCGCGCCGCCTGGGCCAGCGCGATCGAAGCCCGCGGCGAGCCGCCGAACGCGATCAGCGGCTTGAGCTCGGCGAGGCCGACGCTGCCAGGGTCCCGGGTGGCCCGGACCAGGTCCACGATGTAGTCCACCACCTTCTGGTCCATGTACAGCTCCGCGATCCGGGTGCGCGCGGTCAGGATCGCCGTGGGATCGAGGAGGCGTTGGACCGCGATCTCCCGCCCGCTGCTCATGCGGAGGAGCACCTCTTTCTCCTCGTCGCGGGTCGGATAGCCTACCCGCACCTTCAGCATGAACCGGTCGAGCTGCGCCTCGGGCAGCGGATACGTGCCCTCGTGCTCGATCGGGTTCTGCGTCGCGAGGACCAGGAACGGCTCCTCGAGCGCGTAGGTGTTTCCGCCGATCGTCACCTGGTGCTCCTGCATCGCCTCGAGCAGCGCCGCCTGCACCTTGGCCGGCGCGCGGTTGATCTCGTCGGCCAGGATGATCTGGGCGAACAGCGGCCCTTGCTTGACGTGGAACTCCTGGGTCTTCTGGTCGAAGATCATGGTGCCGGTCACGTCGGCCGGCAGGAGGTCCGGGGTGAACTGGATGCGGGAGAACGAGGCGTGGATGATCTCCGCGAGCGTGCGCACGGCGAGCGTCTTGGCGAGCCCCGGCACCCCCTCCAGCAGGATGTGGCCGCCGGTCAGGAGCCCCACGAGCAGCCGTTCGACCATGGCGTCCTGCCCCACGATCCGGCGCGACACTTCCTCGAGGATGCGCTCGACCGGCAGCGACTCGGACGGCGTCTCGGTCAGCTTCGGGGCGCTCACGCTGGTTGGCTCCTTGGGTGAGTGGGCGAAAGATAGCCGGAGGCCGCGGAGCCGGACGGATCGGGATCCCGGGCGCGGCTGTGATGCCGAACGGCACCGTCCTCCCGAGCGGCACTGTCCTCCCGAGCGGCACTGTCCTCCCGAGCGAAGCGAGGGATCTGGCCCGCCCTTCCGGAACCTCCCGGAATAGATCCCTCGCTCCGCTCGGGATGACAGTCCAGGTCCCTGGCCACCCGCGCCCCGGCCACCTGCCTCATCCCTCCTCCACCTCCATCCGAATCGCCTTGTACAGCCCCGCCTCCTCTTTCGGCGTCAGCGGCCGGTACCGCCCCGCCGGCAGATCGCCCAGCCGCACCGGCCCGTACGACAGTCGCGCCAGCCGGTCCACCTTGAGCCCCATGGCCTCGGCCCAGCGGCGCACGACGCGGTTGCGCCCCTCCGCGAGCGTGACGTCCAGGATGCTCCGCCCCTGCTCGCCCGGCCGCACCCGCACCTCCGACGGAGCGACCGGGCGCCCGTCGAGCACGATCTTCTGCTTCACTGCCTGCGTGATCTCGGCTGCCGACCGCCCATGCACCAGCGCCGTGTACCGGCGCGGAATGTGGTAGCGCGGGTGGGTGAGCCGGTGCACCGCCTCGCCATCCGTGGTGAGCAGCAGCAGGCCGGTGGTCATGACGTCGAGCCGCCCGACGTAGGTGAGCCCCGCGTGGTTGGGGATGAAGTCGAGCACCGTGCGCCGCCCCTGCTCGTCGCTCGCGGTGGTGACGACGCCGAGCGGCTTGTGGAAGGCGAGCCAGCGCCGCTCCTGCAGCCGGACGGCCCGGCCCCCCACCGTGATCTTCTGCGTCGCCGGGTCCACCTTCATCCCCAGCAGTGCCACCTTCCCGTCCACCCGGACCTTGCCCCCGGTGATCAGCTCCTCCGCCGCCCGGCGGGAGGCCACGCCGGCGCGGGCGAGCGCGCGCTGCAGCCGCATCTGGCTCACGATTCGGCCTCGACGTAGGCGGCGGCGTCGTCCTCGCCCTCGGCGCTGGGGCGGTGCGGCTGGAGCGCGATGGTGAGCTCCTCCGCGCGGGGCAGGTCCGCCAGGTCCCGGAGGCCGAGCAGCTCGAGGAACATCGGCGCGGTGCCGTAGAGCAGCGGCCGGCCCAGCGCCTCGGCCCGGCCTACCACCTCGATCAACCCGCGCTCCTGCAGCGTCCGGAGCACGCCGCCCGCCGAGACGCCGCGGATCTCCTCGATCTCGGCGCGCCCCACCGGCTGGCGGTACGCGATCACGGCGAGCGTCTCCAGCGCGGCCGCCGTGAGCTTGGGCGTCCGGACCGAGAAATGGGCGCGCTCGATGGCGGCGGCGTGGACCGGGCGGGTCAGGATCTGGTAGCCGCCGGCCAGCTCGAGCAGCTCGACCCCGTGCTGCTCGAAATCGTAGTGCTCGCGGATCTGCTCGAGCGCCATGCGGACGTCCGCGAGCGTCGCCTCCTGCTCGAGCGTGGACAGCTCCTCGACCGTGAGCGGACGCGCGGCGCTGAACAGCGCCGCCTCAAGCAGCTGGGCGAGCGGGGTCACGGGCGATCACCATCGGCGCGAAGGCCGCCGGTTGCACGAGTCGGAGGGTGCCCCGCTTGGCGAGCTCGAGCAGCGCCAGCAGGGTGGAGAGGACGTCCACGATCGTCGGCCGCGGCCCGAGCGCCTCCAGCCAGCCGATCTGCTCCCGCTCCTCGAGCAGCTGCTCGATCCGGCGGGTGGCGGTCTCGACGTCGAGCGGCCGGGCCACCACCCGGTGCAGCACCGGTGACGGGATCCCCGCGATCACCCGCTCGACCGCCTGCAGCAGCTCCAGCAGGTCGAGCGCGAGCGGCGGCGGCGGCAGCTCGGGTGGCGCCGGGAGATAGCCGCGGGCGAACTGCTCGGCGCGGCGCTCCGCCGCGCGGCCCATCCACACCGCGATCTCCCGGATCTGCTGGTACTCCAGGAGCCGCCGCACCAGCTCGGCGCGCGGATCCTCCCAGCCGTCCTCCTCCGAGCCGCGCGGCAGCAGCATCTGCGCCTTGAGCCGGACCAGTCGGCTGGCCATGTCGAGGTAGTCGGCCGCCTGGTTGAGGCCGAGCTCGTGGATGGCCTGCAGGAACTGGTCGGCGATGCGCGCGATCGGGATGTCCGCGATCTCGAGCTGCTCCTCCCGCAGCAGGTGCAGCAGCAGGTCGAGCGGGCCGGAGAACGCGTCGAGCTGGACCACGAAGCCGGGTCCGGCGCCGAGCGCGGACGTGGGAGCCTCGGAGGTGGTCATGAGGGGGGCAGTCCCGCGAGCAGCGATCCGATCTGGTACGGCGCGATCCAGCCCCCGAGCAGCCGCATCATCACGATCACCGGGGTGAGCAGTACGGCCATGGTGCCGCGAAAGACGAACAGCAGCAGGAACAGCGGCAGGTAGCCGAACCGCTGCAGCCCGCGGTACCAGCTCCCGGCCTTGGCGGGCAGGGCGTGATACAGCAGATGCGACCCGTCCAGCGGTGGCACCGGAATCAGGTTGAAGAAGCAGAGCAGCAGGTTGAGCCAGATGCCGTGCACCATCATCCGCTGCGCCGTCGCGAGCATCGGCCCCACATCGGGCAGCGAACGCGCCAGCAGACCCAGGAGAATGAACACGAACGCCCACACCAGCGCCAGCAGGAAGTTGGTCGTGACCCCGGCGGCGGAGACCAGGATGTCGCCGCGCGTGTAGTGGCGGAACTTGCGCGAGTTGACCGGCACCGGCTTGGCGCCGCCGAAGGTGAACTGCCCGCTGGACGCGAACCAGAGCAGCGCCGGCAGCAGCAGGCTCATGAAGGGATCGATGTGCGGCAGCGGGTTCAGCGTGACCCGGCCGAGGGTGTAGGCGGTGTCGTCGCCCTGCTGGAGCGCGACGGCGGCGTGGGCGTACTCGTGCGCCACCATCGCGAAGACCAACATCGGGAGCGCGAGGATGAAGTCGCTGATCTGGGCTTCCAGGGGTGCGTCCTGTCGGTCGGGAAGGCGGAAGATTAAGCACCCGCCAGAGCCAAGTCAAAGCGGCGCGCCGCTTGACCTTGCGGGGGCGGTCGTCTATGTTTCGCGGCTGGTTCGCCGGGCACCGGCCCGGCTCGAAAGTCTCCGCCGCTCATTGCCGAGGTCGTCGTGCCGCGAATCAAGTCCGCCAAGAAGCGTATGCGCCAGGGCACCGCCCATGCGGCGCGTAACCGCACCCAGCGCAGCCAGTTGCGCACGGCCATCAAGAAGGTGCGCACCGCCGCCGGGCCCGACGCCCAGACCGCCTACGCCGAGGCCGTACAGCTCATCGATCGCGCGGGCCGGAAGCGGCTGATGCACCCGAACGCCGCCGCACGGCAGAAGCGCCGTCTCGCGAAGCTGGTCACGGCCGTCACCAAGAAGTAGACCGGCGGACCGCACCCACGCACGAAGGGCCCCGCAGCACGCGGGGCCCTTTGCTCGTCATCGCACCCGCACTCAGATGCCCGCGAGCTCGGCGCCGCAGCGCTCGCAATACCATTCCGTCGGACGATTCAGCGTGCCGCACTCGCCGCATTTGAGCGTCTTGGCCACGCCCGGCGCGCCCGGCTTGGTGGACGCTCCCGCCGCGGCGGCCTCCGGGGCGCGGCCGGCACCGGCGCTCCCGGGGTTGCTGCCACGTCGCGCCGGTGCCGGTGCCGGCTTCCGCTCCTCTTCCGCCACCGACTTGAGGAAGGCGAGCTCGTCGCCGGGCGGCGTACCATGCGTCACCTCCGGCTCGCGCGCGGGCGCCTGCCTGGCGGCCGATCGCCCCGCGGGCGCGGCGGCGGCCGGCGCGGGCCGCGGCGCGGGCGGCGGCGGCGCGGGCTCAGGCTCCAGCTCGGGCTCAGGTTCGGGCTCCGGGGCGGCGGCCACCGGCGGTGGCGCGGGTGCCGCGGCCGCCGGTTCCGGCCGCCTGGCCCCACCGCCGATCAGCCCCTGCACTTCGGCCAGGCGGGCGATCTCCTCCCCCACCCCGCGGAGCTCGATCCGGAGCCGGCTCAGCCGGTCGTTGCTCTCGTCGCTGATCCGTCGCCACTCATCCTCGGCGTACTCGCCGACCGCGTGGCGAACCTCGGCCTCGGCCAGCGCCTCTTCGGCCTGGCGCCGGTCCTGGTCCAGCCCGCTCTGGGTGCGCTTGTGCCGCTCGAGCTCCTCGCTGATCGTGGCCGCGTGGCTCCGCAGCTCGTCGATGACGCCGCGGAGGCGCGACTCGTAGTCGCCGCGGACGCGGGCGCGCACCGCGGGCGGCGCCTTGTCACCGGTCGAATCGAGGCGGGCGAGCCACTGCTCGTACTGCGCCCGCTGCTGGAGCAGCGCTTCGATCGTCGTGTCGGTTTCCGGGGTCGCTTTGGCCATGACGGGGTCTTCCTCTCGATCGCTCGAGGTCGGTCATGCTCAGGGCTTTCCATGCGGATGCGGGTCGATCTGGGTGGCCGGTGCCGCGCCGCGGTCCGGCCGGCGCGGATGGACCTGCAGACCCGAAGCTGCAAATCTACCGAGAGTCACCGGCGAGGGGCAACGCAGCTCGTGCGGAGGGATCCCCCGGCGTCAAACCGATCAATCCGATGCGCGGCCGCCGGGAGGCGTCCGCCGGAACACCGCCTGCCCCCGCACGATCGTCAGGTCCGCCCGTCCGCGCAGCTCCCGCCCGCCGAACGGCGTGTTGCGGCTCTTGGAATAGAACGTCTCGGCGTCCACGGTCCAGGGCGCCGCCGGGTCGATGACCACCACGTCCGCCGGCGCGCCCGGCGCGAGGGTGCCGCCCGGCAGGTTGAACACCCGCGCGGGCGTCGTGCTCATCCGGGCGACCAGCGTAGGCAGGTCGATCACCCCGCCCTCGACCAGTTCCGTGATCGCGAGCCCCAGCGCGGTCTCCAGCCCGATGATTCCATTGGGCGCGTCGTCGAACTCGCGCTCCTTGGCGTCGTAGTGGTGGGGCGCGTGGTCGGTGCAGATGACGTCGATCGTCCCGTCGCGCAGCGCCTCGCGAATGGCCTCGCGGTCCTCGGGCTCGCGGAGCGGCGGGTTCATCTTCGCGTTGGTGTCGTATCCCTCGCAGGCCTCGTGCGTCAGCGTGAAGTGGTGCGGGCACGCCTCCGACGTCACCCGAAGCCCCTTCTCCCTGGCCCGCCGGATCAGCTCCACCGAGCCGCGGGTGGACATGTGGCAGAGGTGCACGTGTCCGCCGGTGAGCTCGGCCAGGAGGATGTCGCGCGCCACCATGATCTCCTCGGCGGCCGCGGGCACCCCCTTGAGGCCAAGCCGGGTGGACACCAGCCCCTCGTGCATCGCGCCGCCCGCGGCGAGCGTGGGGTCCTCGCAATGGTCCGCCACGGGGATCCCGAAGGTGCGGGCGTACTCGAGCGCCGTGCGCATGAGGTGGCTCGAGACCACCGGCTTCCCGTCGTCGCTCACCGCCACCGCGCCCGCGCCCACCAGCTCGCCGAATTCGGCGAGCTGCTGCCCCTTCTGCCCGAGCGAGATGGCGCCGATGGGGTAGACCCGCGCCTTGCCCGCGCGCTGCGCCTGGCTCACGATGAAACCGACCGCCGCCTGGTTGTCGGTGACCGGGTCGGTGTTCGGCATGGCGCACACCGCCGAGAAGCCGCCTGCCGCCGCGGCCATGGCTCCGCTGGCCACCGTCTCCAGGTCCTCCTGGCCGGGTTCGCGCAGGTGCACGTGGAGGTCGATGAGGCCGGGGGCCACCACCTTGCCGGCCGCGTCGACCAGCTCCGCGCCGTCGGGTGTGCCGAGATCGCGGCCCAGCGCCTCCACCTTGCCGTCGCGCAGCAGCAGGTCGGTCACTTCGTCGGTGTTGCGCGACGGGTCGATCACCCGGCCGCCCTGGATGAGAATCGGGCGCATGGTCAATCCACCCCGCCGGTCTGCTGCGACCAGTCGGGCGAGCCGCCGGCCAGCAGGTAGAGCACCGCCATGCGCACGGCGACGCCGTTGGTCACCTGCGGCAGAATCACGCTGTGGGGCCCGTCGGCCACGTCGCTGTCGATCTCGACGCCGCGGTTCATCGGGCCGGGGTGCAGGATGAGCAGGTCCCTGGGCGCTTTCGCCAGCCGCTCGGTGGTGACGCCGAACACCCGGTTGTACTCGCGCAGCGACGGCAGGAAGCCCGCGTGCATCCGCTCGAGCTGAAGCCGGAGGACGTTGAGCGCGTCGGCCCACTGGATCGCGTCCTCGATCCGCGGCAGGACGGTCACGCCGAGCTCGTGCACGTTGCGCGGCAGCAGCGTGGCCGGCCCGCAGACCGCCACCTGGGCGCCCAGCTTGGTCAGCCCCCAGATATTGCTCCGGGCCACCCGGCTGTGGAGGATGTCGCCGCAGATGGCGACCTTGAGCCCTTCGATCTTCCGGAACCGGTCGCGCAGCGTGAGGATGTCGAGCAGCGCCTGGGTCGGATGCTCGTGCTTGCCGTCGCCCGCGTTGATGACGTTGGAGCGGATCCGGTGCCCGAGGAACTGCGCCGCGCCCGACGAGCCATGGCGGATCACCACCATGTCGATCCGCATGGCCTCGAGGTTCCGCGCCGTGTCCACCAGCGTCTCGCCCTTCGACACCGATGAGCCGGCCGTCGCGACGTTCACGGTGTCCGCGCTCAGCCGCTTCTCGGCGAACTCGAACGAGATCCGCGTCCGGGTGGACGGCTCGAAGAAGAGGTTGACGATCGTCTTTCCCCGGAGCGCCGGCACCTTCTTGATCGGCCGCTCGCTCACTTCCTTGAACGGCTCCGCGGTGTCCAGGATGAGCCGGATCTGGTCGGCGCTCAGCGGCTCGAGGCCCACCAGGTCCTTGCCCAGCGACGGGGCGCTCACCTCAGCTCCGCACCAGCTCGACCGCGTCGCGGCCGTCGAGCTCGGAGACGAAGACGTCCACCCGGTCACCCGGACGGGTCCCGACGGTGATGCCGATGATGTCCGCCTGGATCGGGAGCTCGCGGCCGCCGCGGTCGATCAGGACGCAGAGCAGGATGCGGCGCGGGCGGCCGAAGTCCGCGCACTCGTCGAGCGCGGCGCGGACGGTGCGGCCGGTATACAGGACGTCGTCCACGATCACCACCGTGCGGGCATCCAGGTTGGGCAGCCGCGTCTCGCCCACGACGGGTCGCGGGCCGATGGTCTGGAGGTCGTCGCGATAGAGGGTGATGTCGAGCTTGCCGGTGGGGACCTTCGAACCTTCCGCCTGATCGATGAGGCGCTTGAGCCGGTCGGCCAGCTCGACGCCGCGGCGCTGGATGCCGACCAGCACGAGGTCTTCGGTGCCGCGCCCCCGCTCGACGATTTCGGTGGCCATCCGCACCAGGGTGCGGCCGAGCGCGCGCTCGTCGAGGAGTGGGGAGCGGGAGGGCATCGGGGCGGGAAGCTAGTAATGGGTCTCGGCTTGCGCAACTCGCGCACGCACCACGCGCGCCGCCTTGAGATTCGCTTGACGGGACGCCGCTACCCTGAGAACAGGCGCAGGCGCCTGGGCATCGCACCGGGGTGCCCGTCCCGGTCTCCGAAAGGTGGCGATCATGCAAGCACTCACGCGACGCGGCGTGCTCATCGCGCTCGGCGTCGGCTCGCTCGTGGCAGGTTGTCGCGACGACACCCTCACCCCCACGTCGCCCGTGGCCGCGCCGGAGCTCGCCGAGGCCGCAGTCGCCGCGGGCCCGGCATTCACCCAGCTCAGCTCCGGCGGCGGCCACACCTGCGGCATCACGGCCTCGGGTCGCGCATACTGCTGGGGTCTCAACTCCGGCGGGCAGCTTGGCGACGGCACCATCACCGATCGCTCCAGGCCCACGCCCGTGGCCGGCCAGCTCGAATTCCGCCAGGTGAGCGCGGGAGGAGCGGTCAGCTGCGGGGTCACGACCGACTCGCAGGTCTATTGCTGGGGCACCGACGCTGCGGGCGGCACGCGGGCGACGCCGCAGCCGGTCCCTGTCGGGCTGGGGGTGCTGACCGTCGAGGCCGGCAGCCACGGGGGCTGCGCGCTGACCGACCCGGCGCGGCGTGCCTACTGCTGGGGCGACAACGACAAGGGCCAGCTCGGCGATGGCACCAGGACCGACCGGCTGCTCCCGGTGGCGGTGTCCGGCGGCCGCGCATTCCGGGAGATCACCCCCGGAGTGTTTCACACGTGCGGCGTGACCACGTCGTTCCGGGCGTACTGCTGGGGCTCGGACAACGACGGCCAGCTCGGGGACGGGTCGAAGCGACAGGACCAACTGACGCCGTCAGCGGTGGCGGGAGGCTACGCCTTCACTCAGATCGACGCGGGGATCAGCAACACCTGCGCCGTCACCACCGGCCACCGCGCCTTCTGCTGGGGCACGGGCGCCATCGGCGACGGCAGCACGCTGCCCCGCTACACGCCTCGCGCGGTCGCCGGAGGCCTCCGCTTCGAGCGGGTCACCAGCGGCAACGGCCATGCGTGCGGTGAATCGACGACCAACCAGGCGTACTGCTGGGGACAGAACGACGTCGGCCAGCTCGGCGACGGCTCGAGCGTCGCGCGGCTGAGGCCGGTGGCGGTCAAGGGAGGGCATTTCTTCGCCCAGCTCACCGCCGGCTACACCCATACCTGCGGCAAAACGCCCCAGGCGGTCACCTACTGCTGGGGCAGCAACAGGTGGGGACAGCTCGGCCTCGGCACGGTGGACTTCGCGGTGCATTCCAGGCCCGCGCCGGTCGTCGCCGCGGAGTGAGCCCTCTCGGTGGGAAGCGGAGCGACCGAAGGAGCTTCTCGGAGCGAAGCTATCGGTGTCGGCTTCGGGGCAGCGCCACTCGCGCCAACCGCACCTCGCTCCGGTCCTCCGCACCCGCCGTCCAGGCCACCAGCGCGCGGTCCGCGCCGGCCGCGATGACCTGGGGATACACCCCGTTCTCGCCCCCCGGAATCGTCGCCCGCCGCGGGTCATCTCCGCCGGCCGGCAGCCAGGCCACGCCGATCGCGCGCGCGCCATCGTCCGTCGCGTCGTACGCCGCCACCGCGCCGCCGCCCGGCAGCGCGGCTACGGCGCCGTGGACGCTCGGCAGCGAATTCCCCGTCACCAGCGGGAGTACCGCCGCCGGGGCCGAGTCGCCGGCCACCGCGTAGTAGAGCCCAGTGCGTCCCGGCGAGCCGGTGTACCACACCACATGCCGCCGGCCGTCGGCACCGACGCTCAGTCCCGGGCCGTTGTGCGGGCACCCCGGGTACTCCCAGCCGTCCTCGTGCACCCGCACCGGCTCGCCCGGCGCCGGGGCGATCGCGGCCGTGACCACGTCGCGCACGTTGCCGCGGAAGTGCTGCCGCCAGGCCGCCACCACCGAGCCGTCGCGCTCCCGCGCCAGCGTGATCCGGCAGCAGGGGCAGGCGGCGCCCCAGACCGGCGTGTTGGAACCCCAGGTCCGGCCGAAGTCGGACGAGCTGGCAAGATAGACCATCGCGTCCGCTTCGGTGGTGGAGTCCTGCGCGGTGGCGGACGGATCGTGATGGTGGCCCACGGGCCGCCCGGAGGTCCGCTCGTCCAGCCAGGCGGCCACCAGCCCCGACTCGCCCGCCCAGGCGGCGCCCTGGAAGTTGTGCCCCACCGGTGCGGCGGTGGTGTCGTCGTTGATCGTGATCGGCGGAAGCCAGGTGCGCCCGGCGTCGAGCGAGCGCGCGACGCGGATGGCGCTGGCCGGCCAGCGGCGGGTCGCCACCGGGACATCGCGCGGCCAGACCACGGCAAGCCGCCCGCCCGGCCCGGCCACCAGCCGGGGCGACGCCTCGCCGTGGGGGTGGACTTCGCTCGTGTCCGTCGTGATGCGCACCGCCGGCGACCAGTGGTCGCCCCGGTCGCGCGAGCGCGAGAAGTAGAGGTGCCACGACTCGCCGTCGCCGCCGACCCAGGTGAGGAGCAGATCGCCCGTGGCGGGATCGGCGGCGAGCGAGGGATCGGCGGACGACCGCATGCCGGCGCTCGGCACATCGAGCAGCCGCTCGGCGAGCGGCGCCTCGCCTCCGCAGCCGCCGGTGGCCAGTGTCGCGAGGAGCGCCGCGGCCGGTGCGAGGCCCCGGCGGCGGCGGAGCGGAATCAGCGAGCCCATCGGAACCCCACATAGAAGGAACGCCCGTCCGCCGGCTCGTACGAGCGGCCGGCGGCGTTGTCCACCTGCACCGACGCCGCGTAGCGGGTATCGGTCAGGTTCTGTCCCCCCGCGAACGCCGTCAGGCCCAGGCGGTCGAAGCCCCACTCGGCCCGGAGGCCGAGCGTGGCCCAGCCGTCGTTCCGCGCGTCGTTCGCGCTATCGACGTAGTAGCCGCTCGGCACCCACTCGACGCTCGGCGTGAGCGCGAAGCCGGCCGGATGCTCGTAGCGGAGCTGCGCCTGCACGTGGTGGCGCGGCGCGCCGGGGATCTCGTTCCCGTCGTACGCCGGGTCCTCCACGAACCGGTAGCGCGCGAAGGTGTAGGCCACCCGCGCGGTCCCGAACGGCAGGTCGGCTTCGGCGCCGGTCTCCAGCCCGTAGTGCCGGGTGCGCGGCGCGTTCCGGTAGGTGGGCACGGTGAACCCCGCCCCGGGAAATGGCTGCACGTTGAGGTTGAGGATCTCGTCCTCGAGCTCGACATCATAGGCGGCCACGTCCCACCGGACGGCGCCCGCGGCGCCGCGAACGCCGAGCTCCATCTGCCAGGCGTCCTGCCCCCGCAGGTCGATGAACCCCGGCACGGTCAGGCTGTTCAACTCGAGCAGCAGCGGCGGCTCGAAGGAGCGGCTCACGTTGGCGTAGAGCTGGCCCGCGACCGAGGGCAGCGCATAGAGCATCCCGAGTTTCGGGAGCAGCGCATCGAAGACGCGGTGGTCGGTCTGGTCACCGTCCGCGAGGTAGAAATCGCGGCTCTTCCGGATGGCGTGATCGAAGCGCACGCCCAGCACCGCGGTGAGGCGCGGCGTGAGCGCGAGCGCGTTCTCGCCGTAGAGCGCGAGTCCGGCCGCCTGGTCGTTCTGGTCCTTGCGAAGGGCGCCGTGCGAGCCGGCCAGATTCTCGAACTGCCGGTTGTCCATGTCCAGCCAGGCCGGCTGGAAGCCGAGCGTGAGCCGGTTGGTCCGCCCCAGCAGCGGCGAGGAGTTCTCGTACCTGACCTCGGCGCCCCAGTCGCGACTCTGCTGGCTGATCACCTGGAAGATCGGATGGTCGATGTCACGGAACTGCGCGTACGGGCTGATCTCGAGCCGCTGGTTGGCGCCGATCTGCGAGCGGAGCTGCACGCCCACATGGTGCAGGTCGTAGTTGCGGCCCCAGTGGCCGGCAAGGTTCTCGGGGTCGGCCGCGGTGGGCGTATCGCCCAGCTCGCCGGCCGAGAGCGCGCCGGGAAGCTGCTCGCTCACCCGGGCGAAGAAATAGAACGCCCGGATGTCGGTCGAGGGCGAGAGCACGTAGCCCAGGTGCGCGTTCGCCCGGGTCCGACCCTGCTGGGCCCAGTCGCGGTAGCCGTCGAGCGTGGTGCGCGAGAGGCTGCCGTACCAGTCGAGCTTCCCCGCCGTCCCGCCCGAGGAGACCTGGCTCTTGAGAAACCCGTAGCTCCCGCCTTCGGTGGTCACGCCGATGGGCGACGCGGTATAGCCGGTCCGCGTCTCCAGGTTGATGGCTCCCCCCAGCGTCGAGCCGCCGTAGCGGAGCGCGTTCCCGCCCTTGTAGACCTCGATGCTCTCCGTGTTGAGCAGCTCGAGCGATTCGAAGTCGGTGAAGCCGTCCGCGTTGCGGTACGGCATCCCGTTCACCAGCAGGTTCACGCCGCGCGCGTGAAAGTTGTTGCGCAGGCCCGAGCCACGGATGGAGATCTGGCTCTCCTCCGCCGCGCCGAACCGGGGCTGGATGTAGACCCCGGGCGTGAAGCCGAGCGCGTCCTTCAGGTTGGCCTGCCGCGTGGCCCGGATTTCCCGGGACTCCACCAGGGCCACGCTGCCCGGCACGCGATCGAGCCGGGCGCGGCGCTCGTCCAGATCCTGCCGAGTGCCGATGACCGTGAGCTCGGCGAGCTCGGTGGCCTCCGGCTCGAGCCGGAGCTCCACCACGGTCTCCGCACCGGGCCGGACGTTCACCTTGAGCCGGAGCGGATCGTAGCCCGCGTGCTTGGCGGTGAGATGCTGCCGGCCGCGCGGCGCCTCCGCGATGCGGAACCGTCCCTCGGCGTCCGCCTGGATGTTGGTCCCGCTGCCGTCGAGCGACACCAGCGCGCCGCCGAGCGCGGAGTCGGTCAGCGCCGAGCGGACGACGCCGGTGATGGTCCCGGATTCCTGCGCCTGGACCGGCGCCGCGGCGAGGCCTCCGATGGCGAGCAGCCGGATCGATGCGCGTGAGGCGCGTCGGAAAGATTCGAGCATGTGGTCCATCCCGTCTTCGAGGTCCATGACCGGACCGGGCGCGTGGCGCCGGCGAGTCCGATCCGCGTCAGTTGTGGCTGAAGCTCAGGACAGAACGGGAGGTGCGGTGGCAGGCGGAAGGAGCTGGGGAGGACGGCCGGCGGGCAGGAGGAGCGCGCCGTCGGGACGGTGAGGTGTGGGGTGGTACGCGGCGGGCGCCACACCGAGCCTCGCCGCGTCCGAGGCCTGCGCCGCCGCCGCCGCCTGGCACGAGCCGATGCAGCGGCAGTGCGCGTCGTGCCGGCCGTCCGCCGGAGCGTCGTGGTGCCCCTGGCCATGAGCGGCGTGGCCGACGGCGGCGGCCGCGGCCGGACACGGGTGCGCCGCCTGCACCACCCACCCGCCGAGACCGGGGGTGAGGAGCAGGAGGAAGAGCGCAATCAGCCTGGAACGTCGCATCGGGCCCCGCATGGGACTCAAGCTACGTCCGT
The DNA here is from genome assembly GCA_035699205.1 of Gemmatimonadales bacterium. GTDB lineage: Bacteria > Gemmatimonadota > Gemmatimonadetes > Gemmatimonadales > GWC2-71-9 > CAVVWJ01. The sequence goes on from DASSBA010000002.1 coordinate 13,928, forward strand.
GCCGGCCGGGATCAAAGGGGAGGACTCACGTCGGGGAACCTGCGCCCGGGCGGAGCCGCTGCCAGCGCAGGACTCGTTCACCGATTCGCGCACAGCGCGTCAGCCGGCCTCCCGCACCCGGATCGGCAGCGTCACCATCGTCTTCCCCGCCCACTGCAGCCGCTGCTGGAGCGCCAGCGCGGTCTCGTTGTGCAGCAGCCCGTGCCACCAGCGCTCCCGCTGGAAGATCACCTTCCCCGCAAAGAACGTCGTCCGCGGGAACTCCCGCGCCACCTCGAGGCAGAGCGTCCCGGCCTCGGCGACCGCGTCGGTGCCGAGCGCCATCCGGGAGGTCGCGGGCACCCCGAGCCTCGCCGCGAGGGCCAGGTACTGGCCGAGCATCTCCCCGGTGCGCCGCTGCAGGTCCGCGACGGCGTGCTCCCCCTTGAACTCGCCCGAATCGAGCACGCCCACCGAGACGAAGACCAGGTTGGTGAAGTGGCCGGGAAAGGCGCGGAAGACGTTGAGGACGGTGTGAATGCCGACCCCGCCGAAGGAGCTGACCAGCACCGCCGCCGTCGGCGCTCCTGCATCGAGGGCCCTCCCGGCGGTGGCATCGGGCCGGGCGCACGCGTCGGGCAGACTGCCCAGATCGCGGTACAGCCGGTCCACCTTCGCGCCGGCCGCCCGGTAGTGGCGCCGCACCAGAGCGCAGAGGCCGACCAGGAGCGCCGTCACCACGATCGTGACCCACCCGCCCTCGCCGAACTTCTCGAACACCGTGATGGCGAGAATCGTGATACAGAGTCCGAAGCCGGCGGCGAACAGCGCCAGCCGGGTTTTCCATTCGGGGCGTTGGACGCGGCGGCGGACCCAGAACCGCAGCATCGCGAACATCGACAACGAGAAGGTGACGAAGACGTTGATGCTGTACATCACGATCAGATGGCTGACCTCGCCCCGGGTGTAGAGCAGGGCGGCAAGCGCGGCGCCGCCCATGAGGAGAATGCCGTTCCCGGTCGTCAGCCGCTCCGAGAGCGCGGCGAACCGATGCGGCACCCACGAATCCACCGCCATGTTGGCCAGCACCCGGGGGCCGTCGAGGAAGCCTGCCTGCGCGGCCACCACCAGCAGCATCGCCTCGGCGAACAGCGAAACCACCAGGAAGGCGCCGCCCAGCGGCAGCCCCTCGACCACGCGACCGATCAGCACCGCGTTCATGGTCCGCCCGGCCACCGGCTCCACGTGCCAGAGCAGATAGCAGAGCAGCAGCCCCGACGCCGTGAGGGCGAGCGAGGCCGCCATATAGAGCATGGTCCGCTTCCCGGTCTTCACCCGCGGCTCGCGCATGATCGGAAGGCCGTTGGACACGGCCTCGATCCCGGTGTACGTCCCGCCGCCGAGGGAGTAGGCCCGCATGAACACCAGCGCGAGCCCGCCCGCGCCAAGCGTGGCGAGCCCGTGCTGGTATCCGGTCCGCGCCGACTGGATCGTGGCCGCCATGGCCGGCAGTTGCCCCACAAGCCCCGCGCCGATCACGAACGCGTGCGTGACGAGGAACAGGAGGAAGACCGGAAGCAGCACCAGCACCGATTCCCGCACGCCGCGGATGTTGAGCGCCGTGAGGAGCAGCACGAGGCCGATCTCCACCGGCAGCCGCGCCCCGTGCCACTCCGGCGGGAGAAAGCTGAAGAGCGCGTCTCCCGCCGCGGCCAGCGACGTCGTGATGGTCAGCACGTAGTCCACCAGGAGCGCCGAACCCGAGACCAGGCCGGCCCGGTCGCCGAGCAGCTTGGTGGCGACGACGTAGCCGCCGCCCCCGCTGGGGAATTCCTCGATGATCCGCCGGTACGCGGCGGAAATGAGCAGGACCGTGGCCCCCGTCACCCCCGCCAGCCCGATGGCGAGATAGCTGTGCTCGCCCAGCGTGCGGAACGCCTCTTCGGGACCGTAGGCCGACGAGGAGAGCCCGTCCGCGCCCAGCCCCACCCAGGCGAGAAACGGGACCAGGGCGAGCCGGTGGAACAGTCGCTGGTCGTCGAGGTCCCGGGGCTTTCCGAACACGGCGCGGCGGAAGCGGCGGCCGAGGGTGGGCTCCGCGGCGGACGCGTCGGGGGTCTCGAGCATGGGAAGAAGAGTGGACGGGAACGGGCCGGCGGGAAGCCTCCGCGGGCGGATCCTGATACCATCTTGATGCGGCACGTCGGTAGCTTCCTCCAGGACGTGAGAGCCTGTCGCGGCAACCGGGAGGGCCCGTGGAGAGAACCAGGGAATACGCGCGCGCAGCCGCCATCCTCGCCCTCGCCACCGCGCTCGCCCTGCCCTTTCGCGGCCGGATCAACACCATCGACGTGGCGATGCTGTACCTGCTGGCCGTCGTCGCGGTCGCCACCCTGTCCCGCCGCGGCCCGGCGCTGCTCGCCTGCGTGCTCGCGATCGCCGCGTTCGATTACCTGTTCGTACCGCCCTACTCCACGTTCGACGTGCACGACGCCGACTACCTGTTCACCTTCGGCGTCATGTTCGTGGTGGCGCTGCTGATGACCGGCCTGACCGGGCGCATCCGCGAGCAGGCCCGCGAAGCGTCCGAACGGCAGCGCCGCACCGCGGCGCTGTACGAGCTGGACCAGGAGCTGGTCGGCGCCGTGACGCAGGCCGAGGTCGTCGGTATCGCCGAGCGTCACATCGGCCGGGCCGGCGGGGGAACGGCGCGGTTCGTTCTCACCGACCGGGAGGGTGCCCCGCCGGCGGAGCCGAGCTGGCCATGCGACGGGATGTTCGAGAGCGTCCCGGTGAGGGTCGCCGCGGCCTGGGTACATCAGTCCGGCGCGGTGGCCGGGCTCGGCACCGCCCACTGCGGCGAGGCGGAGGCGCTGGTATGCCCCGTCCGCACCGCCGGGCGCCGGTTCGGGGTGGTCGCGCTGCTGCCCCAGCCCGGGGGCCGTCTGCCGTCAGCCGAGGAGGCGGAGACCGTGGAGGCGCTCGCCGGCCACACCGCGCTCGTGCTGGAACGCGTGGCCCTGCACGAGCAGCACGAGGCGGCGCGGGCGGAGGTCGAGGCGGAGCGCCTGCGGACCTCGCTCCTGAGCTCGCTCTCGCACGACCTGCGCACCCCGCTCGGCACCATCGAAGGCGCGGCCAGCAGCCTGCTGGCCAGCAGTGTGCCGGAGGAGGCCGACGGGCTCTCTCTCGAAGCGCGCCGCGAGCTGGCCGACACCATTCTCGAGGAGTCCCGCCGCATGACCCGGCTGGTGTCCAACCTGCTCGACATGGTCCGCGTGGAGACCGGCAGTCTGGCGGTGCGGAAGTCGTGGCAGCCGATCGAGGAGGTCCTGGGCGTCACGCTGATCCGGCTCGAGGAGGGCCTGCGGGACCATCCGGTGGAAGTCCACCTGCCGACCGGCCTCCCGCTCGTCCCGATCGACGAGGTGCTCGTCGAGCAGGTCTTCGTCAACCTGCTGGAGAACGCCGCCAGGTACACCCCGCCCGGCACGCGACTCGACGTCGCGGCGTGGCGCGACGAGGGCGCCGTCGTGGTCGAGGTTGCCGATCGCGGCCCCGGTCTGCCCGGCGGAGACGAGGAGCTGGTGTTCAGAAAGTTCTATCGTGCGGACGGCACGCCGGGCGGGAGTGCCGCGGGGGGCGCGGGACTCGGGCTGACGATCTGCCGCGGCATCGTGACCGCGCACGGCGGCCGGATCTGGGCCGAGCCGCGGCCCGGCGGCGGCTCGGCGTTCCGGTTCACCCTGCCGCTCGACGGCGGCCCGCCCGAGCCGGTGCCCGCCGACCCGGCGGACGCCTGATCCGATGACGCCCCCGCCGGCGGTGGTCCTGCTCATCGAAGACGACGTGCCGATGCGGCGCTTCCTCCGGACCGCGCTGCACGCCCACGCCTGGCGCGTCATCGAGGCCGCCACCGCCAGGGAGGGACTCGCCCAGGCGGCCGGACGCAATCCCGACGTGATTCTGCTCGACCTCGGGCTGCCCGACGGCGACGGGCTCGAGGTCGCGCCCCGGCTCCGCCGGAGCACGCGGGCGCCCATCATCGTCATCTCCGCCCGCGGCCGGGAGCGGGACAAGGTCGCGGCGCTCGACCTCGGCGCCGACGACTATCTCACCAAGCCGTTCGGGGTGCCCGAGCTGCTGGCGCGGATGCGGGTGGCGCTGCGCCATGCCTCGCGGCCCGCGGATGCGCCGGAGGCGCCGGTCTTCGAGGCGGGCCAGGTGCGGGTGGACCTGGTCCGCCGGCGGGTCTTCAGAGCGGGCGACGAAGTACATCTCACGCCCACGGAGTACAAGCTCCTCGCCACGATGATCCGGCATGCGGGCCGCGTGGCGACCCACCGGCAGCTACTGGAAGAGGTGTGGGGCGCAAATTACGTGGGGCAGACGCACTACCTGCGAGTGTACATGGCCCAGCTCAGGCACAAGCTCGAGCCGGATCCGGCGCGGCCGCGGCTGCTCGCCACGGAGCCGGGGGTGGGGTATCGGTTGCGGGAGGGGTAGGAGGCGGGACGGACAGGGCGGGATTCGAACCCGCGATACCGTTGCCGGTATGCCACCTTTCCAGGGTGGTGCCTTCAACCACTCGGCCACCTGTCCCGAGATGTTGCGAGGGCGCAACCTAGCGGCCTGCCGAGGAAGCGTCAACGCACCGGCGAACCTCCTCGACCAGGCGCTCGGCCGCGAACGGCTTGGCCAGCACCGCGCACGGCGCCGCGATGCCGCGCTCGGCCAGCGCGCCTGCCCCGTAGCCCGTCATCAGGATGACCGGGAGGGCGGGATGCGTGGTGGCCAGCGCCTGGATCAACTCCACGCCGTTGAGCCGGGGCATCACGATGTCGGAGACGACGACGTCCACGGCCGCGTTGCCGGCGGTGATGAACGCGAGCGCCTCGGCCCCGTCACCCGCCTCGTGGACGACGTAACCCTCCCCGAGCAGGATCCGGGCGGCGAACCGCCGGATGGCGGGCTCGTCGTCCACCACCAGGATCAGCTCGCGGACCTCTCGCTCGCGCCGGGAGGGCCGCGGGGCATTCGTGCTGCCGACCGTCATTCTTGGAATCCAGGTGATCGAGTTGGACTGGAAATCTAACAGGGTACGGGCGCGCGATCACCGGTTCAGCGGCGCTGCTGCCCCAGCGCCGCGGCCACGCTCCGGACCAGCGCGTCCGGGGTGAACGGCTTGTGAACCGTGACCGACTCACCCTCGAGCGCCCCCTGTCGAACCAGGTCCGCCGTGGCATAGCCGGACATGAAGAGAATCGGGAGCGCCGGCCAGCGTCCTCTCAGGTGGCCGGCCAGTTCGGCCCCGCCCATGACCGGCATGATCACGTCCGTGAGCACGAGATCCGGCGGTCCGTGCCGCCCCACCAACTCGAGCGCGTCGGCCCCGTGAGTGGCTTCGAGGACCCGGAAGCCATGCAGCTCCAGGGTCCGCGTCGCCACGGCCCGCACGCCCTCCTCGTCCTCGACCACGAGAATGGTGCTCGCCGCCGCTCGGGCGTCCTCGCGGACCGGCGTCGGCACCCCCGCTCGCTCACGGTCGGCGGTCTCGGGAACCACGGGCAGGTACAAGGAGAACTCCGAACCGTCGCCGGGCGCGCTCGCCACCGTGATGAATCCACCATTCTGCTTCACGATGCCGTAGGCTGCCGCCAGCCCGAGGCCGGTACCCGCGCCGACGGGTTTGGTGGTGAAGAACGGCTCGAAGATCCGCCCCTGGGTCGCACGGTCCATCCCCACGCCGGTATCGCGTACATAGAGGAGCCCGTACCGGCCTGCCGGAATGGGGGCCCCGCCGGCCGAGGTGACCCCCCCGTTGACCTCGGTCTCTTCCACCCTCACGGTGAGGGTGCCGCCCGCGGACATCGCGTCGCGCGCGTTGAGGGCCAGGTTGACGATCACCTGATCGAGCTGCCGCGGATCGATCCGCACGTGCGGCGAGGCGTCCGCCGACATGGCCACCCGGTGACTCTCGCCGAGCACCCGGCGGAGGATCGGTTCGGAGTCGCGCACGGCGGCGCCGAGGTTCACGACCCGCGGCTCGCTGAAGCCGCGCCGGCTGAAGGACAGGAGCTGGCCGGTGATGGCGGCGGCCCGGCCGGCGGCCTTGGCGATGTGGCGCAGGTCGGAGCGCCGCCCGGCCGGCAGCTCGGGGTCGCGGAGCAACAGCTCCGAAAAGCCCAGGACCACCGACATCATGTTGTTGATCTCGTGCGCCACACCGCCGGCCAGGGAGCCCACGGCCTCGATCCGCTGGGTCTGCTGGAGGCGCTCCTCGACTTGCCGCACTCTGCGCTCCGCCGCGAGCCGCTCCGAGATGTCGCGGATCACGAGGTGAACCGCGGGGCGGCCACGGTCCATGAAGGCAATCGCCCTCACCTCGACCTCGACCTCGGAGCCGTCGAGCCGGTGAAACGCATCCCGCACCGGCGGTGCGAGGGCCGCCTGGCTCCCGCTGCCGAGCAGCTGGCTCTGGACCGCCTTGAGGTAGGGCGGCTCCAGGAATGTGCTGACCGGCAGACCCACGAGCTGGTCCCGCCGGGTCGCGCCCGCGAGGCGGATGGCGGCGGCATTGGCGAGCACGATCCGCTCGCCGTCATGGATCAGGATGGCATCGGGAGCCAGCTCCACCAACTGGCGGTAGCGCTCCTCGTGCTCCTGCTCCTCCCGCCTGCGCTCGTGCCGGGCCACGTCGGCTCCGTCAAGTGCCGCGCGGACGCGCGACGCCCTGATACCGGCCCGCCTTGCGGCTCACGTAGCGGAGCTGCGTCAGGCGCTCGAGAATGCCCTCGATATCGCCCGGGAGCAGGCCGGTCAGGTCCGAGATCTGGGCGGGCGAGTCCGGCCCGAACCGGATGATCGTCTCGAGCACCAGCACCTCCTGGTCCGTCAGCCCCGGATGGCTCGGCTCCCGGCCCCGGAGCTGCCTGGTCGGGTGGCCCGTGGTGATGCCGTCGTAGTCCCGGAGCGACTCGCGCAGCAGCACGCCGGTGCCGGTGATTTCGTAGGCCCGGAAATCCCGGCTGTGGGTGCTGCCACGCATCTTGATGACGGTCAGCACCTTGCGCAGCTCCCCCTCGATCTCTATGAAGCGCTGGCTGATGATGTCGTCGGTCAGGAAGGAAATCTGGTAGCCGGTGAGCCGGAAGGTGTCGCCGCTCTCGAGCACCTCGACGGTCGAATAGATGGTGATGCCGAGGCCGGTGAGCGCGCCAATGAGCCGGTAGAGGGACTCGCGGAAATCCTCGCGGAACGTGGGCGCGAGCGCGATCTCGAAGCCCGTGATGGAGTCGATGACGACGCGGGTCGCGCCGGTCTGCTCCACCGAGGCGCGGATCTCCGCCAGCGTCTCGTCCACCGAGAGATCGAGCGGCCGGAGGTAGATGATGCGCAGCTTGCCCCGGCGCACCGCCTCCCGGAAGTCCAGCCCGAACGACTTGGCCCGCTCCAGGTACGTCTCCGGATGCTCCTCGAACACCGCGATCACGGCGGCCTCGCCCTCCCGGAGTCCCGCGGCGACGAACTGCAGGGCGAAGGTGGTCTTGCCCGACCCGGCCGGTCCCGCCAGCACCACGGAATCGCCCGCCGTGATGCCGCCGCCCATCATCTCGTCCAGGCCCGG
>DASSBA010000003.1:0-14427 GCA_035699205.1 Gemmatimonadales bacterium
GGGCAGCCTGCTGGCCGGTGTGCTGGCCGACCGGCTGGGCGAGCCGGTGACGATCATGCTCGGCGGGGCGGCCTGCATCCTGGGCGCGGGGTGGTTCGCGAGCCGGCTGCCGCGGATCCGGGAGCTGGTGCGGCCGATTTATGTGAGACAGGGGATCATCGTGGGAACGGCAGGAGGAGCGGAAGGCCTGGGGCCGTGAATGACATTCAGGGCCGATCGCCTCCCAGCCGATCGACTTCCATGAGCAGCTCGGCCGTCTGGGCGGGGTGCGTCACCATGGGAAGGTGGCCGGAAGCCAGTTCGCGGTAGTTCCAGCCCGGGTCCGCGCGGATCCGGGCCGCGGTCGTCTCGAACATGGCGTAGCCCCGACACCAGACGAAGCTCCGCGGTAGCGCCCAGGCGCCATCCCCCGGCGCCTCGAGCGGCTCCTCGCAGGTTCGCAGCGAGACGGGCCCCAGCATGGGGGCGAGCCAGGCCAGGTCGGCGGCCGGCAACCCGTGCACCTCCAGATCGGGCGGCGGCACCCGCCATCCGTTGCCCACAGTGCGCGCATGCTCCCGGTACCAATCAGGCACCCACTCCGGCAGATGATCGAAGAGCGTGTCGCCGTGCCGCGGCACTGGGGCGTCGAGGAAGACGACCTCGGCGAGGCGATCGGGCACGCGGTCCGCCACGCCGGCGACCACCATGCCGCCGTAGCTGTGGCCGATCAGCGTGACGCCGCGCAGGTCTTCCGCGACGAGAATCTGCGTGAGCTCGTCCACGTGGGTCGTGAGACCCGTGTCGGACGTCAACAGGGCACGGCGCTCGCCCCAGCCCCTCGGGTCCGGCGCGAGCACACGGTGGCCGGCTGCCTGGAGCACGTCCCCCACCCGCTCCCACGCCGCAGCTCCCAGGAAATGGCAGGGGACGATCACGAAGGTCGCCATCGGGCGGCTACCGGTGAATCACGCCCGCGACGGCGGCGCGGGTGCGGAGACCGAGCTTGGCCAGCACGTGCTCGACGTGCCGCCGGACGGTGTGGTGGCTGATGCCGAGCGCCTGGGCTATGGCGCGGTCGCGCTCGCCGCGCGCGACCCGGAGCGTCACCTGGGCCTCACGCGCCGTGAGCCCGAACCGACCAGCGAGCGCCGCAGCGGTCGGGGCCGCCGCGGCCGGCCCCGTCACGGCGACGAGCACCAGCGGACCGGCACCCATGTGTGTCACCTGAACCAGCGTCGCTCGAAGCACATGGTCGCCGCCAGGCGTCTGGACCACCGTGGCTGGCGCCGGCAGGCTCCCGCGGGACGTACGTCCGAGGAGCGTACCCACATCCCGCGCGAGCGCTTGCGCCGCGATGAGCAGCGCGCCGCCGGTCGGCTGGGCCGCGACGAGGGTCAGGAGTGCCGGAGTGGCGTGGAGGAACTCGCCGTCGGGGCGCACGATGGCGAGCGGTGTTCCCGCGAGGTCGAGCGCGCTCCCGAGCGCGTCCTGCCAGGAGCGAGTGAGCGCGATCAGGGCGATGCCGGCCGCGAACGCCGGCTGCAGCAGCTTGAGGAGCTGTTCCTCGCGACCGCCCCGGTCGAACCGGCGCGCCGCGTCCGCCGTCACGAAGAGCGTCCCTTCGGCCTTGTCGTCTCCCGGGATGGGGGCGCTCATCCCGGCCGAGTCGAGGTTGCCGCTGGGGCGGCACCACTCGTTGTAGTAGGCCGACCGGTAGAAGTCCGCCGGTGGCATGAGGCCGAACCGGGTCCAGACACGCGCGCCGAGCCGCTGCCGCCGCACGTCGAGCGGATTCCGGTCGAGATAACGATCGGTCCAGATGTCGACTACCGACTGCAGCCCCTCCCACTGGCCTACACCGATTCCGTGGGGCTCGCCGGGAACGGAGAGCATGACCGCGCACCCGTCGGCACCGATGAGCTGCTGGAGGGCGATCGCGACTCGCCGCCGCCATGCCGCCGCGCTGGGGTCGTCCAGCGGCGTCAGGAGGGTCGTCAGCGTGGCGCGGAGCTGGATGAGGTCGCCGGCCCCAACAAGAGGACGCATCGAGACCGTTTATCGAAGGGAGTCGTCTCAATGCTACCCGGCGTCCCGGGGGGCGCAAGAGCACCCGGCTGATGGGTTTGCAGAAGGATCAGTGAGCCCACCGTGGACGTGAGGGTCATGCGCTGATAGGGCATTTGCCCCATGGCACGCGCCGCGCCAGGCGGTAGGCTTGTCCTCAGTTGTCGGCGCAAGCGCTCTCCGCAAAAACGCCTGCTGACGACCGTTCAGTATGACGTGCAACCGGCCTTCCAGCAACCGCCACAAGGAGAACGACCATGCTGCCGTCCGCCCCGACGCCGCCCGCCCTCGCGGCCGCCATCGCGGCCCTGAGCGTGTCGTTTCTGCTCAGCGCCTGCAGGACCGACCGGGGTCTCGCCACCGCCACGGCCGCCGCCACCGCACCGGCCAGCGAGCCTGGGCAGCCGTCAGCAGCCGAGCTGACGGAGATCGCCCATCGACTCGTCACGACTACGCTCGGTGTTCACCCGGGTGACGTGGTGGTGATCGATGGAGGCCCGCACACCGTGGGGCTCATGGAGGAAATCGCCATCGAGGCGGAGAAGGCGGGCGGGCTGCCCAACATGTGGCTCGAGTCGCCGCGCGTGGCACGCGCCCTCATGACCGAGGTCCCGGACAAGTACCTCGACCAGAAGCCGAGCTATCTCGCCTCGTGGTACGGCCACACCACCGTGTGGATCGGCCTGGGGGCGTTCGAGGACCCGAAGGCGGTCTTCGCGGACGTACCGGAGGCCAAGCTCGCCCGGCTCAACGCGGCCGGCCAGGAGGTGTTCGGGATGCTGAATGCATCACCGATCAGGGCCGCCTTCCTCGAGTACCCGACCACTGGACAGGCCGCGCTCGTGGGGCTCCCCGTCGAGCGATTCCGCTCAATGCAGTGGGCGGCGATCGGGGCCGACTACACGCAGATCGCCGCGACGGCCAACGCGCTCAAGGCGCGGCTCGCCACGGCGAAGGAGGTGCACATCACGACCGGCGCCGGCACCGACCTCCGGTTCGCGCTCGCCGGGCGGCCGATCGTGGTGAATGCCGGGATCGTGAGCCAGGGGCCCGCCAGGGAGAAGCTGCTGCTCAACCGGTTCGTCTCGCTGCCGGGCGGCGCGGTGTCGCTCGCGCCAAAGGAGAGCTCCGTTTCGGGGACGCTCGTCGTGCCGCGCGACCGCTGCAAGTTCAAGCCGCTCGTGAGCGCGAGGTATACGTTCGCCAGCGGCACGCTGACCGGTGCGAAGGCGGCGGAGGGAGATGTCTGCCTGCAGGACAATCTCACCGTGTACGGTGCACCGATGCACCGGCTGGCCTCGCTCACCATCGGACTCAACCCGGGGCTCCAGGTGATCGAGGAGAGCGGCGTCGACTATCGGCCCGGCGCGGCAGCCGGCCAGGTGACGCTCGCGCTCGGCGACAACCAGCTACTCGGCGGGGCGAATGCGGTGCCGGGCGGCGTCTCGGTGGATCTGCCGGTCACGCACGCGACCGTCGAGATCGACGGGGAGAAGGTGATCGAGGACGGAAAGCTCGTCGGGAACAGGGTGGCGATCGAGTCGCAGTAGGCCCTGACGATCGAGCAGCAGCGGAAAGGGCGCAAGCCCCATGACAGAGACGGCACGCGGCTGCCGGTGCGGCTCCGCGCCAAGTTCCGGAACGTGTTCCTGCCGGACGGCACGATCAAGCTACGGTGAACGACATCATCCTGCGGTAGGAGGCCTCGACATGCGAACGGCACAGTCCATGATCGCATCGGCTGTCCTTCTGGTGCTCATGGCGACACGGGCCCCCGCCCAGCAGGCGCCGTACACCGAAGGCAGCGTCTGGAATCTCACTTTCATCCGGGTCAAGCCCGCGATGGGCGACCGGTATCTCAACGACCTCCGGGCCACCGTCGCGCGGCAGTTCGCCGAAGCGCAGCGGCAGGGGTTGCTGCTCTCCTGGAAGCTGCTCCGGTCGCCCGCGGCGAACCGCGACGACTGGGACATCATGATCATGGCCGAGTATCGCAACATGGCGGCGCTGGACGGCCTGCGGGCGAGATCCGAGCCGATCGCGGCCAAGGTGGCGGGGACCCCTGCGGAGCGCGAGGCCAAGGCGGTCGCCCGCACCGAGCTGCGGGAGATTCTCGGATCCAAGCTGGCGCGGGAGCTGATCCTCAGGGATTCGGTAATGGTGCGGCCCGGGGAATAGGGGTCGGTGGGCAGGCGTCCTTCAAGCGGCGAGCTCAGCATGCTATCGCACAGCCCCGAGCTGGATGCCGCCCGATACCCGGCTGGTCGTCAACGGCGGTCGTCGGCCCGAAACCGCCCCAGCACGAACGCATACCAGTCCATGACGAGGTCGCGGTCTCCACCCAGCGAGCGGGCAACCCGGAGGATGGCGGCACTGAAGGCTTCCACGAAGCCGGCCCGGGCCCGCTCGCGATCGGATTCGTGCGCGGCCGCCAAGAGGGCAGACAAGTCCGGCGGAACCGGCAACCTCGGCCGTGGACACGCTAGGGCCAATGCCTCCACGCCCGTGACCGCCCGCCGACTGCCGTGCTGGCGACGCACGCAAAAGCTCGGCACGCGGCCGTTTCATGATGGTGCGGACGGTTTCGGCCTATCCGCAGCACTCTCACCCAGAGGTATCCATGTCTAGCTCCGAGTTCCGTCGAACGCTTCCGGCCGTGGCGATCTGGGGATGGCTGGCCGGCTGCGGTGGAGATCCTGTCGGACCAATCGACCTCTCTCCGCCGATCCAGCCCGTATCGGCCGAGCGGGTCTCCGAGGCCGCGCCCGCGACATCAGAGGCGCCGCGGGCGATTCCCCAGGCGGTTCGCGCGGACACCGCGGTGCCGCTCGAGTTCACGGAGGAGATCAGGGGTCTCGAGAGCCGCTTCTTCCCGACGCTCGAGCGCCCGACGGTGGTCGCGCTGGCGGCCGCGCTCGAGCAGTTCGCCCGAGCCGTGAAGGCCGATGATCTCGCGGCTGCGGCGAAGGCACTCACCGTCGCTCGGGCCGCGCTCGAGACCGGAACGGCCGCACCCGCCGATCTCGATGCGCTCCGTCGCAGCATCGACGCCATGGCAGCGGCGATCGCGCCGGCCACCGACTGACACCCTGCCACACCAACCCGTTCCGGAGGTTTTCGATGACTCGGCTACTCGCGACGGCGACCGCTCGCCGCGCCTTGGAGATGAGCCTGGTGGGCGTTCTGACGGCTGCGGGCACTGTCGTGCAGGCGAACGCCCAGACTCCCATCCTCATCACCGCCTGCTACCCGAAGCCGGCGAAGAACGGCACGCCCGGCAGCGGTGTCGTGTACCGGATCAACAAGCCCATCGGCTCGGCGCCGGGGGCGCCCGCCGCCTGTAGCACCGGCGACCTGGAGTTCAATTGGGATCAGGTCGGGCCGGCCGGTCCAACGGGCCCCGCCGGACCTGTGGGCCCCGCCGGACCCGACGGTCCCAGCGGCCCGGATGGAGCCACCGGCGCCACCGGACCTCAGGGAGCACAGGGCACCCCTGGACCGCAGGGTCCGTCGGGAGTCTCCGGCTACGTATTTCAGTCCGAGGCCTACGTCTCGATCCCGGCCGGCCTCAACAACAAGGGCATGTATTGCCCGGCGGGGAAGCTGGTCCTGAGCGGAGGCTACCGCGTCGAGGGTAACGATCCCCGGGTACACATGGTGTGGAGCACACCGATCGATGGCGGGCCGGGCTGGTACTGGCGGATCCTCAATGAAAGCGGCGGCGACACACCGATCTCGTTCTACACGCTCTGCGCGAGCATGGCGCCCTGAAACGAAGGCCGCGTTCCCTCACAACCGGCATCCTGCGGGGAGCCGCATCTCATGATCTCGCCCCTCCTATCGGCTCAGGCGTTGAGCAGGCAGCTAAGGGTGCTGCGGGAAAGCCGGACCACCTCGGTGGCAGCCGTGGCCGTCCTCGCGGCACTCGGGGCGTGCCGCGGCGACACCGCAGGCCCGAGCGGCAGTGCTGGCATATCCAGTCTTGCCGCCGCAGCCGCCGTCTCGGCGGGCGGCTACGCGCTGACGGACCTCACGCCTGACGTCGCGCACTACGCCTTCGCGCTGGCAGTAAACGACGCCGCGGACGTCACTGGTGTTATGGTGGCCGATGGCATGGAGCACGCGTTCCGCTGGCGCGCCGGGGTGCTTACGGATCTGACCCAACCCGGGGAGCTCGCTCACGGCTTGGCCATCAACGCAGCCGGGGTTGTGGTCGGCTTCTTTATCCCAGCCGATGGCAAGGCCAACGCGTTCCGATGGGAAGACGGTGTACGGACTACGCTGCCCTCATTCTGTCCGCCTGGCAGCGGCGGGGATGACCGGGCGCAGGGCATCAATGCGAGCGGCCAGATCGTCGGCCACAGCATCAGCTGCGCGTCCGGCCAATCCGTGCCGGTAATCTGGGAGAATGGTGGCATGGTCGCCCTCCCGCTGCCCTCGGGGGCGGCCGGCGGCGAGGCGACTGCGATCAATACTACCGGCACCATCGTTGGCTGGTACGTAGCGCCGGGCGCTGATCGCTTCGCGATCGTCTGGCAGAATGGGGTCATCATCGACCTGGGTCTGCTAGGCGGTGCCCAGGCCGAGGCGATCGCGATCAACGACAACGGCCAAGTGGTGGGCAGGCGGAACATCAACGGCGAGGATCGCGCGTTTCTCTGGCAGAACGGCACCACGATCGATTTAGGATCGGGACGCGCTACGGCAATCAACAATGCAGGGCAGATCGTGGGCGAGGTGGGGCAAGTGGCAGTGCGCTGGCCGAACGCGGCTGCATCGCCCATCCCCATCCCGGACCTGAGTGCTACCTCGACCGCGTCAAGGGCCGGTGGAATCAACGCAGGGGGGGCCATCGTGGGCGGCAGTACTCCTGGCATCGGCGGGGACCTGCACGCCTACCTGGCGTCCCCAGAAAACAAGCCGCCGGTGGCTGACGCTGGTGGTCCGTACACCGGTAATGAGGGAACCGCCGTGACCCTCACAGCGGCGGCCTCGAGCGACGTCAATGGAGACGCGCTCAGCTATCACTGGACCTTCGGCGACGGTACTGCCGGGGTGACCGTGACCACCGCCACCGTCACGCACGTCTACGCAGACGATGGCACGTTTACCGCCGCGGTCGTCGCCACCGACCCGGGCAGCCTCACCGACGATGCCACCGCGAGCCTCACCATTTCGAACGCGGCGCCCACGGTGAACGCCGGAGCAGACGCTGTTGCACGCCCGGGCCAGACGGTCCTCTACAGCGCGGGATTTACCGACCCTGGCACGAGCGACGGGCCGTGGGCCTACGCCGTGGCCTGGGGCGACGGCACCGCGGCGACGACCGGCACCGTCACCACACAAGCCGTCCCGATCGAGCTGACGCATGTGTACGCGGCGGAGGGAACGTATACGGCGACGTTCGACGTCACGGACAAGGACGGCGGGACGGGAAGCGACACGTTTCAGGTTGCCGTCCGTTCCACGGTCGCGCCGAACGTCGCGATCACCTTCGTCTCGAGTCCGATCGGCAGCGGCTTCACCGCGACGCTTCGCGGCACGATTGTCGATCCGGACCAGGACGGCGGCACCTGGAGCCTGCTCGTCGCATGGGGTGACGGCACGGAGAACCTGACGCTCGTTGGCGGCCAGCTACCCACCTTCACCCTGACGCACAGCTACGCGAGCCCGGGGACAGTCACCGTGACCGCCCGGGTGACCGATGCCACGAGTGCGGTCGGTGCAGCGAGCGCGCCAATTGTCGTTGCGTTGGGTATTCCGATAGACGTCAATCCACCCGCGCTGCCGTGCCCTCCGAAGACCACCTGCATCAAACGCGTCACGAAGAGCACGATGCAGGTGGCGCTCTTCAGCGTGTCGGGTTTTCAACCACTGCAACTTCAGGCAGCGCAGGTGACGCTTGGTGACAATCTCGGCAGCGAGGCCAAGGCGACATCCTGCGCCAACGCTGGTGACCAGAACGGTGACGGTGTCGCGGACACCCGGTGCGTCTTCAAGATCGTCGACGTCACCAAGGCAGCGGCGGGGGCGCAGATCCTGGTGCTCAACGGCAGGCTCGCTGACGGCCGCCGCATCCAAGGGCAGGAGCGGGTCGCTGGCATTTGAAATTGGATCGAAGGCGCCCACAGGGTAGGCCCTGACGCGCGACGTTGGGGTAACACCAGAGGCCGGCACCCCGAGTGCTGGCCTTCGGTTTCTCAGGCGATTCGGCCCGCCATCGAGACCAGCACGACCGCCATCGCCGACAAAGCAGATTCACCAGTGTGATCTCCTCAACCGACTTGCACCGCACCTCGCTGGAGCGGCTGGACACTCGGATCGTCCGGATGGAGGAACTGGTCAGGCAGCAGGAGGGCGGCTACCTGTCGAAGCACTCCTCGGTGATCCGGCGGAAGGACCTGCGCCGGCGGCTGCGGGACGGGCTGCTCCGGCACCTGGTGACGGTCGCCGAGGTGGCGGGCGGCGAGGTGCCCGGCCTGGCCGAGAAGTTCCGGCTGCCCCGGAGCAACACCAGGCACGCGGTCTTCCAGGGAGTCGCGCGCAAGATGCTGGAGGAAGGCCAGGCCAACAAGGACGTGCTGGCGAAGCACGGGCTGGCGGACAAGCTGCTCGAGGATCTGAGCGCCGCGGTGGACGAGTTCGACGCCCCGGTGGCGGAGACCAACGAAGGGATCCGCAGCCACGTCGGTGCGCGCGCCGAGCTCCAGGGGCTGGCCGAAGAAGTGGTGCTGGCTGGTCTATCGCCTCACCGGCTCGTCGCTGCTGCTCGGCATCGTGGCGTTCTGCGGCCAGATTCCGACGCTGTTTCTGGCGCCGGTCGCCGGCGTGTTCGTGGACCGCTGGAACCGGCACCGGGTTCGCCGTCCTCGAGGGCGAAGGCGCTCATGCCGGGCTCCTCGCGCGTGTACGTCGCCCAGTCCACGCCCGACATCGCCGCGAACTCCGCTCCCGGCGGCGGCGCCGCGTCGGTCGTGCCGCTCTCGTTGGCGCGCGGGGCGGGGGTGCCCGGGCGATAGTTGTACTCGAAGTTGCCCGAGCGCTGCTGCTCCTCGGTGAGGCCGGCGTGGAAGTCGAGGTTGAAGTCGCTGCCCTGGGAGGACGCCCACGGAAAGCTCCACCCCATCCGCCGCTTGTAGGCCTGGAGCTTGGGCAGCGGCGCCCGCGAGATCGCCCAGAACATCACGTCGTGGTGGGCCAGGTGGACCACCGCCCCGTTGAACCCATCCGCGATCGCCGAGCAGGCCGGGCATCCCGCCGTGTAGTCGGGGCCGAACATGAAGTGGTAGACCAGGAGCTGCGAGCGGCCGCGGAAGAGGTCGGGGAGCGAGGCGGGGCCCTCCTCGGTCTCGAACCGGTACGGCTGGTCCACCCGGACCCACGGCAGCGCCTGGCGGTGGCGGGCCACCTCGTCGCCCCGGTGAGTCAACTCCTTCTCTTCCTTGAGCAACGCGAGCCGGGCGGCGAGCCATTCGTCGCGGGTGCCGGTGCGGTGGGTCGTCTGTGTGGTCGTGGTCATGAGTGTGTCTCCTTCGTGGCGTAAAGCGGGCCTCCAGTCGAATCAGGGGCCAATGTCGCAAGCTAGGGACGGCGGCGGACCGAGGGTAGGACCGATTCCAGCTACTCGGCCGACCCCACGCGTCGGTGTCATTGCCCCGAGGTAGCGCATCGAGCTCCGGAGCCAACGGATCGAGCACCGAGCGGACGGGCGCCGCGGCGGCGCGTTCCGCCTGCCGGGCGCCACCTCTCCCGGAACGCGGGAAGGCACGTAAGTTGGTGGAGCATGCCCTCTACGGCCGAACCCTCGCATCCAGCGATGCATCCTGAGCGTTCGACCCCCTTCCGCCTGGAGCGAGCCACATGACGACCGTCCTGATCACCGGGACCAGCACCGGCATCGGCCTGGCCACCGCGCTCGCGTGTGGGCGCGCCGGCCACCGGGTGGCCGCCACCATGCGCAACCCGGCCGGCGCCCCAGCCCTGGCGGAGGCCGCGGCGCGGGAGCGCCTCGCCATCACCGTGATCCCGATGGACGTAGACGCCGATGCCTCGGTGCGCGACGGGATGGCGCGGATCGACCGCGAAATCGGCCCGATCGACGTACTGGTCAACAACGCCGGGATCGAGCGCATGGGGTCGGTCGAGGAGCTGCCGCTGGCGGAGTTCCGCGCGGTCATGGAAACCAACTACTTCGGGGTCATCCGGTGCTGCCAGGCCGTCCTGCCGGCGATGAGACAGCGGCGCAGCGGGTGCATCATCAACGTCGCCTCGGTCGCGGGACACGTCGCCGTGGCGCCGATGGCCGCGTACACCGCCTCCAAGTTCGCGCTGGAATCGCTGAGCGAGTGCCTGGCCCAGGAGGTCAAGGCGTTCAACATCCGGGTGGCCGTTGTCGAGCCGGGGATCATCGACACACAGATGGCCAGGAGCATCGGAACGGCGCGAGCCGCGACCCCGTATTCCCAGCAGCGCCGTATCGCGGCCCTGTTCACCACCGCGCTCAAGTCTCCGGTGTCCCCTTCGGTGGTCGCCGACAAGATTCTCGAGATCGCCGTGGGCGACACCGCGCAGCTCCGGCATCCGGTGGGTCCGGACGCCGAGCCATTCCTGGGCTGGCGCCGGGGGATGAGCGACGAGGCCTGGGTGGAGCTGGGCGGCCTCGACGACGCCGCGTGGTACGATCGCATCGAAGCCGACTTCGGCATGGACGCGCGGCCCCGGGCATGATCGAGCGCCGCATCCGCCCGAGGTGACGTTTCGAACGCTGGAGACGACGAATCGGACCCCGGCACCGACGGATCGAGCGCCGAGCGGACAGGTCGGGCGCCAGAGCCGACATTCCGGTTCCTGAAACCGTCGGACGGATTCCTCCGCGGGCGTCTTCGACTCCGACGAGAGCAGCCGAGCGTCCGAGCAGGCGCGCGAGGCGCCGAAGCTGGCGTACGACTCGCGGAGCGAACGATTCGAGCGGCGAAGGCGCCGGCCCGTGGCCGGAGCTGGCGGACGGACCGCCGAGCAGACGGTTTCCGACGCCGAGCGGCCGAACGCGCCGCGGAGGGAGCGGCTCGCCGGCGGAGCCAACCGAAGCCGCGCTGAGCCGGCGATTCGACGGCCGGAGCAAACAGATTTTCGGCCGAGCAAGCAGATTTTCTGTCGAGCAAGCAGATCCACACCCGAGCGACGACTCGTCGCGTGCGCGCCGGCGGATTCGTGTCAGTTCACCGTCCTCGGTTTTCCATCGACCATTCGGTCCTTTGGTTCACGCATCCCGCGCCAGGGCCGCATCGCGCCCGCGTCCGCCCCGCTCCCGATCGGGCCGGCGCGTGCGCGCATCTTCATCAAGCACGCGATGTTCCGCCCGCGCCACCAGAGTCGGTCCGCTGCATTGTTCCGCGACCTTCGATCTCGCGTGCAAGGTCTGGCACACGTGATGCACCTCATGCCTCGCGATCGGGTCATCAGCCCGTGTGAGGCCCGATCCTTCGAGGTCCATCATGGTGCTGGAGGAGTCGCGCCGAGGGACGCCGGGCCATCCGGGGTGCGCACGCACGCACGAGGGAGGTATGAAGGGCGACGAACGCAGGACCAGAGAAATGGGAGTCCGTGTCGTGCTGGACAGCGAACGGCATCCCGACGCCGACCCCGCCCACGGGGTGCTGGTGGGCAAGCTGAAGGGCGTGGTGGAGCAGATGGAGCAGGAGGAAGCGCTGCAGCGGAGCGCGCTGATGGACCGACATACCAGCGCGCTCGACAAGCGGCGGCTCCGGCGTGAGATGCTGGCCGGACCGATCGCGCACGTCGTCGGTGTCGCCGATCTGGCGCGGAAGGACGAGCCCAGCCTGGCGACGCAAGTGCAGTATCGGCCGAGCGGCAACACCTTCGGCGGACATCTCGCCGCCGCTCGCGGCCTGCTGGCGGAGGCCGAGACCCATCAGGAGCTGCTGGCGAAGTACGGCCTGTCGGCTGGGGTGCTCGATGCGTACCGCGAGCTGCTCAGCCAGTCCGAGGCCGCGGTCCAGCTGGGCGACGAGGGGCGCGCCGCGCACAAGGGCGCCACCCCACATCTCCGGGAGCTCGCCAAGGAAGTCCGGCAGATCGTCCGGACCATGGATGGCCGGAACCGGATCCGGTTCAGGAACGACCCGAAGCTGCTGGGGGAGTGGATCAGCGCCAGCACGGTTCTAGGGAAACCGGGACCGGCGTCGGGATCGGAGCCGGCGACTCCGCCGGCCGCGGGACCGGCGCAGGGTTCCGCCTCGGGGCAGTCGCAGGGCGGTGCGCAGGGTGGGACGCCGGTGGCGGGCGGCGATGTGAGGCCCGCAGCGTGAGGCCGGGGTGGGTGAACCGGCAGAGGTGGAGGCGAAGGTGCAGGTGGAAGGAAGGCTGAACCGCCGTCGAGAGAACCGGACTCTCGGCGGCGGTTTGGCTTGCTGGGGACGGAGCGCTGGTCGAGACATGGGTGCGACACTTGGCTGCATTGATGTGTCGCGTTCGGCGCGGTCCGGACTCAGGGGCGACAGAACGCGCGTACGCCCTCGTTGTTCACCGCACGCTACCTGGGGGCCGGTGCTGCACCTTCGATCTCTCGCGGCCGCCGGGATCGAGCGCTACATTGAGGCGGCGCGCCGCGGTTGAGGTTGCCGCTTCGACCAGTAGCAGCTGACGCCGGGTCTTTCACTTCTCACTCCACCTGCGGTTCCTCACCACCAGGCGAATCGTCGACGTCAATCGCCGCTCCGCCCTTGGTCTCGGCCATCCAGATGGCCTCGAGCTCGGCCGCGATCGCCGCCTTGTCCAGCCGCCCTTCGGCCACCCCTATCGTTACGTCGTAGAGCTGCTCGACGTCGCGGTCGATAACGATCAAATTGAGCCGGAGGAACACCAGCGCAGCCGTTAGCGCTGTCCGCTTGTTGCCGTCCACGAACGCATGGTTCTGTGTGATGTGGAACAGGTATGCAGCCGCCATGGCGAACAGCGAATCGTGGAGGAACTGCCCGCCGAACGTTTGCTGCGGCATGGCGACCGCCGACTGCAATAGGCCCAGGTCCCGCAGGGCCCCTTCACCACCGAACTCCGCGATCACCTCGGCGTGGATGCCGAGCACATCCTCTACCGTCAGGAACTCCGGCTTCATGTGCCCTGCGGTCACCTGTCTGTCTCACTCCGCGAGCTTACGGAGCGTCTTGCCGTGGGCCTTGATCACGGCCCGCGTGGCCTCCTGCACCCGCCGGGCATGGCCGGTCCGCAGAGGCTTGATCATTAGGTTGACCCCGTCGGTCGTCACCTCCAGCTGGGTGTCCGCAGTGATGTTGAGCATCTCCAAGATCGGCTTGTCAATGAGCACTCCCAGGCTGTTTCCGATCGGGATGAGCTTCTTGACCATCGCCATAAACCGCCTCCCTGTGCATGTCCTACACCTTCCGTCGTTTGACCAACGTAATAACTTAGTAAGTACAAGTCAATTTCATCCGCACGGCGCTGGCGCCGGATGCGCCACCGGGCTGGACGCCCCGGAGGCATCCCCTACCCTTCCGCCATGACCCACCCCGACCTCCAGCGCGCCACCGGCCCCGCCGCCCCGGCACTTGCCGTCGTGACCCGCATCGGCTTCGCTGCCAAGGGCGTCGTGACCATCCTGGTCGGCGTCCTGGCCCTGCGCTTCGCCCTCCGAAGGGGCGGCGAGATCACCGGCCAGGAAGGCGCGGTGGAGCTGGTGCTGGGCGAACCGTTCGGCCGACTGATGCTCACCGTGCTGGCCGTGGGGCTCGCGGCCTACGCCCTCTGGATGTTCGTCGCCGCGTTCGTGGATCCGGAGCGCAAAGGGGAGAGGTTCCAGGGAATCGCCGAACGACTGGGGTTCTTCGCGACCGGCATCGGCTACGCGCTGCTCGCCGTGACGGCGTTCAAGCTGCTGCTCGGCCGGAGAGGCGGCGGTGGGCTCGACCTGCAGCACGTCCTCGCCACCGTGCTCACACCCCACGTCGGGCGCGCCCTCGTCGGACTCGCGGGCCTGATCGTCATGACGGCGGGCGTGCTCCAGCTCCGGCTCGGCATCACCGGCCGGTTTCGGAAGCTGCTGCAGACCGGCCGGTCGCGGCTCGCGCGCCTGGTGACGGGCATCAGTGGAAGGGTCGGGTACGTGACCCTTGGCATCCTCTCGCTGATTGCCGGGTGGTCCCTCGTGGAGGTGGCGATCGAGTATGACCCGTCGGAGGCGAGCGGATGGTCGGAGGCGCTCTGGCTGCTCTCGGGGATCGGCCAGGGCCGGTGGCTGCTCGCCGCGGCGGCGCTCGGCTTGATCTGCTACGGGCTGTACTTCATCCTGCAGGTGCGGTATCGAAGGCTGTAGACACCTCCTCCACTGTGAAAACGGCCGCCAAC
>DASSBA010000004.1:0-16878 GCA_035699205.1 Gemmatimonadales bacterium
AGCGCGTTCGTGAAGGAGGCGGAGATCGATCCGGTGTACTACGAGAAGAGCTACTACCTCGCGCCGGACGAGCGCGCGGAGAAGCCGTACGCCCTGCTGCTCCAGGCGATGGAGAAGAAGGGGCTCACGGCGCTGGCCACCATCACCATCCGGAAGAAGGAACAGCTCTGCGCCATCCGGCCGAAGGAGGGCGCGATCGTGCTGGAGACGCTGTACTACCCGGACGAGGTGCGGCGGCCGGAGGTGGACGTCGAGGGTACCAAGGTGAGCGAGCGGGAGCTGGACATGGCGTTCACCCTGATCGAGCTGCTCAGGAAGCCGTTCGAGCCCGAGGAGTACCATGATCACTACCGCGAGGCGCTGGCGCAGCTCATCGACGCCAAGCTCGAGGGCCGCGAGGTCGTGAAGGCGCCGCCGGCGCGCGAGACCAAGGTGATCGACCTGGCCGACGCGCTCCGCCGCAGCGTCGAGGCCGCGAAAAAAGGCGGCAAGGCCAGGCCGGCCGCCAAGGCGCCCGCCCGCCGGCGCACTCGACGTACCCGGAAGGTGAGCTGAGCGTGGCGCCGATGCGGACGGACATCCGATTCACCACAGAGGCACAGAGGGCACAGAGGAAACAACAAAAAAGTTGTTGTCGCCTCCGTGTACCTCTGTGCCCTCTGTGCCTCTGTGGTGACCCATGACGAAACGCCGGCCCCCCGCCGATGGTCGCGACATCCTCGACCAGCTCGCCGAGGCCGAGGAGCGCGCCACCCTGACGGTCGATGGCCACGCGGTGCCGGTGACGAGCCTCGACAAACCGCTCTGGCCGGGCCAGAGCCGCCGGAAGGGCGCCACCAAGCGCGATCTGCTGCGCTATCTCACGCGCGTGTGGCCGTTCATCCGCCCGCACCTCGCGGACCGTCCGATTTTCGTCACCCGTTTCCCCAACGGCGTCACCGGCAAGAGCTTCTTCCAGAAACACTGGGAGCCCGCGCCGCCGTTCGCCCGGACGGTCAAGATCCATTCGGCGGCGAACGACCGCGACGGCGACTACCTCGTCTGCGAGAACCTCGCGACCCTCCTCTGGCTCGGCCAGATGGCGGGGCTCGAGCTGCACGGCTGGTTCTCCCGCACCAATCCCGAGCCCGATGCCACCGGCCGCAGCCGCAAGTTCACCGGCTCCGAAGCGGCGCTCGAGCGCTCGATCCTCAACTACCCCGACTTCATCGTCTTCGACCTCGACCCGTACCTCTACTCGGGACGCGAGAGCCGGGGCGAGGAGCCGGAGCTGCACCGGCGGGCGTTCGTCAAGGTCCGCGCGCTCGCGCTCCGCATCCGTGAGATCCTGGAAGGACTCGGCCTCGTCACCTTCATCAAGACGTCGGGCCGGACCGGCCTGCATCTCTATCTCCCGATCGTGCGCGACCTCGACTTCGACGCCGCACGCGGTGTGGCCGAGACGATCGCCCGGCACGTGCGCCAGGAGCGGCCCAAAGAGGTGACCATCGAGTGGGCGGTGCGCCGCCGCACGGGCAAGATCTTCTTCGACTACAACCAGAACAGCCGGGGGAAGTCGCTGGCGGTGCCGTACTCGCCCCGGCGCCATGCGGCAGCCACGGTGTCCATGCCCCTGGCGTGGGACGAGCTGGAGCACGTCTATCCCACCGATTTCACCCTGCACACCGTTCCCGACCGGCTCGAGGCGCAGGGCGACGCGTGGGCCGGAATGCTCGACGCACGGCAGGACCTGGCCGACGTGCTGGGCGCGGGGAGCACGGCATGAGCCGCCGGCTCGACGCGCTCTCGAAGACCGCCAACGCGCGGCTCCGCTACCGGGCGCAGCCGGGGTGGATCCCGCCGATGCTGGCCACGCCGGCCGACGCGCCGCCGCGCGGCGGCCACTGGCTGTACGAGCCCAAGCTCGACGGCGTGCGCGTCCTGGTGTACGCCAGCGGCGGAAACATCCGGCTCTTCTCCCGCAACCGGAAACCGCTCGACGGGGCCTATCCCGAGCTGGTCGATACGCTCTCCTTCGCCGTCCGGGGCGACGCGGTGCTCGACGGCGAGGTCGTGGCGGTGGACCCCGAGACCGGGCAGAGCAGCTTTTCCAGGCTCCAGCGCCGGATGCAGCTCCGCGACGAAGCCCGGGCGCTGCGGAGCGGCGTCGAGGTGGAGCTCTATCTCTTCGACTGCCTGTACTACGAGGGCATCGATCTCACCAACCTTCCGCTGGTGGACCGGAAGGCGGTGCTGCGCGACGTTGTCTGGTACGACGACCCCATCCGCTTCACCCCGTTCCGCACCACCGGCTCCGCCGCGATGTTCCGCGAGGCGTGCGCCGGCGGAGCGGAGGGGATCATCGCCAAGCGCGCAGAGGGGCGGTACGTGAGCGCGCGGTCGGCCGACTGGCTCAAGATCAAGTGTGTGCACCAGCAGGAATTCGTCGTGGGCGGGTATACGGCACCCAGAGGCTCGCGGGAGAACCTGGGCGCGCTGCTGGTGGGCTACTACGAGAACGGTACGCTGCGCTATGCCGGGAAGGTCGGGACCGGGTACGACCGGGCGGCGCTGGAGCTGCTGTACCGGAAGCTGGTGCCGCTGCACCGGCGGACGTCGCCGTTCGCGCCGGGTCCGGCGCCGGCGGGCGAGGTGCACTGGGTGACGCCCAGGCTGGTGGTGGAGATCGGGTTCGGGGAGTGGACGCCGGCCGGCCTGCTCCGGCATCCGCGGTATCTCGGGCTCCGGGAGGACAAGACGGCAGCCGAAGTCCGCCGGGAGGTTTGAGCGGTACATACACACGCCGGCGGCACCCCGCCCCGTCCCGCGAACCGCCTCCCACTCTCGCAAGCTCCTCCCTTTTCAGCGCTGCAAGTCCCGGCAGTACCGCCACCGGATGCCTCGCAAACGGCGGCCCGCCACCAGTTCGAACCGCCCCCACGCCGCCGCACGCTTCTTGCCCGCTTCCGGCCGATCGCCCCACTCCGACCCCAGGAGGTACGATGCACCCGCGCCGCCTCGCGGCGGGCCTCGCGCTCGCCCTCGCCGCCGTCACGCTCTCGGCCGCTCCCGCGCACGCCCAGGGCAAGAGCAAGGCAAAGCACTACGCCGTCTCCTCCGATCGCGCCGTCACCGTCACCCGCGACATCCTCGTGCGTCAGGGCTACGCGGTGGTGCGCGTCGAGCACGTGGGGGCCACCCAGGTGGTCTACTATCGCGCCGGGAACCGTGGCAAGGGCAAGGGCAAGGGTCCGATCGAGAAGATGGTCATCCGCACGGTGGACCGGCGGGTCGTGTTCGAGGACGCACCTCCGGCGGTCATGGTGGACATCGACGTGCACCTCAAATTGTAGGCCCCGCCTTGACACCGCCCGCGCAGATCGTAACATCCGTTGCATCACTTCCATTCACCTCGTCGATTCAGCCCGCCGGAGTCGTCTATCTCTACCCTGCTCCTCCTCGCCGACGAGTCTCCGGAGCTCAGCGAGCCCTGGCGCGCCGAACCGGCACCGGACCCGGAGCCCGCGCCCGCGCCCGCACGGCGACGCATCCTCGTGGCCGAGGACGATCCGATGGTCCGCAGCGTGATCGAGCGCCTGCTTTCCGAACTGGGCTTCGACGTGCGGACGGCGCGCCACGGTGACGACGCGCTGCGCCTCGCCCTCCGGGGCTCCGGCCAGTTCGACCTGGTGGTCACCGACGTCCGCATGCCGGTGATGGACGGGTGGGAGCTCGGCCGCCGGCTCCGCGAGCGCTGGCCCGGCCTCCCCGTGCTCTACATCTCCGGGTACGACGTGGAGTTGACCCGGGGCGGACCACGGACCGGCTCGCCCGACGCCTTCCTCCGGAAGCCATTCGACGCGGACGAACTGGTCCGGCACGTGACCAGCCTTCTCGAGGAGTGTTGAAGCGGCGCGGGGTCCTCGCGCTCGCGTTCGCGACCTGGGTCGCCCTGGCCACTCCACGGCCCGCCGGCGCACAGCAGCCTGCCGCCGGCGCCCCCGATGTGGCCGACCTCGACATCGAGGAGCTCGGCCGGATCCACGTCACCTCCGTCTCCCGCCGGCCCGAACTCGCCTCCCGCGCCACGGCCGCCGTGTTCGTGATCACCCGCGAGGACATCCGCAGCTCCGGCGCCAGCTCGATCCCGGAGGCGCTGCGGCTGGCCCCGGGCCTCCAGGTGGCGCGGGTGACCGCGCGCGACTGGTCGATCACCGCGCGCGGCTTCGCCGAGCAATCACCCAACAAGCTGCTGGTCCTGGTCGACGGCCGCGCGATCTATTCCCCGCTGTTCGCCGGCACCTTCTGGGACGTGCAGAACGTGGTGATGGAGGACGTCGACCGGATCGAGGTGATTCTCGGCCCGGGCGCGACGCTGTGGGGCTCGAACGCGGTGAACGGCGTCATCAACGTCATCACCCGCTCCGCCGCCGATACCCGGAGCCGGCTGCTGGCCGTGCATGCCGGGACGGCCGAGCATCTGAACGCCAGCGCCCGCTACGGCACCGCCCTCGGCGCCACCGGCGCGCTCCGGGTCTACGGTAATTTCCGGGATCGAGCGCCATCCCATCTGGCGGACGGCGATCTGGGCAAGGACGATTGGCAGCAGGGTCAGGGCGGCTTCCGCGCGGACCTGGACGCCGGCCCCCGCGACCGGCTGACCTTTCAGGGAGATCTCTACGCGGCCTCGGGAGGTCAGGACGTTCGCCGGGCCGTGCTGGGCCCGCCCTTCACCGAACTGGTGGCGGATGACCTCGACGCGAACGGAGGCAACCTGCTGGCCCGCTGGTCCCGGGAGCTGGGCGAGGCCTCCGAGCTCCAGGTACAGGCGTACTACGACCGGTCGGTCCGGAAGCTCCCCAGCTCGTATGGCCGGATCGCGGTGGACATCGCCGACATCGACCTGCAGCACCGGTTCCCGCTGGGCCGGCGGCACGACTTCATCTGGGGCCTGGGCTACCGGCTCAACACCGACACGGTGTCCGGCACCTTCCCCACCGCCCTGGATCCCGGCGGCCGCACGACACACCTGGCCACCGGGTTCGCCCAGGACGAGATCGAGCTGGCCCCCGACCGCTGGTACGTCACCCTCGGCGCCAAGCTCGAGCACAACGACTTCACCGGGCTCGAGCTGCAGCCCAACGTCCGCGTGCTGTGGCTCCCCAAGCCGGGACACACCTTCTGGTCCGCGGTCTCGCGCGCGGTCCGGATCCCGTCGCGGCTCGACGCCGACGTGCGCTTCGTGACCCAGGTGCTCCCCACCTCGCCGCTCGCGATCGTGCGGGTCGTCGGCAACGAGGATTTCAATTCGGAGGAGCTGGTCTCGCTGGAAGGCGGCTACCGGGCCCTGCTGCATCCCACGGTCTCGGCCGACCTGTCGCTCTATTACGGCTGGTACGACCGGATCCGCTCGATCACGCCGCTTGCCCCGTTCGCGGAAGGGGGCCTGGTGGTGCAGCCGCTCCGGGTGGACAACGACGCGCGCGGCCACTCCTGGGGCGGCACCCTCGCCGCCACCTGGCAGGCGTCTCCCGCTCTCCGGCTCCAGGGGAGCTACACGCTCCTGAAGATGGCGATCGAGTCTACCGAGGATGCCCCGCCCGGCAGCTTCCCGAATGTGAACCCCGGGTACAACCCCGAGCACCAGGCCGCGCTGCGCTCGGCGCTCACGCTCCCGCGCGGACTGGATCTGGACCTGGCGCTGCGCTACGTTGGCGAGTTGCCCCAGCCCCGCGTCCCCGGCTATGTGGAGGCCGACGCGCGGCTGGGCTGGAACGCGCGGCCGGGGCTCACCCTGTCGCTGGTCGGCCGCGATCTGCTTCACGAGCAGCACGCGGAGTTCTCGAGTCAGCCGCAACGTGAGATCCAGCGGCGCGGGGAATTACAGCTCGAATGGCGCTTCTGACTCCGGGCGCCAGCCCGATTCTCCTCGCACGCTGTCTCCTGGCGCTGGGATGCACGACCGCTCTCGCGGCCGAGGCCCGCGCGCAGGAGTCGCCCGCCGCGCCGGCACAGGAGGTAAAGGCGGCCTACCTGCTCAACTTCACGCGCTACGTCGACTGGCCTCCCGGCAGCTTCCCCGACACGGACGCACCGGTGAATGTCTGCGTGCTGGGCGAGAACGCGTTCAGCGGGATCCTGCGGCAGACCGTGCAGGGCCGCCGGTCGCGTGGGCGGCCCGTCCGCGTGCTCGAGCCCGATGCCCCGAGCCAGGCCGCCGACTGCCACGTCGCCTTCGTGGCAGGCCAGCCCCATGAGATCAGGGCCTGGCTCACGGCCCTCCGCCGCTCGCCGGCGCTGACGGTCGGGGACGGACCGGATTTCGTGCGGCGCGGGGGCATGGTCGGGTTCGTGGTCGTCCACCAGACCCTCCGCTTCGAGATCGACGCCGCGGCGGTCCGGCGGGCGGGGCTGCAGATCAGCTCGCGGGTGCTCGCACTCGCCACCCGCGTGAGCGGGGAGCCGGAGCTGCCGCGATGAAACCGTGGATCCGGAGCCGCCCGCTCGGGCAGAAGGTGGCGCTGCTCGTCGGAGTGGCTTCCGTCGTCGGCCTGCTGCTCGCCGGTGGGGCAGTGCTGCTCTACGAGCTGACCACCTTCCGGCCGCGCGCCATCCGCGACGCGCAAACCCAGGCCGACCTCATCCGGGTCAACAGCATCGCCGCGCTCCAGTTCAAGGACCGGGAAGCGGCCGCCGAGAATCTCGCCACCCTCCGCAATCGGCCGGAGATCCTCTCGGCCACCCTGTTCGGGGCCGACGGCGTCATCCTGGCGCGCTACGCCTCGGCCGGGGCTCCGCCGGCGCCCACCGAGTTGGTGCCCGGCGTCCATTTCGCCTCCGACCGTCTGGTCCTGATCGATCGGATGGAAGTGGACGGCCAACTGGTCGGCTGGCTCACGCTGCAGTACGATCTCCCGCCGCTGTGGCGCCGGATGGCGCAGTACGGGATCATGGCCGCCGTCGTGCTCCTCGCACTCGGCACCGCCAGCGTGCTGCTCCTCGGGCTGCTCCGCCGGTCGGTCTCGGCGCCGCTGCTGGCCCTGGCCGGCGCGGCCCGCGAGATCACCGAGACCGGTGAATACCGGCTCCGGGTGCCGGCTCGCGAGGGCGACGAGATCGGGACGCTCACCGATGCGTTCAACCGCATGGTGGCGACGGTCGCGGAGCAGCAGGGGGCCCTGCGCCAGAGCGAGGCGCGGCTGCGGCTCGCGCTCGAGGCGGCAAAGATGGAGACTTGGATCGTGGACCTCCCGGAGGGCGGGAAGTCCTCGCTCGACGGCCTGCTGGATCGGGTAGACCGGAACGACCGGGACGCCGTCTCCGAGCGCGTACGGTCGGCGATCGCCGATCACACCGGGTTCACCGTGGAATTCCGCGCGGCCGCCGCTGGGCCGGAGGAGCGCTGGACGGCGCTCCGCGGCCAGGTCTTCCGGGACGAGGCCGGCGGCGCGGCGCGGTTGATCGGCGTGGCGCAGGACGTGACCGAGCAGCGCCGCATCGAGCAGCAGCTCATCCAGTCCCAGCGGATGGAGGCGATCGGCAACCTGGCCGGCGGGGTCGCGCACGACTTCAACAACCTGCTGACCGGAATCATCGGCTATCTCGGCTTCGTCAAGCGGCAGCTCCCGCCCGATGTAGCCGTGCATGAGGATCTCGCCGAGATCGAGCGGGCCGCGCGCCGGGCGGCGGCGCTGACCTCTCAACTCCTCTCCTACGCGCGCCGCCAGATGGTGGTCCCGACCTCGGTCGATCTCAACGCGACGGTGTCGGCGCTCACTCCGATGATGCGCCGGCTGGTGGGCGAGGATGTCGAGGTCATCGAGGAGCTGGCCGAGCCGCTCCCCCCGATGCGGGTCGATCCGGGGCAACTGGAGCAGGTCATGCTCAATCTCGTCGCCAACGCGCGGGACGCGATGCCTGCGGGCGGCACGCTCCGCCTGCGCACCCGGGAGGCTGTGCTCACGGAGGACGCGGCCCGGCTGCAGGCCGAGGCGCGCCCGGGGAACTACGTCGTGCTCGATGTGGAAGACACCGGCGTCGGCATGTCTCCGGAGGTGCAGGCGCACATCTTCGAGCCGTTCTTCACCACCAAGCCTCCCGGCTCGGGCACCGGACTCGGTCTGGCGATGTGCTACGGCATCGTGAAGCAGTCGGAGGGCCACATCATGGTGAAGAGCGAGCCGGGCCAGGGCAGCCGGTTCACGGTCCTCCTGCCGCGCGACGGCGGCCGGCCAGCCGGGTCCGGCGCGGCGGCGGCTCCGGACGCGGCGCAGGGGAGCGAGACGGTGCTGCTGGTGGAGGATGATGAGACGGTCCGCGGCGTGACCGTCCGGATGCTGCGGGAGATGGGGTATACCGTCGTGGAGGCGGGGAGCGCCGCGGAAGGCCGGGCGCGGGCCCGGGAGACCGACGGCCGGATCGACCTGCTGCTGACCGATGTCGTCATGCCGGGTGGGAGCGGCCGCGAGCTGGCCGAAGAGCTCACGGCCGCTCACCCCGGCATGGCGGTGCTGTTCATGTCGGGCTACACCCCCGACGTCGTCCTTCGCCAGGGCGTGGTGCAGGATGCCGTCGACTTCCTGGCCAAGCCGTTCACCGCGCCGGCGCTGGCGGACGCGCTCCGGCAGACGCTCGAGTCGCGCAAGGCGTGATGGCGGCCTGGGGCGTCACCTACTCGTTGTCGCCCGCCCTGCCTCCCAAGGAAATGGACAAGCCGAGCGACGTGACGAGATCGTTCTGGAAGTCGTCCCCGCCGCCGAAGTCTCCGTTGTACAGGTAGTCCTCCAGATCGAGCCGGAGTGCCGTGCTCCCCGACTGATTCAGCGCGAACCGAAGCCCGGCGCCCAGATTGGCGCCGAAGTCGGTGCTGCTCCGGTCGTCATCGAGCGGGTTGTTGCCGCGGGCGAGAAGGGCGGGACCGCCCGCGATGTAGAAGCCGACGCGATTGGTCACGGGGCTCAGCGCCAGCATCAGCCGCGCGCTGGCGACCAGCAGGTCGGTGTTCTTCTCGTTGATCGTGGTTCCCGAGATCTTGGCCGGTGCATAGCCGCCGACCGCCTCGAAGCCCAGCATCCCGGTGCCCCAGAAGGTGAGCCGCGCGCCGCCGATGACGCTCACGTCGCGGCTCAGGGCGTTGTCGAGATCGGATACGGAGTTTCTCGTGGGGATATAGGCGCCGGCCCAGGGAACGAGGCTGACCCCGCCCTGCGCCACCGCCGTACCCGGCACGGCCGCGAACAGGGCAGCGGCAGCCACGATCGCCGGAACTGTCGTGCGTTTCAGGATCGACATACGTACTCCGCTGTGAACGGTACCGGCCGTGCATCGTCGCGCGACCGGGGCCGGGTACCTCACCCGACGGCCACACAATGCGGCCTGCGGGTGAGATGGCGCTGTGAAGCCGAGGCCGCCCGGAGTGTGAAGTGAATCACGCCGCCGCCGGCAAGCCGTTCCGGGACAGCAACTTGGAATAATGCTACCGACGGCTCCGACCGCTCTTCTTGGCCGACGACTTCTTCCGGCTGCCGCCTGCCGACTTCCGCTTGCGCGTGGCCGCCGCCTTCCTGGCCGAGGCCGAGCGGGCCGACTTGGGTCGGGAGGCAGACGCCCGGCCACCGGCGCGGCCGCCTTTACGAGACGAGCTCTTGCTGGTCTTCTTGCCACGGCCGGAGCCACTCTTCTTGCCGCCGCCCGATTCCTTGTTCACCGTGGCCCAGGCCCGCCGCTCCGCCTCCTTCCGCGACGTGCCCCGCTTCTCGTAGCCCTCCTCGATGTGTTCGGCCTTGCGCTTCTGCTTGGCAGTGTACGCCGACTTGTCGCCGCGCGGCATGTTTGCGTCTCCGGTGTGATAGACGGACACGAACATCGAGCCACGCGGCCCCGCAGGCCGTGGCCCGGGTCACACGCAGGACCTGGAAAAGGTGGGTGGAACGGGCACGAGTGCCCGTTCCCGCGAGATAGTTGGAGAAGGGGGGTTTGATGGGAGAAAACAGCGAGAGCAGCGGATCGGACGGCGCGCCCGGCCTCAGAGCAGGGTGCTCAGGGCTCTCTCGGACGTCTCGCATGGTGCCGTTCGGTCATACTCCCACTAGGCACGCAAGATAGGTTCCCGGGGGCCGCCCGCTGTGCCCTGCATCACACGGTGATCGGCAGGTAGCGCTCCAGCCGGCGGCCCGACAGGATCTCGGCCGAAGTCGTCTCCTGCACACCGCGCTCGCGCCAGCTCTGGAGCAGTGGCTCGGCCTTCTCGGGATGGATGGCCCGGATGGCATCGGTCACCAGGAACAGCTCCGCCTTGGGCGAGTGGCGCAGCAGTCCCTCGACCGTGTACTTGTCGCAGAAGTCGGTGGCGACACCGTAGATGACGATCGCCTCGGGCTCGAGGGTGCGCAGCAGGGTCAGGGCGTTGGCGTTAGTGAAGACGTCGAGCGCGCGCTTGTGCAGCAGGAAGTCCCCCCGGTGCGCCAGGATGCGGTGCGACAGCGCGCCAGGGTCCTGCAGCTCGGGCTCGATCACCAACGGGTCCTTGAGCGCGGTCTCCGCGATCTTGAGCTGCCCGGGCGTGTCGCGCATGCAGTGGGGCGGGAAGGTGGTGTTCCAGTCGGGCACGTCGCTGATTTCGGCGTCCGACGGCTCGTGGTTGTCAGCGGAGGCAACGATGGGAACCTTGTGCGCGTGGGCAAAGTCCGTCAGGGCCGCGAGCGCAGGGATGATCTCCTCGCTCCCCGGCACGTAGAGCTTGCCGTCCGATCGCATGAAGTCGTACAGGGTGTCCACGTCCCAGAAGATCAATCGGGTCATGCGGGCTCCGGTCGAACGTGAAGGCCGGTTCATCCGGGCGAACCGGCGGCTGAGTGAATCTAGCCCGCCAGACAGCGTACACGAGTGCGGGGGGTCGGGCTCGTGGGCATGCGTGCCGGCCGCTCGCGGGGGCGCGGCGAACCCTCCGGGCCGACTGACCGCCCGCCCGTCGCCTTGTTGACTTCCGTGCAGGCCCCTCCTAAATCCCGGCAGCTTCCCATCCGGTGTTTCTGCCTGTCCCTGTCGTTTCCGCGGAGGCAACGCATGTCGGTGAGTGGCTCGCGTCGCTCGTTCATCGGAACCGCAGGATCACCCGCCGCGTCGCTGCATCCTGCCCGCAAGGCCGCGCAGAACGGCGGCGCAGCCGCGCGAGGGGATACCGCTCGCCGCTCCGAGCGGCCGAGCTGATGCGCGGGTACCGCGCGTGCGGTCTGCTCATCCTGCTCGCTGCGCCCCCGCTGGCCGCCCAGGTGCCGGAAGCGCAGGCCGGGCCGCAGCCGGAGGACACCGCCATCGCGGCTCCGGGCGCACGCTGGCGCACGAGCTGGTTCCCCTACCTCACCGGCGGCGTGAACGACAGCCCGATGCTGAACTTCCGGGTGCGCCACTGGCAGCCCGCCGAATACGAAGCCCGCACGACGTACACCGCGGCGCTCAACGCGGACGCCGGCATCTCGACCCGCGGCAGCCGCTACGCCTCCGTGCAGTTCAAGGCCCCCGGCCTGTGGGACGGCTGGCGGCTCACGGCGCAGGCCGTCGCCGAGCGGCAGAGCCGCTACGGCTACTTCGGCCTGGGGAACGGGACCACCTACGACGGCGATGCCGTGGGGAAGGACAACCCCTACCTTTACCGCCTGCGCCGCATGCGCTACCGGGGCACGGTCGAGGTGACCCGCCGCATCCGCGGGCCCCTGCAGGCCGCGCTGCTGGGAGAGGTGCAGCACGCGCACTTCTCCTCGCTCCCCGGACCGTCGATCTTCGCGTCCGAGTTTCCCTCGGGCGAGCTGAAGCAGGACGACGTCGCCGGGCGCCTGGCGCTGATCTACGACACGCGAGACAACGAGTACAACACCCATCAGGGGCTGCTGCTCGAGGCGGGGACGCAGGTGGGGAGCGGCGGCGACGGGTACACCCGACAGTACGTCGTCCTTCGCGGCTACCTGCAGGTGCGGGAGGGCACGGTGCTGGCCGCGCGGCTGGCCGGCTCGGGGATGGGCGGCACGCCGTCGCTCGACAGCCGGTTCGCGATCCCGAGCTGGGAGGCGCCGATCCCGGTACTGGGCGGGCAGTACTCGAATCGCGGGCTCGACTTCGGCCGGCTGACCGGCCGGGGAACGCTGTTCGGGAATTTCGAGGTGCGCCACGATCTCCTGCCCTTCGGCGATCTCGGCGCCGTCACCCTGCTGGCCTTCCTGGATGCGGGACGAGTGTTCGAGCAGGAATCGTTCAGGTTGACCACGGAAGACATGAAGGTCGGCGGCGGCGGCGGGATCGCGCTCAGAATCCTCCGGTCCACGATCCTCACGTTCAACTTCGCGGGCGGGCCGGACGGGTTCGAGTTTACGATCGGGAACGGGTGGATGTTTTGAACAGCCCTTACGCCGCCTTCCCCACCCCCAGCCCCGCTGCCTCCAGCACCTCGCGCAGCGTAGTCTCGCCGCGGTCCCTGGCGTACCACTGGCGAACCTGCGGGTAGAGCTGCTCCTTCGGCATGGCGGCGCGGTTCTCCATGACCCACGCCTGGAGCTGGCGCGGGCGCGGGCCCCAGTGGCCCAGCTCGTTGAAGTCATCATCGAGGGCGATGACGATCGGGATCGAGCGCGAGCCATTGGTGAGGTAGCGGTCCATCACGCCGGGGTTCTGGTCGCGCAGGATGATCCGGAGCTCGAGCCCGGGCACCTCCGCGGCCAGCCTGGCCAGCACGGGGACCGTGCTCGAGGCGTCGCCGCACCAATCCTCGGCGATCACGAGCAGCTTCCGCCGCGCGCCCGCCGGCACCGCGTCCGCCGCCCAGCCGGGGATCCGGGCGATGTTGTACAACCCCTCCCACAATTCCTTGTGCTTCGTGCTCGCCGCCAGGAAGGCGTCGAAGGTCAGCGCGTTTTCCCAGAGGTTCCTGAAATCCAGCATGCACCGGCCGCAGGTTGAAGACGCGTGAGGAACAGCCCGAGGCCGCTCAGAGTTCCTCGATGCGGACACCCCGCTTGCCGAGCTCCTCGACGTAGGGCCCGAACGGCACCGCCTCGTCCGGTGTGTGCACCCCCTTGAACCCGATCCGCCCATCCGCCTGCATCTGGCCCGTGATCGACAGCGAGTAGCCGGTGGTGCGCATCATGGCACTGATGCCGTGCTTCGCGTCGTACCGGTCGATCAGCCGGAAGGTCAGCTTGGTGGGCTTGCCGTCCTTCTCCCCGGTCACCGTGACCCGGAGCGCCACCAGGTCCTGGCCCTCGGGCTTGTACAGCCTGGGGTGCACCGCGGCGATGAACACGTCCCGCGGGACCACCGGCTTCCCCTTCACCTCGATCGGCCTGGCGCCGAGCAGCCCCAGCTCCCGGATCGGCCGCATGAGCGCCGCATGCCCCGGGTAGCGCAGGGTCTTGTACTCCATCACGTCCACCCGGCCCTCGTAGGCGAAAGGAAGCGTGCTGATGCCGCCACCCGTGTGGAACGCCTCGAGCGTCCCGACCGGCTCGGGAAAGTCCACCGATTCGAGCTCGCTCAGCGCATCCACCTGGACCGGCTTGCCGCCGCGCAGCACCCAGGACGGCGTGGTGTAGTAGTCGAGCGCGCCCTCGAGCGAGTAGACGATCTGATAATTGAGCGGGGGCTCGGGATGCTGCGGGAGGCCGCCGACGTAGATCTTCACCTGCTGCGCCCGGTCGAGACGCCGGATGCCTTCGGCGGCGAGGATGTTGACCATCCCGGGCGCGAGGCCGCAGTCGGGAATGATCGAGATTCCCTTCGCCGCGGCCTGGTCGTCCAGTTTCTTCTGCTCGAAGACGATCTCGGTGTTGCCGCCGAGGTCCGCGAAGTGGCAGCCCGCCTCGACCGCCGCCCGGGCCATGGGGCCGTTGTAGTAGTAGGGGATGGCACTCATGACCGCGGTGTGGCCGCGAAGCGTCTCCCGCACGGCCACGGCGTCGGTCACGTCGAGCCGGACCGTCGTGAGGCGCCCGCCCCAGTCGCCGGCCAGGAACGCCGGCAGGTGGTCCGGCCGGAGATCGGCCAGCGTGACGCCGCCGACCGCGGGACTCTGGAGGAGATCGTACGCGCAGGCGCAGCCCTGCAGACCGGCACCGAGGACCAGCATTTTCATCGACGACCCCACGGAAGAGTGACGGGTAAAAAGCCTCGGAAGATATCGCCGGACGGGGTCGCGATTCAACGGTGACGAGGACTATTCTTCCTCATGACTTCTCCCCAGCCAACACGCCGCGACGGTGAGGCCACCCGCCAGCGGCTGCTTCGAGCAGCACTCGAGCTCTATACCACCGTCGGGTTCCGGGCCACCACCACCCCCGCCATCGCCGCGCGCGCCGGCGTGGCCGAAGGCACGATCTATCGTCATTTCAGCGGGAAGGAGCACCTGCTCAACGAGGTGTTCCGCAACGCGCAGCGCTGGGGCACGGCCGTCGTGCGGGAGACCGAGGGCGAGCAACCCGCGCAGCGCCGCCTGCGGCAGATCGCCGGCCGGCTGCTGGAAACGGCGGCCCGCGACGCGCCGCTCACCCGCATGCTCCTCCGCCGGCGCGACGAGCAGCACCTCGACGAGCGAAGCCGGGAGTCCGAACGCGAGTTCCGGAGCGCGCTGCAGCAGGTGGTGGCGGCCGGGAAGACGGAGGGGAAGGTGCGCCAGGGGCCGCCGGAGCTCTGGACCGACCTGTGGCTGGCGCTGGTGGCGTTCGTGGCTGAACGGGTGGGGTCGAGGGAGTGGCCGGCGGACGCGGCGCAAGTGGGGATGGCGCTGGACGCGGGGTGGGATGCGATCGCGGCGCGGTGACGGCGGTGAGCGGTAAGCGGTAAGCGGTGAGCAGCCAACGGGACTCTCCTCTGTCATCCCGAGCACAGCGAGGGATCTTGCCGGGC
The DNA here is from genome assembly GCA_035699205.1 of Gemmatimonadales bacterium. GTDB lineage: Bacteria > Gemmatimonadota > Gemmatimonadetes > Gemmatimonadales > GWC2-71-9 > CAVVWJ01. The sequence continues at coordinate 14,869 of DASSBA010000004.1, forward strand.
CGAGTTCGAGTCAGGATCAGGTAGATCCCTCGCTTCGCTCGGGATGACGGTCCAGTGGACAGGCTCGCCCCCGCTCACCGCTCACCGCTTACCGCTCACCGCTGTTCCCACGAACGCCGTCATCTCCCGCACCCGCCGCGGCGGGCTCTCCAGCCGGAGCAATCTCCCCCGCCCCGGCCCCACCGGCCGGATCTCCACCGTGGTGCCGGTGCCCCGGAAAAACGCCACCGAATCCGGTCCCCAGCGGAAGGCGCCGTGCGCCTCGCGCGCCAGCAGCCCCGGCGCGCCGGTGTCGGCCACGACGCAGAGCGCGCCCGGTTCGGCGCACGGTACCACCCGCGCGAACGCGGGCTCGCCCAGCAGCACGGCCAGGCTCGACTCGGCCGCCGCGCGGCCGGCGGGCGGCACGGCTCGCGCACCCGGATCGTCCGGCGGCGCGTCGGCCCGGTAGAGGCCACCCGCGGCGGCCACCACGAGCGAACGCCCGTCCCGCGCCCATCCCACCCGCGCCGGCGCGCCCGCCCCGCGCGGCAGCTCGATCTCCCGCTCGGCGCCGTTGATCAGGTTCATCACCCACACGCTGCCCGGAGTCGAGTCCCGCAGCGATGCGCCGCGGAGGAACGCCACCAGGGACCCGTCGGGCGAGAGCGCCGGCCGCATCTCGCCCACCGGCGTGAAGGTGAACTGGATGGCCGGCCCTCCCTCGGCGCGCACGGCGTAGAGGTCGCCCCCGGCCGGCGCGCCGCCGCCCACGAACACGGCGTACGCGTCGGTTCCGACTACCACCTCCCCCCGGAGCGGCGGGAGAGTGCCGCCGCACGCGGCGAGCGCGAGCAGTGACGCGAGCCAGCCTCGGGATGCGTCCATCAGCTCGAGCAGGGCTGCGGGCTCAGGATTGCCCTGCCGCAGCTCCGGCCGGCTGACCGTCCGACGGCCTCATCGCCGGCCGAAGCTCCAGTCGAGCGGCCGTCCCGCTGCTTCCGACATTGCCCGCTCGAAGTCGCCGGGCGCGGCGGTGGCGTTGCGGTGCGCGGCGAGGTACCGGCGGAGTCCGCCGAAGAACGCCGAGTCGCCCACCATCCGATGCAGCCGCTGCACCGCCGCCGCCTCGCGGGTGGGCGCCTCGGTCGGCGCCTTCCCGCCCGCGCGGCGCGTCCACAGCGTGGCCAGGTAGGCGGCCACCGCGCTCGACGGCTGCTCGGACGCGGTCCCCGGCTCGCTCACCGCGTTTCCGAACCACTGCGCCGCCGTGGCCCGGGCCACCTCGCGCTCGTCGATCCGGCCGTCGTGGACGCGCCGCTCGTCATACAGCACGATGGAGGCGCCCGCGCGACCGGCAGGCGGCAGGACCGACGACACGTGCGCGAGACCGGGATAGGGGAACGGCCCGAGCAGTCCGACCAGCCAGTCCACCATCTCACCCGCCCGGCGGAACGCGCCCGCCGCCGCGGCGGACGAGTCCTCCGGCGCGGTCCAGAGCGTCACCGGCACGCACGCGCGCGCACACCCGGGGTGCGGCAGCGTCGTCACCGCGTAGCGGTCGGCCGCGACCGCCAGCCCCTCGAGCGGCACCGGGACGTCCAGCCGGTAGTGCCAGGTGGAGTGGCCGTAGTTGAGCGTGTCGATGCCCGTGAGCACGCCGTTGGCCACCACGCGCTGCCCTTCCGACGCCTGCACGTTCCAGGTGACCGTGGGCCGTTCCGGGCCGCCCGCGGGGACGGGGAGCCACAGTCTGGCGATCTCGCCGGCCGTCGTCCCGGCAAGCGCACGCGCCCCGGTGCGGTCGGCGCCCACGTGGAACCCGCCCGCGGGATAGCCGTGGTAGCGGACGCGGGTCGTGAGCGTGTCGCCCGGCGCCTTCTCGTGGGGCACCACCACCAGGGCGCTGTCACGCGAGTACATCGTGCGGGAGATCCGGGTGTTGGGCTTGCCGTCCACCAGCACGCGGATCACGTGCATGGTGGAATCGAGCTCCATCTCGACCGGGTTGACGGACTCGAGCCGCCAGCC
>DASSBA010000005.1:0-2389 GCA_035699205.1 Gemmatimonadales bacterium
GCTGTCGGTCGGACCCTCCGCTGAAGCACGGGCGATGACCTGTCTGTTTGCCACTGCCTCGAGCGTCGCGCTCAGGATTATCCGGTCGGCGCTGCCGGCCAAGCTCCCCGTCACAACCCACTCGGCGCCGACGCCGGCCGCCACGCGCCGCGCCGATTCCATCGGGTCCGCCATCATGTCACGCGACGCATCGCGCCGCCACGATGCAATGGTGGTCGCCGGATCGGCCAGCTTCAGGCCACCGGAGCCCCCAAGCCGGATGGAGAGCAAGTCAACCATTCCCTCCTGCATCCAGGCATGAGAGGGATCAGCGCCCGACATCTGGAATGGCGCCACGACGACGACGTTCGACTCACCGGGTCGCTTTGCGCCTGGGCTGAGGCGGAGGGCAACGATCAGGAGCGCCGCGATGCCGAGGATGACGGCGGCGACGGTCAGCCGCCGGCTGCGCGCGGGCGGAGTCGGTGGACTGGCGGGGACGTCATCATCCGGCGGTGAGACCGCGAAAGCCTCGCTGACTTCGAGCTTCGTCTTCCTTGCCACCGCAGGGGCCACGCGCGAACGCAGCGTCGCGATCAGATCTCTCGTCTCGGTCGACGGCTCCGCCTCGAGGTCACGAGCCATCCGCCGAGCGAACTCTTCATACAGCGCGACGGCACCGGCGTGGTCGCCCTGCTGGTCAAGCGACGTGATCCCGCGTCGCAGGGCCGACTCGTCGGCGCCGCTCAACCGGACTGCCTGGCGCACTGCGCGTCCCGCTTCCGCCCGGCCCGCGGGAGCTGCTGCCACTCCCCACGCAGCCCGCGCCGCCAGCTGGCGAAGGCGGGTCCGCTCGCCGGCGACCCACTCCTCCAGTTCCGGTGATGCGCCGGCGACGAAGACGCCATCGAGGAAATCACCGCGATAGAGCGCGAGTGCCGCAGCGTACTGCCCCGCCTCGAGCGCAACTGCCATTTGTTGCGCGTCCCATTGGAGCATGGACCCATCGACGCCGATTTCCGACTCGGCCCGGGTATGGATCACGCCCTCGCCAAGCGTGCTCCGGAGGGCGTGGAGCGCCTGGCGGAGCGCACCACGCGCATGCTCCTGATCGAGGTCGGGCCAGAAGAGGGCGAGGACCGAGTCACGGCGGCGGAAACCGGCGGATGGCGCGGACCTGAGGTGTGCCAGCAGGACCAGCCGCTTGGTCTGCAACGCGACGGGCGCTGGCGCGCTGTCGCCGACCCGGCGGAGTTCCAGGGCGCCCAGCGTACGCAATTCGAGCATCGCGCCCTCCCTGGGGGAGTAATCCGTCCCGGGTGTGCCGGAGTAACGTCTGGGTGACGACGGGGTGATGGACGGGCGTTAGCGAATGAATGTACGCCCGCTACAGGGCGTCGCCAGAGCCCCCGCACTCCCCCGTGCGGCGGGCCGCCATCATCATTTCCAGGAGGACAGGATGTCACACTATACTCGGGCACTCGCCATCGCGGCGGGGGCCCTGCTCGCGGCCGCGTGCAGCGAACCGGGCGCACCCGCCACCGGGTCCGCTGCCGGAACGTTGGCGGAGGCAAGTGCAGTCAAGTTCTGGGATGCTGGAGCCACCGCCACCTGGAACGAGCTGGCGACCGCCCTGGCCGACCAGACCGCGATCGACGCAAGTCGCCTCTATGTCTACCTGTCGCTCGCGCAGTTCCGCGCGGCGGAGGCCGCGGAGGCCACCCAGCCTCATCCGCCGACGTCGGCGGCAATCGCGGGCGCTTCGGCGGCAGTGCTCGATGCATTCTTCCCTGGCCAGGTCACGACGATCCAGGCCGCGCTCGACGCGCAGGAAGCGGCAGACCCGTGGCCTGGCGCCAAGCATGCCGACTTCGCGGTTGGCGAGGCGATGGGCCGCGATATTGGCGCGCGGGTTCTCGAGTTCGCGGCGGGCGACCACGTGGGTGTTGACGACCCGGGGACGCCGCCGATCGGGCCCGGCTACTGGCAGTGGAGTGGCGGACCAATAGTGCGAGGCAGCTTCGGGGCGCGTCCGTTCTACCTGGCCTCTGCTGACGAGTTCCAGCCAGGGCCGCCGCCGGCCTTCGGCTCGCCGGCGTACCTGACCGCGCTGGCAGAAGTCCGCCAGATCTCCGACACGCGGACCGCGGAGCAGCTGGATATTGCCACGTACTGGAACCTGCAGCAGTCCGGACGGCGGAACGCGGCGTTCAACAACCTCGCGGCCGAGCTGATCCGGACCTACCGCGTCTCGGATGCGAAGGCCGCACGGATCATGTTCCTCATGAACAGTGCGGTGTTCGATGGGCTGATCGGCTGCTTCAACGCCAAGTACACCTACTGGTTCATCCGGCCGCCGCAGGCTGATCCCGGCATCACGTTGCCGGTCGGCCTGCCGCCGCATCCTTCC
>DASSBA010000006.1:0-2163 GCA_035699205.1 Gemmatimonadales bacterium
GCGCCGCGACTCGACGAGCGAGCGCATGGATTCCCACGAGTCGGAGGCCAGCAGGCGGGTCACCCGCGCATCGAGCGGCACGAACCGGATGTCCAGGTCCGAGGTGCGGATCCGGAGCGCGAGGTCGTTCTGGGTGAGCGAACCGAAGCCGCGGGGCGGGGCCACCCCCTGCGCGACTGCGGGCTGGACGCTCAAGAGCATGGCGGGCAGGAGCACCACGTACCATGGCCTGCGCGGACCCCTCATTCGGTACCTCCGACTGCGGCGACGATGCTGGCGGCGAGCTCGGCGATGCCGAGGCGGGACGTGCTGCTCGTGAGCTGGATCTGGTCCTCTTGCAAGCCCAGGGCCACGGCCAGTGCACGGACCCGCGCTGCCTGCGCCGAACGGGTCAGCTTGTCCGCCTTGGTGAGCGCCACGAGTACCGGCCGGCCGCTCCGGACGAGCAGGTCCTGCATTGCCTGGTCATCGAGGGACGGTTCGTGGCGCGCATCGAGCAGCCAGACCACCCCGGCCAGCATCGGGCGCTCGAGCAGATAGCGTTCCACCAGCCGGCGATAGCCGGCCCGGGCGGCCTTGCCCGCCCGGGCAAAGCCGTAGCCGGGCAGATCCACCAGATAGAACCCGGGAAGCCGGAAGGCGTTGAGCAGCGTGGTCTTCCCCGGGGTGCCGCTGACGCGGGCCAGCCCGGGGCGGCCGACCAGGGCGTTGAGCAGGCTGGACTTGCCGACGTTCGAGCGGCCGATCAGCGCCAGCTCGGGAAGCGCCGGCGCCAGGGTGACGAGCGGGTCGGGAAACGACCCGACGAATTCGATTGGGAGGCTGGAAAGCGGCTGCGCCCGATCGCCTGTCCGCCCGTCCCTCACGCCTCCCGCTTGGTGCGGGCGCGCTCGGTCACGATGAGCGGCGAGGTCCCCTCGGTGATCGCCTCCTTGGTGATGACGATCTCGCGGACGTCGTCCCGGGTGGGCAGATCGTACATGATGTCCGTCATCATGGTCTCGAGGATGGAGCGGAGCCCGCGGGCGCCGGTGCCACGCTTGAGTGCCTTCTGCGCCACCGCGCGGAGCGACTCGGGGTCGAACGTGAGCCCGACGTCCTCGAGCTCGAACAGCTTCCGGTACTGCTTGGTGAGGGCGTTCTTCGGCTCGACCAGGATGCGCATGAGCGAGTCCTCGTCCAGCGCCTCGAGCGAGACCACGACGGGCAGGCGCCCGACCAGCTCGGGGATCAGTCCAAAGCGGAGCAGGTCGTCCGGCTCGACCTCGGCGTAGGGATTCTTGCCGTCGAGCGCGGCCGCGCTGGCGCGGGCGCCGCCATTGAAGCCGATCTGCTGCCGGCCGGTGCGGGCCTCGATGATCTTCTCGAGCCCGTCGAAGGCGCCGCCGCAGATGAACAGGATGTCCTTGGTGTTGATCTGGATGTATTCCTGCTGGGGGTGCTTCCGCCCGCCCTGCGGCGGGACCGAGGCGATGGTGCCCTCGAGGATCTTGAGCAGCGCCTGCTGGACCCCCTCGCCCGAGACGTCCCGGGTGATGCTCGGGTTCTCCGACTTGCGGGCGATCTTGTCGATCTCGTCGATGTAGACGATGCCCCGCTCGCACTCGGCCACGTTGAACTCGCCGGCCTGCAGCAGCCGGACCAGGATGTTCTCCACGTCCTCGCCGACGTAGCCGGCCTCGGTGAGCGTGGTGGCGTCGGCGATGGTGAAGGGGACGTCGAGGATCCGGGCCAGGGTCTGCGCCAGGAGCGTCTTGCCGACGCCGGTGGGCCCGAGGAGAAGGATGTTGGACTTGTCGAGCTCGACGTCGCCTTCGCGCCCGTTGGTGGCGTTGATCCGCTTGTAGTGGTTGTAGACGGCGACGGCCAGGGTCCGCTTGGCGCGCTCCTGGCCGATCACGTACTGGTCGAGAACGTCCTTGATCTCCGCCGGCGTGGGGACCTGGGTGATGCTGTCCGCGACCTCCCGCTCCTCGTCCTCCGCCAGGATCTCATTGCAGAGCGTGATGCATTCGTTGCAGATATACACCGACGGCCCGGAGATGAACTTCCGGACGGAGTCCTTCGATTTCCCGCAGAAGGAGCAGCGGAGATGCTTGTCGTTGGACATGGAGCCGCGTCACGATGGAGGTGAGGGTGCCGGAAAGGTGGTCCCCGGCACCG
>DASSBA010000007.1:0-23019 GCA_035699205.1 Gemmatimonadales bacterium
CTGGTCGCTGCAGTGCGCTCTGCGTTGGAGATCGCGCAGGGACCTCAAGTGCGCACTGACGCTCCCGCCGCGCGCCCCACCGCCCGCCTCCGCCCGCACATCGGAGCGGCGGCAGCCAGTGTCCATCTCCTCTCCCCGCAATGGGCCACTTCTGTATGAACCGCGCGGCTCTGCCGCCCGGAGCCCCGCCCGACCCGCCCTGCTCAGTACTGCTCGATCAGCACCATCGCCACCCGCTCCAGCACCCGCTGCCACACCGGCCGCCGCCGCCACTCCTCCAGCTTCACCTCGCGCGATCGGGTGAAATCCCGCTCCATCCCCGCCGTGATCGCGCCGGCGAAGCCCGGATCGGCGATGCCGACGACGTTCTCCTCGTTGAGCTCCATGCTCCGCTCGTCGAGGTTGGCGGAGCCGATCACGGACCAGCGCTCGTCCACCACGACCGTCTTGGCGTGCATCATCGACGGCCGGTATTCCCAGATCCGCACGCCGGCCTCGATCAGCACGCCGTACATCGTCCGTCCCGCGAACTGGACGGGCACCGCGTCGGTGTGGTTTCCCGGCACGAGCACGCGCACGTCCACGCCCCGTCGCGCGGCCTCCATGACCGCGGTCCGGAGCCGCGCGTCGGGGATGAAATAGGAGTTGCAGATCCAGAGCCGGTCGCGGGCGTTGGCGAAGCTGAGCCAGAAGAGCAGCCGGATCGGCTGCCGGGCGTCGGAGGGCGAGCTGATCAGCGAGAGGCTGCAGGGTCCGTCACCCGGCGGCGCGGGCGGGAAGAAGCGCAGGCCGGACAGCACCTCGCCGGTGCAATAGACCCAGTTGCCGACGAAGGCCGACTGGATGCCCCCGACGAGCGGCCCGGTGATGCGGGTCATGCTGTCGCGCCACTCGTGCGGGTTCCGCACATCGCCGGCCCACTTGTCGGAGATCGCGGCGCCGCCGGTGAACGCGATCCGTCCGTCCACCACGATCGCACGGCGGTGCGTGCGGCGGTAGACGCGCACCAGGTTACGCAGGCTGAGCGGGCGGAACCGCGCGAGCTTGACCCCCGCGCCGGTCAGCGCCTCGCGGCCGGAGCGGCCCAGCTTGAGCGAGCCGAACCAGTCCACCAGCAGCCGGACCTCGACGCCGGCCCGGGCCCGCTCGCTCAATGCGTCGATGAACTTGCCGCCGGTGCCGTCCGCCTCGAAGATGTAGACCTCGAAGTTGATGGTGTCGCGCGCGGCCCGGATCGCGTCGAGCATGGCGGGGAAGAACGCGTCGCCGTTCTGCAGCAGCTCCACCGAACCTCCACGGTAGATCGGCACGTTCAGGTAGGCGGCCGCGGCGGCCACGAACGCGTCCGAGCCCGGATCCGGCTCGACACCCAGGGTGTAGTCGGGCTGGGGCCAGTCCGGCAGGAACAGCGCGCCGATGACCGCCACGACGGCCAGGGCGCCGATGACGAGGAGGGCCGATCCGAGGATCTCGGTCACGGGTGGCGGCCGCCTCCGGCATCGAGCTCGAGGCGGGCCAGGAGCGGGTGGTGGTCCGACCCGAAGACCGTCGGGCCGCGGTCCCGCGGATGCTCGTCGAGGCGCTCGACCACGGCGTGACGCACCCGGCCGCCCAGGTCGCGGACGAGCAGGTAGTCGAGCACCAGTCGCGGCACCCCGTGGAAGGTGTGCCGCCAGCGCGGCACGGATTCGGGCACGCCGGCCAGGAACGCCGCGTCGTGGAGCATCCGCCAGCTCGGCTCGCGCCGGCCGCGGCCGAGATTGAGATCGGCGCCCAGCACCACGGCATCTCCGTCCATTCGCTCGAGCAGGTGACGCGTCTGCCGCGCCCGCCCGGCGCCGCCGAGCCACGCGGCGCCCGGCGGCCCGCGCGGGTCGAGGTGCGCGCTCACCACCTGAAGCGGGCCCCCGGGAAGCATGACCCGCGCCGTGAGCGGGACCCGGCGCTGGAGCACGAGGGGCAGCTCGAACGCCCCCGCGTCCGCGAGCGGGAGATCGGAGAGGATGGCGTTGCCGCGATCGCTGTCACCGGTGCCGTTCCGCATCGAGGGGACGTAGCGCAGGTTGAGCTCGAGGGCACGGGCGGTCTCCACGATGTCCTCACGCGGGTGCAGCCGCCGGGTGAACCCGCCGGCGGAGCGCCGGATCGCGCGGCGGGCGGGCCGCGGCGGCACGGTCGCATCCGAGCGGTAGGCCTCCTGCGCGAGCACCACCAGCGGTGCCGTGGCCATGTCCCGTACCCGGGCGACTACCTCCGCGAGTCGGCCCCGGCCGATCCACAGATTCCAACTGATGACGAGAAGGCGGTCACTCGCGCCGCGCCGGCCGGCGGGCGCGAGGTCGAGCGCCACGGGCGCGCCGACATTGGCGCGCCAGGCCTCGAGGCGGTCGCGGCCCACTGGGCCGCGCCACGGCGTCACCTCGATGCGGTTACCCGTAGCTCGTTGTGCACGGTCCGCACCCCCGATACCTCTTCGGCGATTTCCTCCGCCAGCCACCTCGCGTCGCGGTCGTCCACGGTGCCGGTGAGTGTGGCCTCGCCGCCCTCCACGGTCACTTCGATATCGCTGGCGTCGAGGTCCGGATGTGCGGTGAGGCTGTCGCAGATCTCGTCGCGGATGCTCTCGTCCGACCGGCGGTAGTTGCGGGGCCCGCGGCCGGCATGCGGGCCCCTGCGCGGCGGCGCCTCCGTGCGCTCGCGGGTCCGCTGGCTTTCGCCCCAGGTGTGCTCGCCCGGGTAGCCGAAGCCCTCGCGCCCGCGCGCGCCGGAGCCGGCGCCGGTCGCATTGCGGCTCCAGTCACCGTAGCCGGGGGCGTCGTCCGGGTCGCCCTCGCCGTAGAAGGTTCCGCCGCCCAGGGTGGAGTAGCCGGCATCGCCGCCGGTGTTGGCGTGGCGCGGATTGGGGGGCTCGTTCCGGTCCGGACGCAACCAGCCGCCCCAGCGGTTCGGGGTGTTGGTGCCGGGTCCGCCTTCGGTGGTGAACCGGGTATCGCTGCCGGCGAACGAGCCCGTCGGGCCCTGGGGGCCCCCACCCCGCTCGAGCAGTTGGGAGCGGCCCTCGTCGCGCTCGATGGTCTTCCCCCGGCGCCGGGCCGGTCGCTTCCTGTTTCTGTCCTCTGCCATGACGTGCTCTCTTCCGTGGATGCGAAGTCGTCCGGGGAGGTCCCCGATCCGCGAACGTAGGCCGGACACGGGAGCGGCGGATGTGACTGCGGTCACCCGCGACTGGAGCTTCGGCTACCCCGGTGTACATTCCACCTCCGCGCACGCCCGCCCCGAGCGTCCGCCGAACGACCGTTCTCCGGAGCAGCAGACCGATGAAGGCAAGCGACATCCGCCGCGGCCACGTGCTGATCATCGACGGCCAGCCGTGCCGGGTGATGGACTTCCAGCACCGCACGCCCGGCAACCTGCGCGCGTTCGTGCAGGTGCGGCTGAGGAACCTCACCAGCGGCAACACGTTCGACACCCGGCTGAGCGCCACCGAGTTCGTGGAGGACGCGCGGCTCGACACCAAGGACATGCAAGTCATGTATCGGGACGCGAACGGCGTCCACGTGATGGACTCCGGGAACTACGAGCAGTACACGCTCGACGACGAGATCGTCGGTGACCAGGGTCAGTGGCTCGAGTCCGGGATGACGTTCCAGGCTGAGTGGCTCAACGGACGGCCCATCGCCATCCTGCTGCCGGCCTCGGCCGAGGTGGAGGTGGTGGAGACGGCGCCGGTCATGAAGACCGCGACCAAGACCGCCAGCACCAAGCCCGCCAAGCTGAGTAACGGGGTGACGATCCAGGTACCGGAGTTCATCAGTGAGGGCGAGCGGGTCCGGGTGAACCCCCGCGAGGGACTCTACCTGGAGCGGGCAAAGTAGCGCCGCGCGGCGGCCGCGCGGCCCGGCTGGTCGCGCTGGCGGAGGGCGGGCTGGTGCTGGCGGCCCTGGCGCTCGGCGCGGGCCTGGGCGCGGCGCCGTTCGCGGCGCTGGACTGGACCTGGAGGGGCCTGGCCTGCGGGATCGTGGCCACGGCCCCTCTGCTGTTGGGACTCCGGTGGTGCCTGCGCACGCAGTTCGGGCCGGTGGAGCGGCTGGTGCACCTGGCGGAAGCACGCATCGCGCCCCTGTTCGCGGGAAGCACGACGCTCGAACTTGGCGCGGTCGCCGCGCTGGCGGGGCTGGGCGAGGAGGCCCTCTTCCGCGGAGTCATCCAGACCGCGCTCGGCGGGCACCTGCCGGTGTGGGCCGCGATCACCCTCACGGCCGCGCTGTTCGGGGTGGCGCACTGGCTCACGCCCACCTACGCCGTGCTCGCGGGCATCGTGGGTGGCTACCTCGGCTGGGCGTTCGCGGTGAGCGGGAACCTGCTGGTGCCCATCGTGGCGCACGCGCTGTACGATCTCGTCGCGCTGGCGGTCCTGGTGCGGGGCGGGCTCCGCAGCGCAGAACCCGTCGCTTGAGCGTCATCTGGGGCCGCACCTTGGGTACGATTCACCACGGAGGCACGGAGGGCACGGAGGTTCACAGAGAGTTCTGGAATACGGAGGGCATCGGGAAGCGGCGCCGCCATCAAGTTGTCGGTGATGTCCGGGTCCAAGGTGCCCTCCTGGCCTGGGGACCCTCCGTGCCTCCGTGGTGAATCCCGTGTGAGGTGGCGAGAACGGAGTAGATTGCAGAATGGACGCCATCGATGCCATCCAGCGGCGGACCTCGGTCCGCCGTTTCCGTCCGGAACCGGTGCCGCGCGAGACGATCGCGCGGCTGCTCGATTGCGCGGTCCGCGCGCCCAATCACAAGCTGACCGAGCCGTGGCGGTTCGCGGTGCTGACGGGTGCGGCGGTGGCCCGGCTCGGGGAACTGCGCGGTCGGCACCGGCTCAAGCGATACACCGACCCGGCATCGGCCGAGGCGCTGGCCGGGATGGAGAAGGTGCGTCGGGAGACCGAACAGACACCCGCGTTCGTGGTGGTCATGTGTGCCGTCAACGCGGACGAGATCACCCGCGAGGAGGACTACGCCGCCGCGATGATGGCGACGGCCAACCTGTTGGTAGCGGCGGCGTCCCAGGGCCTGGGCAGCTATCTCAAGACGGGCGGGATCATGCGAGACCCCGACCTGGCGGCGTTGGTGGGGCTCGAGGAGGGGTTCCGCATCGTCGCGGTAGTGAGCCTGGGGTATCCCGCGGCCGAGGAATCCCCCCGCCGGCGCCGCCCGGCCGCCGAGCTGACGCGGTGGGTGGGGTGACCCGCCCGGGTATTTCGGGGTGCGTGATTCGGCAGTAAGTTCGGGCCTGGACCCGTTCGACGATTCCCCACCTGCCAAGGAGGATGTCGCCGTGAAGCTCCGTCATGACGTTCTCGTGCTCGCCGCGCTGCTGGCCGGCGCGCAATCGCCGCTCGCGGCGCAGGAGCCGGTGCAAGCGCCCGACACCGGCGCGCAGGGATATGCGCCCCCCGCATCGGCACCCGCTGCGGTGCCGTACACGCCACCCACCGCGGCCCCCTCGGCCGCGCCCGCGCCGGCGCCGGCCGCCGCGGGCCGGTCGGCGGCCGAGGCCCTCGGCTTCATCGACGTACTGCCCACGCGGAGCGCCGACCGGATCCGCAGCGACCTCGAGTCCGCCAAGGCCGCCGAACGCGAGGCCGATGCGCGGATGTCCGACGCGTCCGCGCAGCGGTCGCAGACGAAGGCGATGGTGGAAGTGAAGAAGCAGGAAATTTCCACCCTCGAAGCGCGCATCAAGCTGGCCGACAAGCAGAAGCAGGAGGCGGACAAGATCTCGCTCGGGGCGGAGAAGAAGGTCGCCGAGCGGCAGAAGCAGTTCCTCGAGCGGCGCGAGGCATTGCACGGCGCGGAGATCGATCAGGCCAGGGCCGCGAAGAAGCAGGCCCAGGCCGAGCAGACCGCGCTCCAGCTCGAGCAGCAGCTCGCTGGCCGGCGCGCGGACCGCGCCAACGCCGCCGGGGCGGACCCCGCGGCCACGCTCCGCCAGGACGAGATCATCCGTGAGCTGGAGCGGAAGACCCTCGAGGCGCAGCGCTCCCAGGCGGAGGCCGCGAAGGACGTCGCCTCGCGCGACCAGGACATCGCGAAGCGCCGGCTGGAGCTCTACCAGGCGCAGATGGCGGCGGGCGGTCGGAGCTGAGACGAGCGCGAGCGGCGCCGCCGCCGCCCGCTACGGCCGCCTGGCCGACACGGGCTCGCTCGTGCCGCTCTCCACGTTCTGTTCCCACGCCTCCTCGACCGTGCGGCCCACCTGGTGCGCCACGTCCTGGGCGGGGAGCCCTTCCTCCTGCAGGTAGCGGACGACCGCGGCCGGGATCACCCGATCCAGCCGGAGCGCGGCGCCCGCGTAGTCGCGCAGGTGCTGGTGCGCCAGTTCCGCCACCTCCTGCTCGCCCAGCGCCAGCGCGGTGGTGTGCAGCATGACGTAGCCGATGTTGGCGAGGTTGAAGGCGGTGTAGTCGTCCCGCAGATTCTTGGGGAGGCCCTCGGTCCGGACGAGATCGACCAGCCCCGCAGCCATCCCGGCCACGGCGGATCCCGCCCGCTTCACCGACTCGGTCACGCCGCCGGCCTTGCGCCGCTCGCTCAGCGCGCGAAGGTCGGAGATGTGGTGCTCGATCTTCTGGTGCACCAGGCGGAGCTCGGTGACGACGTCCGGATAGTCCTTCAGGTCCGACAACTGGCTCTTGAGGGCCTTCCCGATGTGGTCCTCGAGCGAAAGCATGTCGGTGATGTAGCTGTTGATTGCTTCGTTTCTGTCGCGTGCCACGCCGACCTCCCTATGTGTTCGGGGGTAGTACCGTCTTCAGGCCCGGCACGATGCCGCTCCGGCCGCGGGATGTCTGTGGGCAGGATCACCTTGCAGCGGAGCCGCCCGCGCACATGACCCGGCATTTCGGCGCGCATACCATCGACAACGGCGGGATTCACATGGCCGCCCGCCGCGCGGGCGCCGGCGGAATGACCGCGCTGCAGGTCTTCACCGCCATCCCCAAGTACTACGGCGACAAGTCGTCGATCCGTCCGGAGCGGGTCGAGCGGTTCCGCTCGGCACTGCACGAGGCCGGGATCGATCCGGCCCGGGTGGTCGTGCACGCCGCGTACGTGCTCAACACCGCGACCGCCGAGGCGGAGAAGGGAGCGCGGGCGGCGGCCGGCCTGCGCAAGGAGCTGGAGCGCTCGACCGCACTCGGCGCGGGCGCGGTGTGCTTCCATCCAGGGGCCGCCACGGGAGGCGACCGCGACGCCGCGATCGGGCGGGTCGCGCAGGCGATCACGCTGGCGCTCGAGGCCGTGCCCGGGACCACGCGCCTGCTGGTGGAGAACACGGCGGGCGCGGGGATGACCATCGGGCGGACGCCCGAGGAGGTCGGCGCCATCCTGCAGCGGGTACCGCCGCCGCTGCGCCGGCGTACCGGGTACGGGCTGGACACCTGCCATCTTTTCGTGGCGGGCCACGATCTCACGGCTTCCGCGGCGGCGCTCACGCGGATCCTCGACGAGTTCGAGGCCGCGACGGGCGAGCCGCCGTCGTTCTTCCACCTGAACGACAGCGAGGGGCCGCTGGGCTCCAACAAGGACCGGCACGCGCTGATCGGGGAGGGGAAGATCGGGCGCGAGCCGTTCCGCTGGCTGCTGCATGACCGCCGGAGCGCCGGGATCCCGCTCATCCTGGAGACACCGCAGGAGAACCCCGCGATCGCGGAGGACGACGCCTCGCCCGATCCCTGGGACGTGCGTACGATCGGCCTGCTGCGCGAGCTGGCCCAGGGCTGACTGGGGGTCGGGGCCGCCATGTGCGCGGTTCTTGCAGAGTGGCGGCCGCGCGCCGGTTCGGCGCACCACTCGGCATCGGGAGCGACCCATCCAACCCAACTCGCCGCCGTTCAACGAGCTAGCCGGTACCGCCATGCCCCGACGGCCGTTCCTCGTCGCGCTGGCGGCCACCCTGCTGCTCGGCGCCGTCGAGTTCACGCCCCCGGGCCAACTGGATACACCGCCGCTTTCCGCCGTGGTCGCCGCAGGAGCCCCCGACGGGCGGTCGGCCCCCGCGGCGGCGGACCCGCGGCACCCGCTGGACAGCGCCGCGCTGGAACACCAGGTGACGGCCCGGTACAACTATCGTCCGCTCGCCCGGATCTTCGGGACGCGGACGCGTGACTCCCGCACGGCGGTGCGGATCGCGCGCGCGATCGTGCGGGAGGCCGGCCGGCTGCGGGTGGCGCCGAGTCTGCTCGCGGGCGTACTGCTCACGGAGAACCCGCGGCTCGAGCCGGAGACGGTGAGCAGCCAGGGCGCCATCGGTCTCATGCAGGTGATGCACTTCCACGCGGGTGAGTTCGACTGCGGCTCCGACGACCTGCGGGAGGTCGAGTCCAACATCTGCCACGGCGCGGGCGTCTTCGGCCGCTACCTCCAGCGCACCGGCAACCTGCGCCGCGCGCTGCTCCGCTACAACGGCTGCGTGACCAGCGCCAACACGCCGAACTGCCACCGGTATCCCGGGAAGGTCATTCAGGCCGCGGGGGAAGTGAGGCGGGAGATACTGAGATATGGGGAGGGGGGGTAGGCGGAAAGGCGGAAAGTGGGAAAGGCGGAAGGGTGGAAAGGCGCTTGCCGCCGGCACGGTCATCCCGAGCGGAGCGAGGGATCCTGCCGGGCCGAGCTCGAGCTGCGGGTGAGTAGATCCCTCGCTGCGCTCGGGATGACAGCGCCGCTCCCCGCGCGCTTCCGCGCTTCCGCCCTTCCGCCTTTCCGCCTTTCCGCCTTTCCGCCTTTCCGCCTTTCCACCTTCCGTCAGAACTTCAGCAACTCCTTCAGCGCCTCCCCCACCTTCCGCCCGAATTCCTCCAGCCGCTCCACCAGCGGGGCCTCGTGCTCGCGGCAGATCGTGGTGGGCTCGGTGCCCGGGCGGAACCACTCGCGCTGGGTGACGGGGCACCACTCGTTGGCGAGATCACCGTTGAAGGCGTCGATGGTGCGGCTCACCAGGCCGGCGGGCGGCGTCCAGTCGGCGGGCTCGCGTTCGCGCCAGCCATTGAGGTAAAACGCGGCCCAGGCCGGCGCGGCGAGGCCTCCGCCGGAGGCCGAGCGGCCGATCGGCCGGGGGGCGTCGTAGCCGAACCAGACCGCCGCGACCAGCGTCGGCGTGTAGCCCACGAACCAGACATCGGCGCCGTCGTTGGTCGTGCCGGTCTTGCCGGCCACCGGGCCGCGGACGCCGCGATCGCGCACCAGCCGCCCGGTGCCGCCGTCCACCACCGAGCGCAGCATCGACGTGAGCTGGAACGCCGCGGCCTCGTCGAGCACGCGCTCGCGCTTCCGCGGCGGCGCGCGCCAGAGCACGCTGCCGTCGCCCAACTCGATGCGGCGGATGAGCGACGGCGCCACGGCCAGCCCGCCGTTGGCGAACGGTGCGTATGCGGTCACCAGCTCGAGCGGCGTCACCTCGGCGGCGCCGAGCGCGAGCGCGGGGACCGGCGCGAGCGGGCTCCGGATCCCGGCGCGACGGGCGAAGGCCGCGACGCGCCGCTCTCCCACCGCCTCGCCGAGGCGCACGGTGGCCGCGTTGGCCGAGCGCATGAGGGCGCGCCGCAGCGTCAACCGGCCGGCGTAGCGGCCGTCATAGTTGACCGGACGCCAGATCACGCCGTGCTCGGCGGCGATCTCGACCGGCGCGTCCTCCACCACCGCCGCCGGCGTGAGACCGCGCGCGAGCGCCGTCGCGTAGACGAACGGCTTGAAGGCGGAGCCGGGCTGCCGCCGGGCCGTGAGCGCGCGGTTGAAGCCGCCGGGGACATAGCGCCGGCCGCCCACGATGGCGCGGAGCTCGCCGTTTCTCGGATCGAGGGCGATGAGGGCGCCCTGGAGCGTGTCGCGGCCGGAGCGGCCCGCGCCGCGCTCGATCGTCTCGACCTGCCGGCGCACGGCCGCCTCGGCGGCCCGTTGCGCGCGACCGTCGAGCGTGGTGTAGACGATCAGGTCGCCCAGCTGCTCGTCGTCGCCGACCAGCGAGTCGACCGCCGCGCGCACCGGGTCGAGCGCGAACGAGCGGTCCTCGCGTGGCCGCCAGCGAGCCGGGGAAAGGCGGAGCGGCGCCGCCCGCGCCCGGGCCGCGAGCGAGTCGCTCAGGTAATGCTCCCGGGCCATGACGGCGAGCACCAGGTTGCGGCGCGCGCGCGCGCGGTCCGGGTGGCGCCGCGGCGCGTACAGCGACGGCCCGCGCGCGAGCGCCGCGAGCGTGGCGCCTTCGGCCACCGAGAGCCGGTCGACGCTCTTGCCGAAGAGATCGCGGCTCGCGGCCTCGACGCCGAAGGCGCCGTTGCCGAGGTAGATGACGTTGAGATAGAGCGCGAGGATCTGCTGTTTGGTGAGGGCCCGTTCGAGCCGGTAGGCCAGCCGGATCTCGATCAGCTTCCGGCGCAGGGTGCGCTCCTGCGCCAGCCGGGGGACGAACGCGTTCCGCACCACCTGCATGGTGATGGTGCTGAACCCCTCGCTCACGTCACCGCGGGAGATGTTGCGGACTAGGGCACGCGCCGCGCTGCGCCAGTCGACGCCGTGGTGGTAGTAGAAGCGGCGGTCCTCGATGGCGATGAACGCCGCGCGCACGTGGCGCGGCACCCGGGCGAGCGGCACGTTGACACGCCGCACGTAGTCGAGGCGGCCGAGCGGAGCACCCGCGCGGTCGAGCACGCGGCCGCCCTCGCTGGGGCGGAACGCCAGAATCTCGGTCGTCGAGGGGCAGCCGGCGAAGCCGCAGGTGAACGTCCAGCTCCCGGCGGCCAGCGCGAGCAGCAGCAGCAGGCCGAGCGCCGCGAGGCCGACGCGGCGCCAGGAGGGGCGGGGAAGCTTCAGCTGGCCTGCGGCGCCGTGCCGGGGGTGTCGATCCGGGTGCCGCTCTCGCTCGTGGGGTGGCCGTTCTCGCCGCGGCGCTGGAACCGGTCCCAGCGCGCCTCGGCCTCGTCGCGCACCGTGGCGGCGGCCTCGCGCACGCGCTCGCGCGCGGGGGCGGCCCGCTCGCTGGCGAGCAGGTACCCGGCCGCGGCCAGACCCGCGGCGACGGTCAGGATGGTGGGCAGCGCACTCGAGTCTTCGTCCTCTTCGTCCTCGTCCAGCAGGTCCTCGATGTCCTCGTCCAGATCTTCGAGCGTCTCGCTCGCCTCCTCGTGGCGCTTCCGGCCGCGGCGCCGCAATTGCGCCGCCCGATCGCGCACGGCGCGGCGCGCCTTGCCGCCGCGCTCCTGCAACTCCTCGAGCCCCTCGTCGAGATCATCGCCCACGTCGGCAATGCGCCGCCGCAGGGCCCGCCGGGTGTCGCTGCCGGCCTGCGGCGCCGCGAGCAACCCGATGCCGACGCCCAGCACGGTGGCCAGCAACAGCGTGCCGGCATGACCGCCACTCTTTTCCCTGCTCTCACCTGTGCTCATGCAGCCTCCAACCGCCGGCACGGGGCCGGCGGGTGACTTCGTGGACTCGCAGCCGGGCCGCTGCCCGGCGCGGGAATGTCTCGGACTCTAATCAATCCGGGGAGGGAACGAAACATCTTGCATTCCACAAGCGGCCAGGGAAAAACGCGGACGGGCGGCGGGGCGTCAGCCGGCCGGGCGGTCTGGCGGTCGGTGGGGGAATTGCCAGGGATCACGTCGCAAGGCTGTGTGGGTAAATGTGTTCCGGTCTCATGTCCCACGACGGAACGCCTGGTCGGGAGCCGGGCCGGTCGGGAGCACGGATCTGGCACGCTCGGGGGCGACGGACCAGCGGTTTTCCCTCCGTCAACCCCCCGTTCAACCAGGGCCCCCGGGGCCCGCGACACGAACCGAGCGCCACCATGTACCTCGTCGAGCTGAGGCCGGGCAAGGAGGAGCTGTACAGGACGGGCGACGAGCTCGCCGCCGCGATCCGGAGCGGCGACGTGGACATGCACTCGCGGATCTACCATCGCGCGACCTCGAAATGGATCTCGGTCACGCTGCATCCGCAGTACAAGGCGATCGTCGCGGAACGTCCCGCCCCGCCGCCCCTGCCGGCGCTGGAGCGCTCGACCTGGACGTTCTTCAACGACTCGGCCGACTCGCTCGAGGGCGCCAACGCGCCGGATGAGCCGTCCCCCGGGGCGAAGCGTCCCGATGAGGGCGACTCGGAGCATGCGTGGCGCCGCCCGCTCGCGCTGAGTGTCGCCGGCGGCCTGCTGCTGCTGGGGCTGCAGCTGGCCGCCTCCGGCCCGCGGCCGCCCTGGGCCGCACGCGAGGCGCAAGTGTCGCCCGAGACGGCGGCGCGGCCGGCCGCAATGCCGGTCACGCGCGTCGCGTCCCCCACGGTCTCACTGGTTGACAGCCGCGCGTCCTGGGCCGCCACGGAAGCGGGCTACGTCACGACCAGCGGAGCGAGCGGCCCGCGGCCGCCGGCCGCACCGGCGCTCCGCGACAGCACCAGGCCGGTGCTTCCGGCCGCGCCCCGCGTGCGGAGCAAGGCGCTGCTGAAGGATGCACTGTCGGGGCCGGCGGAGGCCCCCGAGACCGACGCGAGCTCGGTCGGCGGAATGCTGCAGCGGTGGACCGCCGCGCATGACTCGGCCCTGGTGCGGCTGGAGAGCGGAATGCGGGTGGCGCGACTCAATCAGCTGTTCGCGGCGGGGCGGCTGAGCCCTACCGGCGGGGTCACCGAGACCCGGATGAGCCTGGCCGGCGTCGCCAACTTCGTCCGGGTGTACCGGCAGCAGCAGGCGGAGATCGAACGCGAGTACCAGGACTCGTTCTCGACCGTGTCGAAGGAGCAGCGCTGGTCGCCGGCGGCGATCCGGGAGTGGTACAGCAAGGCCTCCCCGGCCGAGTCGCCCGCCCTGGCGGCACTCACGTCTTCGCTGATCGGGGGTCTGGACAGCCTGCTCGGTGTCCTCGATGCCCAGGCGGGGGCGTACGCCGTGAACGAGAGCGGGGTCCGGTTCGAGGATGCGGGCGCGGCGCGGAGCTACTCGGCGCTGCGGCAGCGAATCACGGCCACGGTGGACTCCGCGAAGGCGGCGGGCGGCGCGGGGGCCCCCGGCCCCATGCGCTACCTGCTGCAGGCGATCGGCACTACCCGTCTGCCCCGGGCGTCCTGACCGCCTCCCCGGCCTCCTCCACCGCTTCGTCCCGCAGGACCGCACCCGGCCGCTCCACCATCGCGCGCAGGGCGAGCGCCTGCTCGCCGCGAGCCCGCAGCCCCTCGAATGCCTCCAGCGGCGAAACGCCGCGGCGCCTCGGGCCGTGGTGGTCCGTCGCGACGATGTCCACCAGTCCTTCCGTCACCATCGCCCACGCGAGCGACTCCGACAGCGGCCGATGATCCCGGTAATGCCCGGAGAAGCTGCCGGCGTTGACCTGGAGCAGTGCGCCGATCCCGCGCCAGCGGCGCATGAGCTCGAGCGGCTCGATCCCGCGCGGATAGGCGTAGCGCTCGGGGTGGGCGATCACGATCCGGCGTCCCGCATCGAGCGCGGCATGGACCACGTCCTCGTGGCTGCCCGCGAGGTCGAAGCCGAACTCCACCAGCAGGGTGCGCGAGCCGGCGAGCCCGACGTCGGCGCGCGCGACGACCCGCCGCAGCACGGCGGCGTCGGGGGCCCAGATCTCCTGGCCGAGGCCGAGGACGGGGACATCGGCCGCACCCTCGACGTGCCGGACGAGGCGATCGAAGGCGCGGCGCTGGAAGTCGAGCTCGTCGCCGATCGCCGCATCGGTGGACAGGCGTGGCAGCAGCAGGTGGGGGGTCGCCACCAGGGCGCGGACCCCTTCGGCGTACAAGGCGCGGAGGGCATCGAGCGATTCCGCGAGATCGGCGCAGCCGTCGTCGACGCCCGGGACCAGGTGATTGTGGAGATCGACGAACGGAGGAATGGGGGATCGCATGAGCGGGGTGCGGCCTCGAAACTGGGGATGCGGATGGTGAGGCAACGATCGGGCCACGGGGGCGGGCGGACGGGCGGGCGGTCAGGCGGGCCCCCGCCCGACCGCCCGCGCACCCGCCCGCCGCGGTAGCTTCAATGGCCGAGGCCGCGATCGGACCTGCCTCGGCTCAATCCGCCAAGTGTTCGAAGGAGGCAGTTCGTCCATGCACACCGCCCGGCGTACTCATGGGTTCCGCGAGTCGGTCATCCGAGGCATGACCCGGCTTGCGCGGGAGCACAACGCGTTGAACCTCGCGCAGGGGTTCCCGAACTTCGCCGCGCCTGACCTGATAAAAGAGGCGGCCGCGCGCGCGATCCACGAGGACATCAACCAGTATGCCATCACCTGGGGCGCGCGGCGACTGCGGGAGGCGATCGCGCGCAAGTACGCGGCCTGGTACGGCCTCGACGCGGACCCCGAGCGCGAGATCACCGTCACCTGCGGCGCCACCGAGGCCATGATCTCCACCCTGCTCGCGCTGGTGGACCCGGGCGACGAGGTCATCGTATTCGAGCCATTTTACGAGAACTACGGCCCCGACACCATCCTGGCGGACGCGCGCCCGGTGTACCTGCCGCTCGAGCCCGGGCAGCCGCTCGATCTGGAGCGGCTGGCCGCCGCGTTCTCGCCGCGCACCCGAGCGGTCATCGTGAACACGCCGAGCAATCCGTCGGGGCGGGTGCTGACCCGCGCGGAGCTGGAGGCCATCGCCGCGCTCTGCGTGCGCCACGACGCCCTGGCGGTGACGGACGAGATCTACGAGCACATCCGGTTCGAGGGCGCCCACGTGCCGATCGCGACGCTGCCCGGGATGCGCCAGCGCACGGTGACGATCAGCGGTGCGTCCAAGACGTTCAGCGTGACGGGGTGGCGGATCGGGTGGATCGTGGCGCCGGCCGAGCTGACGGACGCGATCCGCAAGGTGCACGACTTCCTCACGGTCGGCGCGCCGGCCCCGCTGCAGGAAGGGGTCGCGGCGGCGCTCGACGGGCTCGACGCCGCGTTCTACGACGGCCTCGCCGAGATGTACCGCGGCAAGCGCGACCTGCTCCATTCCGCTCTGGTGGCGGCGGGGTTCCGCTGCTGGAAGCCCGAGGGCGCCTACTACATTCTGGCCGACTATACCGGGCTCGGCCCGGACGCCGGCGCCGCCGCGCCGCCCGACGACACGGCGTTCGCGGTGTGGCTCAGCCGGGAGGCCGGCGTCACACCGGTGCCGGGCTCGAGCTTCTACCGGGAGGGCGGCGGCCGGTCGCTCGTGCGCTTCGTCTT
Organism: Gemmatimonadales bacterium; assembly: GCA_035699205.1. Classification (GTDB taxonomy): domain Bacteria; phylum Gemmatimonadota; class Gemmatimonadetes; order Gemmatimonadales; family GWC2-71-9; genus CAVVWJ01. The sequence continues at coordinate 15,203 of DASSBA010000007.1, forward strand.
CTGCAAGACCGACGAGATCCTCGCGGAGGCGGCGCGCCGGCTTCGCGGCCTCGGCAGCGCGACGGCGGCGGGCGAGCCCCGCTCGGACGCGCGGGCGTTCGAGAGCGGATTGCAGCGCTGATGGCGAGTGGCACGGCGCTCGTGACCGGGGCCTCGGCGGGGATCGGGCGCGAGTTCTGCCGGCAGCTGGCCGAGCGCGGTTACGACCTCATCCTGGTGGCGCGCGACGAGGCGCGGCTGCGCGCGCTCGCCGGGGAGCTGGAGGGCCGCCACCGGATCGGGGTGGAGACGCTCGCCGCCGACCTCACGCTCGATGGGGAGGTGGACCGGGTGGCGGCTCGGGTCCGCGAGTCGGCCGAGCTCACGCTGCTGGTGAACAATGCCGGCTTCGGCACTCTGGGGAGCCTCGCCACCGCGCCCGCGGAGCAGCAGGAGCGGATGGTCCGGCTGCACGTTCTCACGCCGATGCGACTGACGCAGGCGGCGCTCCCCGGGCTGCTGGAGCGGGGCCGGGGCGCGGTGGTGAACGTGTCGTCGGTGGCGTCGTTCATCTACTCGCCGGGGAACGTGAACTACTGCGCGACCAAGGCCTACCTCACCAGCTTCAGCGAGGGGCTCGCCACCGAACTCCGGGGCACGGGGGTGCAGGTGCAGGCGCTCTGTCCGGGCTTCACGCGCTCCGAGTTCCACCAGCGGATGGGCGAGGACGGTGGCCTCCGGCCCCGCTTCATGTGGCTCACGGCGCCGGGCGTCGTGCGGGCCTCGCTCGCGCAGCTCGACCGGCGGGGAGCGGTCGTGTGCGTGCCGGGGCTGGGCTACAAGCTGCTGGTCGGAATGATCCGGCACCTGCCGCGGCCCTTGATCGGTCGGCTGACGACGCTGGGCTACCGCCGCCTGTGATCCACGCCATGGCCGATCGGCGCGAGTGACCGCTAGCCTCAGGTATGCGCGTCGAAGTCCACGCGGTATCCATCCTCCCCTTCGCACTCCTGGCCGCTGGCTGCGGCGGCGGCGATCTCACCCTGCCGACCGACGCCGTCCCCGCGGCGCTGACGATCGTCGCGGGCGACGGACAGTCGGCCACCGAGGGGTCGCCCGTGGCCGATCCGCTCATCGTGCAACTGGAGGACGGTCTGGGTCAGCCGATCGTGGGAGGTCAGGTCGAGTTCCGGTTCGTCGGGGAGCCCCCGGGCGCCGCGGTGGATCCGGGCAGCGCGCCGACCGACGAGCGCGGCCAGGCCGCCGTGCATGCCCGGCTCGGCCGGCAGGAGGGACCCCAGTTGATCGAGGCGCTCGTGGCCGTCCCGGGCGAGGATCTGCGGGTGCACTTCCGACTGACGGCGTTGGCGGTGGACGGGGGCGAGGATCCCGGCGGCGGCCCGGGGACGCCCGCGCCGCCGGCGCCGCCGTCGAACGGAGATGACGGGGGTGGGGGGCACGCGGGCGGCGGGGGCGGGAATGGCGGTGGCAGCGCGGGAGGGGGCGGAGGCGGGGGAGGAGGCGGGGACGATGGCGGCCACGACGGTGGGGGGCGGGGCAAAGGGCATGACCAGGGGCACGGCCGAGGCAAGGACTGAGGTGGGGCGACGAGCCACTTCATGTAAAATGTGATCCAGATCACAATATCCCTCTGAGCCCTACCGACTTCGGCGCCCGCGCGTTATTCTTGGAGCGCCTGTCGATCCAGTTTTCGCATCCCGGAGTACGGCTCCCTCTGGCCGGCGCACCCGCCCCTCACCCGGGCGGGCGCTCTCGCGTGGACCTGGTTCGGCCTGGTTTCGCGTCCATGCTGGTGACCCATCATCACGCAGAGTGGGGAGGTACGCATGAAGCGGTACGCTTGGGCCCTGATCGTGGTCGGCGCGTTCGCGACGGCCGGCTGCAACCAGGGCCAACTGAAGAAGGCGCTGGCTGATGCCAAGACCGCCGAGGCGCAGAAGGACAGTCTGCTGACCGAGGTGCTCGAGACCACCCAGTTCGTCACCGACATCAACAGCGAGCTCGCCAAGGCCAAGAGCCTGGCCGTCGCCAAGGCGAGCACGGACCCGGGCGTACCGGGGGCCCGGAAGGACCGTGAGGACCGCAAGGCCGCGATCGAGCGGGTCCAGGCGGTCATCACCAAGCTGAACGAGAGCGAAGCCAAGCTGGCCGAGACCGAGGCCCGGGCCAAGACCTCGCGGCATCGCAACGCGCGCCTCCTGGCGCAGATCGACACGTACAAGAAGACGATCGAGGATCTCCGCACCACCGCCGAGACCCAGAAGGCCGAGTTCGAGGCGCAGTTGAACGAGAAGAACACCCAGATCGCCACGCTGGCGGGGCGGGTGGACACGCTCACCACCGAGAAGAGCCAGCTCGAGACCGACAAGGCCGCCCTCGCGGACACGGTGGTCGACCTGACCTCCTACAAGAACACGGTCTACTACGCGATCGGGACCAAGGACGAGCTGATCAAGCGGGGCGTCGTCACCAAGGAAGGGTCGAAGTTCCTGGTGTTCGGCGGCACCCGGCTCGAGCCCGCGCGGAACCTCAACCCCGAGGCGTTCACGGCCATCGACAAGACCCAGAACACCTCGATCCCGCTCCCGCGCACGGACAAGAAGTACAAGATCATCTCGCGCCAGAGCCCGACCTACCTGGCGGCGGGCGTGGCCAAGGACGGCAAGGTCACCGGTGCCGTCGAGATCGCGCAGCCGGAGGAATTCTGGTCGGCTTCGAAGTACCTCATCCTCGTCCAGGACTGAGCGCTGGCCAGGGGGAGCCAGACCCCGGATGCATCGCGACGGCCACCCTGGGGTGGCCGTCGTCGTTTTGGGGGAAGGCGGAAAGGTGGAAAGGTGGAAAGGTGGAAAGGCGGAAGGACGGAAGGACGGAAGGACGGAAAGACGGGACGGGACGGAAAGAGGGAACGGCGGGGAGGACGGCATACCGGGGGCGAGGGCGGGACCTGATTCCACACGGGATGTGGCTAAATGTTGGCCATCTGTGAAGTTGGTAAGTTATTTGGTTTGATGGGTTAGAAACTATGCCGTCAACATCTTCTACATTGGATGAGGATAACGGCCGGGCGGCTTGGGGCCGGCCCGTGACCCCGCGCACAGGCCGGCACGCCGCTCCTGGCGAGATTGGCTCCCGTGCAGTGAGGCCACATCATCCCAAGCACCGGAGGCTACTCGTGCGGAAGCTCACGCTGGCCGCGAGCATCGCGGCGTTGGTGGTTACGGTCGGATGCAAGAAGACCGGCGAAGGGGAGTACGAAGTGCAGAAGCCTGCCATCGGCACCACGACCGACACGGTCGAGACGCCGAGCGTGGAGACCGGCACCGCCAAGGACACGATCAGCGTCCCGAAGGTGACTACGGAGAAGAAGGAAGTGAACGTGCCGGACGTGGACGTGCAGACCCCGAGCGAGCGGAAGCCATAGGGTCCGCCGCGCCGCAGTCGCCCACCTCAACTTCGCCGCCTATATTGCCTCGACCGGCGCCTCCGGGCGCCGGTCGTCGTTTCATTCCCCAACATACACCGCGGAGCCGTCATGCCATCGCGCTGGTCGGGGCTCGCGCTCGTGGTGCTGGCCGGCGGCCTGGCCGGGACGGCGGGCGGCGCCGCGGCGCAGGAGCCGCCGCTCGTCGCCATCCGGGCCGGACGGCTGGTGGACGTGGACCGGGGCGAGGTGCGCCGGGACCAGCTCGTCATCGTGCGCGGCGACCGGATCGCGGCGGTGCAGCCCGCGTCGGCCGGGCTCCCCGCCGGCGCGCGCGTCATCGATCTGAGCCGGTACACGGTCGTTCCCGGGCTCATCGACTGCCACAGTCACCTGATCGGCGAGGCCACGGCGGCCGACGTGCTCCAGCCGCTCGAGCGCACCGAGACGCAGGAAGCCATGAGCGGCGTCCGGAACGCGCGCGCCACGCTGCTGGCGGGGTTCACCACGGTGCGCGACGTGGGCACCTATCGCGCGTTCGTGGACGTGGGGCTGCGCGAGGCCATCGACGACGGCACCGTGATCGGCCCGAGGATGGAGGTGGCGGGCGCGTACGTCACCGTGTCCACCGGGGGCGGCGAGCTGGTGGGCGCGGCGCCGGACGTGACGCTGCCGCTCGCCTACCGGTTCGGCGTCGCCAACTCGGCCGACCAGGTGCGCGAGCGGGTGCGGGCGATCCTGAACGGCGGCGCGGATTTCATCAAGATCATCGCGACGGGCGCGGTGCTCACGCGGGGGACCAAACCCGGCGTCGCCGAGTTCACCGAGGCGGAGATCCGCGCGGCGGTGGATCAGGCGGCGCAGTACGGGACGTTCGTGGCGGCGCACGCGCACGGGGCGGAGGGGATCAAGCGCGCGGTGCGCGCCGGGGTGCGCTCGATCGAGCATGGCTCGCTGCTCGATGACGAGGGGATCGCGCTGATGAAGCAGCACGGCACCTGGCTGGTGGCCGACATCTGGAACGGCGACTACATCGACAGCGTAGGGAAGGAGCAGCACTGGCCGGCGGACATCCTCCGGAAGAACGCGGAAACGACGGAGACGCAGCGGGCCGGCTTCCGGAAGGCGCTGGCGGCGGGGGTGCGGATCGCCTACGGGACCGACAGCGGAGTGTATCCGCATGGCTTGAACGCCATGCAGCTCCCCTACATGGTGAAGTACGGCATGACGCCGATGCAGGCCGTCCAGTCCGCCACCATCCGGGCCGCCGAGCTCATGGGATGGGAGGACCGGGTCGGCTCGATCGCGGCCGGCAAGTACGCCGATCTCATCGCCGTCGAAGGCGACGCGCTGGCGGATCTGCGGGCGTTCCGGCGGGTGGGCTTTGTCATGAAGGGTGGGACGGTGTACAAACGCTGAGATTGCGATGTATTCACCACAGAGGCACAGAGGGCACGGAGGGACACAGAGGGACTTGGAAACGGAGCGCATCTGGGCGCGGAGCCACCATCAAATTTGTTGGTGTTGTCCGGGTCCAAGGGGCCTTTGCTGATCCGGAACCCTCTGTGTCCCTCCGTGCCCCCTGTGCCTCTGTGGTGAACCACCGCAGGAGGATTGCTTTGAACAGAGTCCCGTGGCTTTCGACGATGCTCGTGGTCTCCCTAGGCGGCGCCGCGTCGGCGCAGCGGGCGGTCGGCGTGGACGACCTGGCGAAAGTCAGGGACGTCACCGATCCGCGCGTCTCGCCCGACGGGGCGTGGGTGGCGTACACCGTGTCGGTGCCGGACACGGCGAAGGACCAGGACGACACCGACGTGTGGCTGGCGAGCTGGGACGGGAAGCAGCAGGTCCGGCTGACGCGGAGCCCGGCCGACGAGCACGCGCCGCGATGGAGTCCGGACGGACGCTTCCTGGCGTTCCTCTCCGACCGCGATGATCCGCGCGAGGTGGACCAGCTCTGGCTGCTCGACCGGGCCGGCGGCGAGCCCGAGCGGCTCACCAGCTTTCCCGGCGGGGTCAGCGACCTGGCCTGGTCGCCGAACGGGCGGCGGCTAGCGCTGATCGTCAGCGATCCCGACCCCAACGCCAAGGCGCCGGGCGACACCTCGAGCCGGGGCGCCAGGCCGATCGTCATCGACCGGTTCCAGTTCAAGGAGGACGAGACGGGCTGGCTGGGCGCCGAGCACGATCACCTCTACCTGTTCGACCTGCCCACCCGCGCGGCCACGCAGCTCCTCGCTGGCGATTACGACGAGGCCGCCCCATCCTGGTCGCCCGACGGCAAGTCCATTGCCTTCGTGAGCCGGCGCCGGCCCGAGTACGACCGCACCGACAACTACGACCTCTACGTCGTCCAGGCGGCCACGGGCGCCGAGCCGCGGCAGCTCACCACGTTCGCGGGCCCGGACATGGACCCCGAGTGGGGCAGCCGCGCGCCGGCGTGGAGCCCGGACGGCAGCCTGATCGCCTACGTGCAGGGCGGCCCGCTCGCGCTGCTGTACTACGGGGTCCAGAGCGTCGCGGTGGTGCCTTCCGCCGGCGGTCCGGCGCGGGTGCTCACGCGGGCGCTCGACCGGAACGTGCTGTCGCCCGCCTTCTCGCGCGACGGCTCGTCGGTGCTCTTCCTGGTCGAGGGCGACCGGGTGTACCACCTCGCGCGGGTGCCGGCCGCCGGCGGCGCGGTCGAGCGGCTGGTCGAGGGGCCGCGCGCCCTCACCGATTTCGAGCTGGGCCGGGACGGGCGGCTGGCGGTGGCATCGAGCGGCAGCGACGCGCCGATGGAGCTCTTCGCGGTCGAGGGCCGCGAGCTGCGCCCCATCACCCGGCAGAACGCCGATTGGCGCCGGGAGGTGCGGCTCGCGCCGGTGGAGGAGATCACCGTCCGGAGCCGGGACGGCACCGAGATCCACGGCTTCGTGGTGAAGCCGCCCGACTACCAGCCGGGCCGGCGCTATCCGACCGTCCTCCGGATTCACGGGGGACCGGTCTGGCAGTTCTATCACGACTTCGCCAACCTCGACTGGCAGGTGCTCGCCGCCAACGGCTACGTCGTGCTGGGCGTGAACCCGCGCGGCAGCTCGGGTCGGGGCGAGAAGTTCTCGACCGCCATCTGGGCCCGGTGGGGCCAGAAGGACGCGCAGGACGTGCTGGCCGCGGTGGACTGGGCGGTGGCGCAGGGGCTGGCCGACCCCGAGCGGCTGGGCGTCGGCGGGTGGAGCTACGGCGGCATCCTCACCAACGAGGTGATCGCCCGCGACCAGCGGTTCAAGGCGGCCACGAGCGGGGCGGGGATCGGCAACGCGCTGGCGGGCTACGGGACGGACCAGTACGTCAAGGAGTACGAGGCCGAACTGGGCACGCCGTGGAAGCACCTGAAGGCATACCTCGAGGTCTCCTACCCGTTGCTCCACGCCGACCGGATCGTGACGCCCACGCTGTTCCTGTGCGGCGACGAGGACTGGAACGTGCCGCTGCTCAATTCCGAGCAGATGTATCAGGCGCTCAAGAGCCTCGGGCGGGAGACGCAGCTCATCGTGTCCCCGGGGGAGCCGCACTCGCTCAAGAAGCCGAGCCATCGGCTGGATCGGATGCAACGGTATCTGGCGTGGTACGGCAAGTATCTTGGGACTGGGGGGGCGGCGGCTTCAAGGTGACCGGTGGATCTCGGGGCGCCGCGCTCCGCCGGATCCGGCCCGTCAAACACGGGCATCCGCAGACGAAGGCATTCGCGAGGGCGACGCGCGTGAGTCGGCGGATCTCGCGAGAGAGCGACGGGTTCAAATGCTGCGACGAGGAATTGCGGTCCTCCTGCTACTGACCGCGCTTGGCGCGTGCCGGTCCAAGGGGTCGGACACATCGGTGCAGCCGGACCCGAACGCCACGGTGGCGGTCGAGGTCGAGAGCCACTTTCAGGGCGACATCATCATCTACCTGGTGCAGGGGAGCCAGCGTGAGCGCCTCGGTACCGTGACCGCGCTCAGCAGGGCGGAGTTCAGCTTCCCGTACCGGCGGCTGCAGATGAGCGGCACCACGCGGCTGATGGCGTATCCGCTCGCGGGGGCCCAGGCCTACCTCAGCGAGCCGCTGCTGGTGCAGCCCGGGCAGTACGTGAGCTGGACGTTGGAGAGCGATCTCGATCGGTCGAGTCTGGCGGTGTATTGAGGGGGGTGGAAAGGCGGAAAGGTGGATAGGCGGAAAGGTGGAAGGTGGAAAGGACGAAAAGGGCGGCGGGCGGGCGCGGGTGAGCTGGCCGGCACTGTCGTCCCGAGTGCCACTGTCATCGGCTCTGTTGAAACGTGCATGGGACACGAGGCAGGATCAGCAGGTTGTGGGTGAGGACGCGCAGGATCTGCTCGGCGGCGAGGGTCGCACGGCTGCGCGCCGTGAGCGCGGC
>DASSBA010000008.1:0-48687 GCA_035699205.1 Gemmatimonadales bacterium
CGGCCGTCGATCGGGCTAGTGAAGACGATCGCCTCGCGGTGGTCGAGACGGCTCCGGTCCACGACCACGTGGATTCCCTTGGTGGGCTGGAGCAGCGGCGCCGCCCCGGAATCCTCGAGCACGCGGACCCGATCGGCCCACGGGCCCGCGGCATTGACCACCACGCTGGCGCGGAGGGTCGCGTGCGTCCCGGTGAGCCGGTCCTCGAGCGCGGCCCCGACGACCCGGCCCGCCGTACGCTCGAGCGCCTGCACCGCGGTGTAGTTCGCCACCAGGGCGCCGTGGTGGACCGCAGAGCGAACGGTGGCAAGGGTGAGCCGGGCGTCGTCGCACTGCGCGTCGTAGAACCGCGCTCCGCCGACGAGGCCGCGCTCGCGCAGCATCGGCTCCGCCTCGAGCAGCGCGCGCTTGCCCAACATGCGGTGGGTCCGCACATTCCGGAACAGCGCGAGCGCGTCGTACAGCCACATGCCCGCGGCCAGCCGCCACAGCGGAATCCGGTCTCCGCGGTGCAGGGGGAAGACGAAGGGCAGCGGCCAGACGAGGTGCGGCGCGATCCGGAGCAGCACCCGCCGTTCCCGGTTGGCCTCGAGCACCAGCCGCACGTCGCCGGTCTCGAGGTAGCGGAGGCCGCCGTGGACCAGGCGGCTCGAGCGTGAGCTGGTGCCGGCCCCGAAGTCCTGCTGCTCGACCAGCACCGTCCTGAGGCCGCGCATCGCCGCGTCCCGCGCCACGCCGGCGCCGGTGATACCACCCCCGATGACGAGCAGATCCGCGGGCTGTGCCGTGAGCTGTTCGAGCGTCGCCCGCACCGAGGACCGACCCCTGTGAGCCTGCCCACCGCCGCGCGCCTGCCCCGCCCCAGCACCTGGTTTCTGTGGCACGCTCATCGGATCCGGTCCGGCATGCGGGTTCTGGACCTGGCCTGCGGTGAGGGTCGCCACAGCCTCGCCGCGGCGCTGCTCGGGGCGGAGGTCACCGGGATCGACCGCGACGAGACGCGGCTCGCCGTGGCACGCGAGCTCGCCGCCGCCCATGGGCTGACGGTCGAGTGGCGCGTCGCCGATCTGGAGCGGCCGTGGCCGGAGCTGGGCACTTTTGATGCGGTTCTGGTCTTCAATTATCTTGACCGTGAACGAATGGCCGACATCCGCGAGCTGGTCGCGCCGGGCGGTGTGCTGATGATGGAGTCATTTCTGGCCGGGCAGCGCGAGCTCGGCTGGGGCCCGACACTGGACCACCACCTGCTGCGCCCCGGCGAGCTGGCTCGCCTGGTCGCCCCGCTCCGGGTGCTGCACGGCCGCGAGGCGCTGGAGCCGGTCGACGCCGAGCGCTGGCGCGTGATCGCGAGCGTGCTCGCCCGGCGCGCGTGAAAAGTACCACGACTCTCTCCCACTTTCTCGACAGGACCTCATTGCACGACTCCCGACCGGGGCGGCGGGTGGCCATCGTGGCCGGTCTGCGCACGCCGTTCGCCAAGAGCGGGACCGTCTTCCGCGACGTCTCCGCGACGGCGCTGGCACGCCACGCGGCCCGCGAGCTGCTGGTGCGCAGCGAGATCGACGGGCGCGAGATCGACGAGGTGATCTTCGGGCAGGTCGTGTCCTCGGTGCGCGCGCCCAACGTGGCGCGCGAGGTGAGCCTCCTGCCGCAGCTCCTGCCCAGCGTTCCGGCCTACACGCTCAACCGGGCCTGCGCCTCCGCCGCGCAGGCGCTCACCAACGCGGCCGATCAGATCGCGCTCGGCCACGCCGATACGATCCTGGCGGGCGGGGTCGAGTCGCTGTCCGACATCCCGGTGCTCCATTCGCGGCGGTTCAGCCGGATCCTCGTGGACGCGGGCAAGGCGAAGAGCGTGGGGGCCCGGATCGGCGCGCTCGCGCGCACCCGGCCGCGCGACCTGGTCCCCGTCACCCCGGCCGTGGCCGAGCCTTCCACCGGCGAGACGATGGGCCAATCCGCCGAGAAGATGGCCAAGGAGAACGGTATCACACGGGAGGCGCAGGACCGGATGGCGCTCATGAGCCACCAGCGCGCCGCCGCCGCCACGGCTGACGGCCGCCTCCCGGCCGAGATCGCGCCCTGGTTCGGCGGCCGCGACCTGGACCAGATCGTCACCGCGGACAACGGCATCCGCTCCGACACCTCGCTCGAGGCGCTGGCGCAGCTCCGCCCGGTCTTCGACCGCCGCTACGGCTCGGTCACCGCGGGCAACTCGTCGCCGCTCACCGACGGAGCCGCCGCCGTCCTCCTCATGGCCGAGGAGAAGGCCGCGGCGCTCGGCTACGAGCCGCTGGCGTTCATCCGGAGCTACGCGGTGGCGGCGGTGGATCCCGGCTGGCAGCTCCTGATGGGTCCGGTGTACGCGGTGCCGCGCGCGCTCGCGCGGGCGGGGATCGCCTGGCGCGAGCTGGGGCTGGTCGAGATCCACGAGGCGTTCGCGGCGCAGGTGCTCTCCAACGAGCAGGCCTGGGGCTCGGACGCCTGGGCGGAGCGACTCGGCCTCGGGGCGCCGGTGGGGCAGGTGGACTGGGCGTGCACCAACGTGATGGGCGGGTCGATCGCCATCGGCCATCCGTTCGGCGCCACCGGGGCGCGCCTGGTCACGACGCTCGCACACGAGATGCGGCGGCGCGACGTGCAGTTCGGGCTGGTCTCCATCTGCGCGCAGGGCGGGATGGGCTACGCCCTCGTGCTGGAGCGCGACTGATGTCCGCCCTCACGACGGACATCCAGGACGGGATCGCGGTCGTCACGTTCGATCTGCCGGGCGAGTCGGTCAACAAGCTGAGCGACGCGGTCAAGGTGGAGTTCGAGGCGCTCCTCATCCGTCTGCGCGACGACGCATCCGTCCGCGCGGCCGTGCTCATCTCGGGGAAGCCCGACAGCTTCATCGCCGGCGCCGACCTCGACGAGTTCTCGGCGCTCACCACCGAGAGCGCGGCGGAGCGGCTGAGCTTCGAGGGGCAGGAAATGGTGAACCGGGTGGAGGCGCTTGCCAAGCCGGTGGTCGCGGCGATCCACGGCGCCTGCCTCGGCGGCGGCCTGGAGCTCGCGCTGGCCTGTCACTATCGCATCGCCACCGATCACCCCAGGACCCAGCTCGGGCTCCCCGAGGTGCAGCTCGGCCTCATCCCGGCCGCGGGCGGTTGCCAGCGGCTGCCGCGGCTCATCGGTGCCCGCGCGGCGCTGGACCTCATCCTCACCGGCAAGAGCGAGCGCGGCGTCCGGGCCCTCCGGCTCGGGCTGGTGGACGAGCTGGTGCCGCCGAGCATCCTCGCGGCCACCGCGCTCACGGCCGCCGACCGCGTCGCGCGCGAGGGACCGCCCCGCCGCGCGGCGGGAGGCGGCCTGCGGGGCTACCTGCTCGACCGCACGGCGGCGGGACGGCGCATGGTCTACCGGGCCGCGGAGAGGCAGGTCCGCGCCAGAACCGGCGGGCACTACCCCGCGCCGCTCCGCGCGCTCGAGGCGGTGCGCGTCGGCCTCGAGCAGGGAATCACCGCCGGCCTGGCCGAGGAGCACCGCGCGTTCGGCGAGCTGGCGGTCGGCGACGTCTCCCGCAAGCTGGTGCAGATCTTCTTCGCCACCACCGCCCTCAAGAAGGACGACGGGATCCCGCCCGGCACCGCGGCGCCACGGCAGATCCGGCGGCTCGGCGTGGTGGGCGCCGGTTTCATGGGCGCGGGGATCGCGGGCACGGCGGCGCTCAACGTCGAGGTGGACACGCGGCTCAAGGATGCCGACCTCGCGCGGGTGGGGAAGGGCCTCAAGGCCGCCGGCGGGGTGCTGGCGGAACGGCTCAAGCGGAAGCGGCTCACGCGGCCCCAGTACGAGCGGCTCGGCGCGTTGCTCTCGGGGGGCGACGACTACCAGGGGTTCGCGCGCGCGGATCTCGTGATCGAGGCCGTGTTCGAGGACCTGGAGGTCAAGCGCCGGGTACTCTCCGAGGTCGAGGCGGTGATCCGACCCGAGGCGATCTTCGCCAGCAACACCTCGACGATCCCGATCCGCGACATCGCGTCGGGCGCCCTCCGGCCGGAGCAGGTGCTGGGGATGCACTTCTTCTCGCCGGTGGAAAAGATGCCCCTGCTCGAGGTCATCCCGACCGATGCCACCGCACCCGAGGCGATCGTGACCGCCGTCCGGTTCGGCCGCCGCATGGGAAAGACCGTCATCGTGGTGGCCGACCACCCGGGCTTCTGGGTGAACCGCATTCTTTCGCCCTACCTCAACGAGGCCGCGACGCTGCTCGCCGAGGGCGTGCCCGTCGAGGTGATCGATCGGACCATGATCGCGTGGGGGTTCCCGGTCGGACCGATCGCGCTGCTCGACGAGGTCGGGCTCGACGTGGCACAGAAGGCGGGCGCAGTCATGCACGCCTCGTTCGGCGACCGGCTGCGGCCGCCGGAAACCCTGGCTCGGCTGCTGGCCGACGGGCGGCTGGGCCGGAAGAGCGGCCGCGGCCTCTACCGCTACCGCGACGGACACAAGGCGGGGGCGGACGATTCCGTCTACCCGCTGCTCGGCATCCGTCCGGTGGAGGATGCGGACCCGTCGCTCGTGGAGCGCCGCCTGGTGTACGCGATGCTCAACGAGGCGGCGATGGCCATGGAGGACGGAGTGGTACGGAGCCCCCGCGACGGTGACATCGGTGCCCTCTTCGGCATCGGCTTCCCGGCGTTCCGCGGTGGCCCGCTCCGGCTGGTGGACGACCTGACCGCCGCGCGCGTGGTGGACGTGCTGCGCGATCTCGAGGACGTGCACGGCGCGCGGTTCGCGCCGGCCGGAAGCCTGCTCGAGATGGACGCGCACGGACGCCGCTACTACCCCGCCTGAAGGCCGCGATGTGAAACGCTGACCCGCGCGCGCGTTCCCGCCCGCGACGATCCTGCCGCCCGGGGTGACAACCGTCACCCGCCCTCCTCGATGTTCAGCCCGAAACACCCCGTCGCTCGCGCCGCGAGTCGTGCAGGTGGCGCCCGGAATCCGACAGGTGGCGCCGGAAGCGTTGTGCCGCCGAAAGTGCGGCGTCAATGTCTTTCGTGTCGCACCGCGCGCCGCATGCCACCGTTCCAGCGCGGATGCCGCATTGCCGATCCGATCATCCCGTGGTGCAGGAGCTTCCCATGAACCTTCCTCGTGTGGTGCTGCGAGGCCTCGTCCGCGCGACGCTCGTCGCGTCGGCCGCCCTCGCCCTCGTCGTCCGTCCGGGTACGGCTCAGGAGCCGGCCCGCCAGCCGGTCACGCTGACCGGCAAGGTGACCAGCGCCGAGGGCACCCCCCTCGGGCAGGCCACGGTGCTCGTGCAGGACCTCAGCCTCGGGGCCACGACCCGTCCCGACGGGAGCTATTCGATCGCGATCCCCGGCGCCCGGGTGCCGGCGGCGCCGGTCACGGTGACCGCGCGCGCGGTGGGGTTCAAGCCGTCCACCGCGCAGCTCACCCTGAGCGGCGGGGCCGCGACCCAGGATTTCAGCCTGGCGGAAAACCCGCTCCGGCTGGGTGAGATCGTCGTGACCGGCGCCGGCACCGTGTCCGAGGTCGAGAAGCTCGGCACCGGCCGGAGCTACGTCGATTCCACCGCCGTGGTGCGCAGCAACGAGCCGAACGTCATCAACGCCCTGGCCGCCAAGGCGCCGAACGTCAACGTGACATCGAGCTCGGGCGATCCGGGCGCCTCATCCTTCATTCAGATCCGCGGCACCACCACGATCACCGCGTCCGACGGGCAGCCGCTGATCGTCGTGGACGGCGTGCCCATCGACAACTCGATCAACTACAACAACCCGCTCAGCAGCGCGCTCAACGCCAGCGCCGCGCCGCCCAACCGGGCGATCGACATCAACCCCGACGACATCGCCAACGTCGAGATCCTGAAGGGCGCGGCGTCGGGCGCCATCTACGGCTCGCGCGCGGGCCAGGGCGTCATCCTCATCAACACCAAGCGCGGCCAGCCGGGGCCCACCCGGTACTCGCTCCGCAGCTCCATCGGGCTCAATCAGCACACCCGGCTGCCCGACTTCCAGACCAAGTACGGGCTGGGCACGGGCGGCGTGGCGCCGACATGCGTGGCCGGCGGCGCGACCAACTGCATCGTCGGGTTCGCCTCGGCCGGAAGCTGGGGGCCGCTCCTGGCGCCGGGCACGCCGACGTTCGATCACTCGGACGAGATGTTCCAGGACGGGTACACGACCGACAACACGCTCACCATCTCCGGCGGCAACGAGCGCACGACGTTCTACCTGTCCGGCGGGTACAACTACGACCGCGGCTACATCGTCGGTCCCAACAGCCACTACCGGCGCATCGCCGTCCGGTTCAACGGCTCCCACCGGATCTTCGACAACCTGAAGGTCGGCGCCAACGTGGCCTACACCGACGGGAGCGGCGGGTTCGTGGTGAGCCGGAACAGCACCGAAGGCCTGCTGCTCGGGGCCTGGCGCTCGCCGCCCGACTTCAACAATCAACCATACCTCGATCCGGTCTTCGGACTGCACCGCTCCTTCCGGTTCCCCAACCCGGGGCCCGGGAGCGAACAGCAGAGCCGGAACTACGACAACCCGTTCTTCTCGGCCAACGAAAACGTCTCCACGTCGGACGTGGGCCGGACCTACGGCAACGTCAACGCCGAGTTCACGGCGCTCAACTGGCTCACGTTCAACTACACCCTGGGCCTGGACTACGCCAACGACGAGCGGACCCAGGGCTGGCCCTGGCAGACCTCGAATTCGACGGTGACCGGCACCAACGGCGTCGGGGGGGTCAACGCGGGATATATCCGGACCAGTCAGATCGACCACAACCTGACCGCCACGGCCCGCTACAAGATGGGGCCGACGTGGTCGGGCACGGTGACCGTGGGGCAGAATCTCAACTCCAACAGCTTCCAGAGCCGCCAGACTCTCGGCACCGGCCTCATCGCGCCGCAGCCGTTCAATCTGGGCAACACCGCCGCCCAGCTCCCGCCCTACGACTTCCGGCAGACCATCCGCCTGGAATCGTACTTCGCGCAGGTGACGGCGGACCTCTGGGACCAGCTCTTCCTCAGCGCCGCGGTCCGGAACGACGGGGCCTCGACGTTCGGCCTGAGCCAGCGGCGCAACTGGTTCCCCAAGGGGAGCGCAGCCTGGACCTTCTACCGCGGCGCTGACAACGAGAACCGCTGGCTCACCTTCGGCAAGCTGCGGGCCGCCTATGGGCAGAGCGGCACCCAGCCGCTGCCCTACCTGCTGCAGACCGTCTTCTACTCCACCACCCTGGCCGAAGGCGGCTGGGGTCCCAGCAGCTCGACCCAGCTCGGCGGCGTGGGCGGACTGGTCACCCGCTACAACCTGCCGACCACCGAACTCGGGCCCGAGCGGGTCAAGGAATTCGAGACCGGCGTGGATCTCGGCCTGTTCCGCGACAAGGCCGACTTCGGCATCACCTATTACCGCCAGAACTCGAGCGGCGTCATCCTCAACATCCCGGTGGCGGGCAGCACCGGCTACACGGAGGAGCCGGCCAACGCGGCCTCGCTGCGCAACATCGGCTGGGAGCTGGCGCTCAACGTCCGGCCGATCACCACCCGTGACTTCTCGTGGGAGGTCGGCGCGCAGTGGGCCAACAACAAGAGCCTGGTCACCGATCTGGCCGGCGTGCAGTTCGCGCCGTTCCCGTTCAGCGGTGGCTCCAACGGGCTGGGCGTCCAGGGCGTGGCGATCGAGGGGCAGCGCATCGGGGTGCTCTACGGCAGCGACTACGTCCGCTGCGGCAGGGGTCTGGTCATCAACGACATCGACATCGACCAGACGGCGGGCCAGTGCCAGGGCGCGCCAGCCGGCGCTCTCTACATCGACGCGAGCGGCTACCCGCAGCTCGACGCCTCCAACAACTACATCATCGGCGACCCCAACCCCGACTGGACCGGATCACTCCGCACGGCGTTCCGGTACAAGGGCGTGTCCCTGAGCGGCCTGCTCGACATCCGGCACGGCGGACAGAACTACAACGGTACCAGGGGCGCCATGGACCACTTCGGCACCTCGCGCGAGTCGCAGAGGCTGCGCGACGGCGGGAATTTCGTCTTCGGCCAGAGCTATCTCCAGGACCAGCAGGTGGCCGGCCCGGGCGCCGGGGCCGCGGTGCCGCTCAACGAGGCCTGGTTCACGGGTCCGGGCGGCGTGTTCAACGGCCCCGTCTCCGCGTTCATCGAGGACGCCGGCTTCGTCAAGCTGCGCGAGATCTCGCTGGGGTATACCCTCGACGCCCCCTGGGTCAACCGGCTCATCGGGTTCAGCAGCATCGATCTGCGCGTCGCCGGCCGGAACCTCGTCACCTGGACGGACTATACCGGCATCGACCCGGAGACGTCGCTGCTCGGCTCCGCCACCTCGGTGCGGGGAATCGACTACTTCAACAACCCGCAGACCCGGTCGTTCGTCTTCTCGCTCACGCTGAACCGCTGATTCCGGGCGGAGAACCACAGGAGGACAGCCATGACACACGCATGGAAAATGGCGGCCACCGTGGCCCTCGCGCTCGGGGCCGCGGGCTGCAACGACTTCCTCTCGGGCAATGGGGTCAGCGATGATCCCAACAACATCAGCAAGCTCACCCGGCCGGGTCCGCTGTATATCGGCATCCAGGCCGCGCAGGGGGTGCAGTTCCAGGGGCAGCTGGCGCGGGACGCCGTGATGTACGTCCAGCAGATCTCGGGCAACTCGCGCCAGCAGATCGGCTTCGACCGGTACGCGATGGATCCGGTGACGATCGACCCGAACTGGACCTCCGTGTACGGCTCCAACCGGACGCTCAATGGCGGCGGCGGGCTGCTCGACATCCGCAAGATGCAGCAGCTCGCGCGCGCCGTCGGCGACTCACTGTACATCGGCATCGGCAAGGTGTACGAGGCACTCGTGATCGGCACCGCCGCCGACATCTGGGGCGACATCCCATACCGCGAGGCGGCCGATTCCACCAACGCGACGCCGGCGTTCGACCCACAGCTCCAGATCTACGCCGATCTGCAGGCCCAGCTCGACTCGGCGATCAGCATCTATCTCCCGGCCGCCGGGCCCACCAATCTCGGCCCACCGCAGGACAACGCCGAGCTGATCTACGCGGGACGCGACGCCGCCGGCCTGCGCGAGGTGTACAACCAGGTGGCGCATTCGCTGAAGGCCCGGTTCTACATGCACACGGCCGAAGTGGACCCGGGCTCGTACGCGCTCGCGCTGGCCGAGGTACCGCTGGGGATCAACAGCCCCGCGAACGACTTCAACTGGTTCGCCGACGCCACGCCGAACGGCAACAACATCTGGCTGCAGTTCCAGGCCACCCGGGGTGACATCGCGCCGGGTGCCGCCATGATCGAGATCATGAAACGCCGGATCGACGCCGGCCTGGCCGATGACGCGCGGCTCAACTTCTACTTCGTGCCTGCCACGGACGACGACGGCAATCCGCTCGGCTTCTTCGGGTACCGGCCGGCGGGAACCACCAACCTCCAGACCGCGCCCGGTATCGACCCCGGCAACGGCATCGTGCCCCCGGGTGGCTCGGTGCCGTCCTACTCCGGCTTCAACTTCATCGACCCGAACGTCGATCTGGGTGACTTCCGGCAGCCGGAGGTCACCTATGCCGAGACCCAGCTCATCGGGGCGGAGGCCGCCTTCCAGGGCGGCGGGCAGGGCGCCGCCCAGCCGTTCCTGGACGCGGCGCGCGCCAATCGCGGCTACGGGGCGCGGGGCGCCACGGTGAACGTCTTCCCGGCGCTGGGGAGCGCGCCGGCCACCCTCGAGAACATCATCGAGGAGAAGTACGTGGCGCAGTTCCTGAACATCGAGGCGTGGAACGACTGGAAGCGGACCTGTCTTCCGGCGCTCGCCCCCACACCGGCGGTCGGCAGCACCACGGCAGGCACGACGCCGATCGCCGGCCGGATGCCATACGGGATCACCGAGATCAACGCCAACCCCAACACGCCGAACGTCGCCCCCGCGGGACGGAACGCGAACGATCCGAATCCATGCCCGGTGCTCGACTACACGTCGTCCGCGCCGCTCGCGAATTGAGCGCGGCACGCACCGCCACCCCGCTCGGCCTGCTGCTGGTGCTGGCGGGGTGCTACACCTACCGACCGCTGCCGGCCACCCTGCCGGCGGCGGGCCTCCGCGTCCAGGCCACGCTCACCGACGCCGGCAGCGACTCACTGGCCAGCCGGATCGGCCCCGGCGTGGGCGTGGTCGCGGGTGACGTGGTGCGGGCCGACTCGGCCGAGCTCACGCTGGCGGTGCGGGAGGTGGAGAACCAGCGCGGCGAGCGAAGCGACTGGGAGGGCGAGACGGTGGTGATCCCCCGCCGGTTCGTCCGCGAGCTTCAACAGCGCCGGCTCTCGCTCGGCGGCACCGGCCTGCTCGGCGGTGCCGTCGCGGCGGGCCTGGTGGCCGCCACCCAGGTGTTCGGCGGTGGTGGCGTCTTCGAGGGGGGCGGCGGGGGGACGGGAGGGGGCGGGCCGCGGTGAGTCGTGAGCGACTCACGACCCACGACTCACGACTTCTCAATACACCCCGATCGCCGACTGATTCAGATCCGTCTCCAGCGTCCATTCGATCCATTGCCCCGGCTGCACCACCACCGATTCGGTGAGGGCGCCGCCGGTGCCGCCGATCGGGTGGCCCCAGAGCCGCACCTCGCGGCCCTGGCCCAGCAGGCGAGCGGGCAGGGTAAAGCTCGCCGAGCTGCTCGCGTTCGCGATGCCGACCCGCATGGGCTGGCCGTCGCGCACCACGTAGATGATCACGTCGAGCCAATTGTGGTTGGCGATCTCGAGGGGGACGGCGGTGTCGACGGCCGCCGGCGCGGGCTGTTTCGCGGGCTCGCTCCCGGCATGGTGGCAGGCCGATGCGGACAGTGGGAGAGCGGCGAGCAGGACCACCGGGCGACAGCACCGAGGGAGGAAGTGGCGCATGGGAGCTCCTCGGCCGCCGGGCAGGGCGGCCATCCCAATCTAGGGCGCGTCGTCTCTGCCGAACAGACGCCGGAGGTTCGTCCGGTAATGCCGCGACGTGGGCACCTGGGCACCGTCGTCGAGGATCACCAGGTACTCGCCGTTGAACCAGGGCTGGATTGCGCGGATCCGGTCGATGTTGACGATGGCCGACCGGCTGATGCGGATGAACTGTTCCGGGTCGAGGTGCCGCTCGATGCGCGCGAGCGCTTCCCGCTGGACGTGCACCTGCTTGCCGGCGTGCACGTTCACCACCTTGCCGGCCGCCTCGACCCAGTCGATGGCATCGGTCCTGATGAAGAAGGCGCCCTCGGTGCGGCGGATAAGGAGCCGTGCGCGGCGTTGGCGCTCGGCGTCGCGCCGATCGAGCAGGGCCACGAGCCGTTCCGAGGCGGCCACGTCGCGCCGGTCCTGCGGGAGGAGCGACCGGGCGTGCGTCACCGCGGCGCGGAGCCGGCCCCGCTCGACCGGCTTCAGCACGTAATCGAGCGCATGGACCTCGAACGCCTGCAACGCCCAGGACGACCGGTCGGTGACGAAGACGAGCCCCGCCTGCACGTGCGGCACGAGCTCCCGGGCCAGGGCGAGGCCGTTCATGTCGGGCAGCAGGACGTCGAGGAAGACCACGTGTGGCCGTTCCCGGGTGATCGCCTCGATGGCGGTCTCGCCGGTGGCGCACTCGGTGGCCACGGCCACGCCCGGCTCGTCGTCCAGCAGTTGCCGGAGGTGCCGCCGGGCCACCTCGTCGGCGTCCACCAGTACCGCCCGCAGCTGCTGGACGAGGGGCACCGTCCAGGCCTCGGTGGAGAGCCGGCGCGGGTGCCGCTCGTCGTCCGCTGGGAACGGGCTCATCTCTTCTCTTCGTCGCAGAATCACAAAAGTTTCACCGCCCGTCCGGCCGAGTGCCTTGTGCATCGGGTGACGACCGATTCCCTTCCATGGACACCACTCCCGGCCCACCCGGGCCGCCAGCGAGGCCGTCGTGTCCGACATCGCCACCCGCCTGCGAGCCGCCCTCGGCGGGCGCTACCTGATCGAGGAGGAGATCGGACGGGGCGGGGCGGCCACGGTCTACCTGGCCGAGGACGTGAAGCACGACCGGAAGGTGGCCATCAAGGTGCTCCGACCCGACCCCGGCCCGTCCGGATACGAGCCCGAGCGCTTCCTGCGCGAGATCCGCATCGCCGCCCGGCTGTCTCATCCCCAGATCCTCCCGCTCCACGACTCGGGCGAGCACGACGGTCTGCTCTACTTCGTGATGCCGTACGCCGGCTGTGAGAGCCTTCGGGACCGGCTCGAGCGCGAGGGGCCGCTGCCGGTGGACGTTGCGCTTCGGATCACCCGGGCCATCGCCGGTGCACTGGCGTACGCTCACCGCCTCGACGTGATCCACCGGGACATCAAGCCGGAGAACATCCTGCTGCAGGAGGGGGAGCCGGTGGTGGCCGACTTCGGCGTCGCCACCGCGCTCTCCGCGGCGGGCGGCGACAACGTCTACGTAACGGGTCGCGGCTTCGCGGTGGGCACCCCGGCCTACATGAGCCCCGAGCAGGCCAGCGGGGAGGGCGGGCTCGACGGCCGGGCCGACCAGTACAGCCTGGCCTGCGTGCTGTACGAAATGCTGGCGGGCCGGCCCCCGTTTGCGGGGAGCGGCGCGCGGGCCACCATGGCGCGCCACGCGATCGAGACGCCCGCGCCCGTCCGGACCCACCGCCCGACCGTGTCGCCGGGCGTCGAGCGGGCGCTGGAGCGCGCGCTCGCGAAGTCGCCCGCCGAGCGGTTCCCCACCATGACCGACTTCATGGCGGCGCTGACCGACCCCGCGCCGGATGTGGCCGCCGCCGGTGTGACGGGCATCGACGCGCGGGCGATCGCCGTGCTCCCGTTCGTCAACGCCAGCGCGGACCCGGACAACGAGTACTTCAGCGACGGCATGACCGAGGAGCTGATCACCGCGCTCACGAAGGTGGAGGGACTCCATGTGGCCTCACGCACCTCGGTGTTCGCGCTCAAGGGCGCGCGCGAGGATGTCCGCACCCTCGGCGCCCGGCTCAACGTCTCCGCGGTGCTCGAAGGGTCGGTGCGACGCGCCGGCAACCGGCTGCGGATCACCGCGCAGCTCACGGGCGTGAGCGATGGGCGCACCCTCTGGTCCGAGCGCTACGACCGCGAGCTGGCCGACGTGTTCGTCATTCAGGACGAGATCGCCCGCACCATCGTGGACACCCTCCGCTCCACCCTGCTCCAGGACCTGGGCGATCCCGTCCCGGTGCGCTACACGGCCAACCTCCGGGCGTACCATCTCTACCTGAAGGGCCGCTATTCCTGGAACCGGCGCACCCCGTCCGCGATCGCCGAAGGGATCCGCCACTTCGAGGCGGCCATTGCGGAGGACGCGGGGTACGCGCTGGCGTACACCGGGCTGGCAGACTCGTACGCGCTGCAGATCGACTACCGGGGTTCACCGGTGCAGGAGGGGCTCGAACGGGCCCGGGCCGAGGCGGAGCGGGCGCTGGCTCTCGATGAGACGCTGGCCGAGGCGCACACCTCGCTCGGGTGGGTCGTGTTCATCTACGACTGGGACTGGCCGCTCGCCGACCGCCACTTCCGCCGCGCGCTCGAGCTCAACCCGCGCTACTCGGTCGCCCGCCAGTGGTACGCCTGGTTCCAGGTCGCGATGGGGCAGACGGAGCTGGCCCTCGCCGAGGGCCGGCGGGCCATCGCGCTCGACCCCGCGTCGGTGTCGATTCGCCGGAGCATGGGCTGGCTGCACTATTACGCGCGGCAGCCCGAGCAGGCGCTGGAGCACCTCCGCCGCGCGCTCGCCATGAATCCCACCGCGGAGGAGAACCACCGGCTGCTGGGGCTGGCCTATCTGCAATCCGGGCAGTGGGACGAGGCGGCCGCGGCGTTTCGCGAGGCGATCGCGATATCACACAGTCCCGCGCTGGCCGTGGCCGGGCTCGGCGCGGTGGCGGCGGGGCGCGGCCGGCTCGACGAAGCGCGGGCCGCGCTGGCCCAGCTGGAGCGCAGCGCGAGCGAGGAATACGTCTCGCCCGTGGCGTTCGTGATGATGCACGCGGCTCTGGGCAGTTCGGACGCGGCGTTCGCCTGGCTCGACCGGGCTTACGAGGAGCGGCGCGGCTGGCTGGCGTACCTGAACGTGGAGCCGATGCTGGACCCGCTGCGCGGCGATCCGCGCTTTCGCAAGCTGCTCGAGCGGATGCGGCTGACGTAGCCGCCTCCGCGGCCGTCCGTATACGTTCCGGCATGTATCAGATCGCCGGCGAGTCCGACCTCGCCCTGCTCCTCGCCGCGCCGCTCGCCGTGCTGTACAAGCACAGTCCCATCTGCCCTACCAGCAGCATGGCCTACGATGAGATGCTGCTGCTGACCGGCCGCCGGCCGGTGCCCGTCTACCTGCTGGACGTCGTCCGGCACCGGCTGCTGTCGCGCGCTCTCGCCCAGCGGATCGGCGTGGCCCATGCCTCGCCCCAGGCGATCATCCTGCGGGGCGGTGCGGGGGTATGGCATCGCTCGCACTTCGACGTCCAGGCCGACGCGGTGGCCCGCGCGCTGGACGAGCTCGCCGCCGCCGCTGCAGGCGGCACGTGACGCCCGCGACTCACCGGCTGCGAACCGCCCTCCGGAACGCCGAGGGCGAGAGTCCCGTTTCGCGCCGGAACACGTTGGAGAAGTGGCTCTGGTCGGCGAAGCCCGCGGCCAGCGCGATCTCGGCGAGCGACGCGTCGGGATCGGCCAGTCGTCGCGCCGCCCGGGACACGCGCACCAGCCGCAGGTAGGCGCCGACGCTGCAACCGTACACCTTGCGGAATCCGCGAGCGAGCGTCACCGGGTGCACGCCGACGGCCGCCGCCACGTCTCCCAGGCTGCCGGTCCACTCCGGGTCGTGCAGGACGTCACGCGCTTCGGCCAGCCATCGCGGCGGGGTGCCGGCGAGCCCCAGCTCCCGCTCGCGCGCGGTGACCGCCAGGATCTCCAGCAGGAGCCCTTCGATCGCCAGCGGGGCGGCCGTGTCCCGTCGGCGCAGCTCCCCGCGGAGACGCCAGGCCATCGTCGCGAGCGTGGCGTCGCGGACGCTCCGCCGGTCCGCCAGCACCGACCCGCAGGGCCCCAGCCGGGCCAGGTGCGACGCGTCCGCCTCGACCAGCAGGCCCTCGGTGTCCGAGGCGCCGAATCGGTCGCTGTGCGGCTCGGCGGCGGGAGTGACCTTGAGGGTGCCCGGCGTGCACTCGAGCGTCACCCCGTGGAACTGCTCGGTAAAGGTGCCCGCGTACACGAAGCAGAGCGTCGGTCCGGGATGCGTGTGCCACGGCAGGCTGCTCCCGGCCGCGTGATGCCCTTCCGTGAGCGTGAACCCTTCCACCACGGCGGTGCCCTGGGGCATGCTGCCTCGCCTCCTCCGGATCTTTCCGAGACGTCGGTCCCGGCTAGGCGCGCACAAATCGGCTGCCAGGATGCAAGACCCGCCGCGCCGCGAGCGCTATGTATTCCAGATGAACGGACGCTCACTGCTAGCGAGTCTGGGCCTGCTGGCCGCCGTCGGATGCGGGGGCGGAGATTCCGGCACTCCCAGCAGCCCCTCCGGCGGGGACGGCGCCTCCGTCACGGTCGGGAACAACTTCTTCTCCCCGGTCGACATCTCGGTGCCGGCGGGAAGCACGGTGACCTGGACCTGGGCGGCGGGCGACACGACCCACAACGTCACCTTCGACGACGGCAGCGCCACGTCGCCCACGCAAACCTCGGGCAACTTCCAGCGGACCTTCACAGCCCCCGGCACCTTTGCCTACCACTGCAGCATCCATGGCGCGGCCCTGATGCACGGAACGGTCACGGTCACGGGCGCGGGCACCGGCGGCCAGCCTCCTGGCGGCGGCACCGGCGGCGGCGGGATGGGCGGCGGCGGATATCCCTGACCGGCTCAGCCGTCGGCGTGCCGCAGCAGCCGTACGACGGCTCGCTCCTCCTCGCTGAGTCCGGCGGCCCCCGTCGCGTTCGGGGGGCCGCCGTTCCGCAGCCGGGCCTGCAGGGTCCCCGCCTCGTAGCTCTCGAGGACGATGGGGTGCACGTAGTACTTCCGGCAGACGGCCCGCGTGTTGTTGAGCTGCTCGGCCACCGCGTCGATCGCGTGCACGATCGCGGACTTGGTCTCGCGCTCCGACGACGCGGGACCGTTCGCCTCCAGCGCGGCCACCGCCTGGAGGGTACCGGCCCAGGTCCGGAAGTCCTTGGCGGTGAACTCCTCGCCCGTGATCTCCCGCAGGTACCCGTTCACGTCACCCGACCCGATCGACACCCGCTCGCCCTCCTCGTCCACGTACTGGAACAGCTCGGCCCCCGGTACCGCCTGGCAGCGCGCCACGATGCGCGCGAGCCGCCGGTCGCTGAGGTCGACCCGATGGACCTTGCCGCTCTTGCCGCGGAACTCGAAATGGAGGCTGGAGCCCGAAATCTCCACGTGATGGTCGCGGAGCGTCGTGAGACCGAAGGAGCGGTTCGATTTCGCATACTCGTCGTTGCCGACCCGGATGGCGGTGCACTCGAGCAGCCGCACCACCGTCGCCAGCACCTTTTCCCGCGGAAGCCCAGGCAGGGTGAGGTCGTGCTCGAGCCGCGCCCTGAGCCGAGGCAGCGCCTCGCTGAAAGCGAGCATGCGTCCGTACTTGGTCTCGTCCCGGACCTCCCGCCACCGGGGGTGGTAGCGGTACTGCTTCCGGCCCCGGGCGTCCCGCCCGGTGGCCTGCAGGTGTCCGTTGGGGGACGGGCAGATCCAGACGTCGGTATACGCCGGGGGAATGGCCAGCCGGCGGATGCGCTCGAGCGTGGCCCGGTCGCGCAGCCGGCGGCCATCGGGCCCGACGTAGCTGAAGCCGCGGCCGGCCCGCTGCCGGCGGATTCCCGGGGAGGCGTCGTTCACGTAGCGGAGCCCCGCCGACTCGGCCGACTCCTCCGGCCCCGGCGACGGCTGGTGTTTCCGACGGCGCTGGTTCATGGATCCTGGTTCCGGGGCTGCATCGCCAGCGTGGGCGAGGGAACTCGTTCGCCGGCTCAGGGTGATGATCATAGTGCGACGCCCGATCCCGTAAAGTGACGCCAGTCACAGGCTTGCATAAAGATTCACCGGCCCCGCGCCCCTCTACTCTCCGCCCGCCCCACCGGCTAGCTTCGGGGCGCCTCCGACAAGGTGCCACCGTGATCATGCGACAGGGCCTGCTCTGGCTCTCCGGCCGCCGGGGTGTGTTCAACTTCGTGCGGCGCAACGGCCTGGCCCGGCGGTTCGCCTCCCGGTTCGTCGCCGGCGAGTCGATCGAGGACGGCGTGGCCGCGGCCCGCCAGCTCGCGAACCGCGGCATCACGGCCTCGCTCGATCTGCTGGGCGAGAGCGTCACCGTCGAGGGGGAAGCGGTGGCGGCCCGCGACCAGTACCTCCGGATGCTCGACCGCATGGCGGTGGGCGGGGTGGAGGTGAATGTCTCGATCAAGCTGACCCAGATGGGGCTCGACATCTCCGAGGCGCTCTGCGTCGCCAACATGACCGCCATCCTCGAGAAGGCCGCGACGCTGCACGGCTTCGTGCGGCTGGACATGGAAGGGTCGGCGTATACCCAGCGCACGCTCGACTTCTTCCGCCGGCACCTGTTCGAGCGGTTCAGCGCCCATTGCGGGGTGGTGATTCAGGCGATGCTCCGGCGGTCCGAGGCCGACGTCGAGGACCTGATCGCGATGAAGGCGCGGGTTCGGCTCTGCAAGGGCGCCTATCTGGAGCCGCCCGCCGTCGCGTTCCCGGAGAAGGCCGATGTCGACAAGAACTACGTCCGGCTGATGGAGCGGCTGCTGCTGGCGGGGAACTATCCGGGAATCGCCACCCACGACCAGGCGATCATCGGCCATGCGCGCGCGTTCGTCCGCCGGCAGGAGATCGCCAATGAGCGGTTCGAGTTCCAGATGCTCTACGGTGTCCGGCGCGACCTCCAGGAGATCCTGCGTCGGGCCGACTACCGCCTCAGGGTCTACATCCCGTTCGGGACGCAGTGGTATCCTTACCTGATGCGGCGGCTGGCGGAGCGGCCCGCCAACATCGCCTTCCTTCTGGGCAACATCGTGCGGGAGTCGGTACCGGGACGATGAGCGAGCTGACGCTGGGCGGATACATGGCCAAGCACGACCGGGCCGCGGCCTTCGGGGGGAACGACGGCCAGGCGTACTCGGTCGCGATCTACGTGGAGGAGGAGCCCGACGTGCGCGGGCTCTACGGCGCCGCGCTGCTCTTCGTCCGCTGGTCGCCGAGCGGCGACCGGCCGGTGGGACACGTCGAAAGCGAGACGCTGGCGTGGGGCCGCACCGGCGCGGAAGCCGCGGAGCGGCTCAGGGCACTCTCGCTGTACGACGTCAAGGCCGCACTGGACGAGGCGATCGCCCGCGCGCCCGCGGAGTGGTGACGGCCCTCCACGGCACGGTGCTCGAGCGTGACGGGGCGGTGTACCGCGTCGCGACGGCGGAGGGAGAGGTTCGGGCGGTGCTCGCCGGCAAGACCAAGCGTGACACGGCCCGCGTGGTCGTGGGCGACCGGGTGCGGCTCGAGCCCGACCCGGAGGCCCATCTGTTCGCGATCATCGGCGTCGAGCCCCGTTCCGCGCTGCTCGAGCGTCGCGTGCCCGAGGGACGCGGCGCCCGGCCGGTCGCCGCGAACGTGGACCAGGTTTTCGTCGTCACCGCCACCATCGATCCCGCCCCCATCCCTCAGCTCATCGACCGGCTGCTCGTCGTGGCCGAAGCCAACGAGATTTCCGCCGCCGTGGTGGCGAACAAGGTGGATCTCGATCCGGGCATCGCGCTGATCGAGCGGCTCAGGCGCGCGGGTTACGAGGTCTACCCCACCAGCGTGCACACCGGCGAGGGAATCGAGGCGTTCGCCGCGGCCCTGGCCGGCCGCATCTCGGTCGTGACCGGCCCGTCGGGCGCCGGCAAGTCGAGCCTGCTCAACCGGGTGCAGCCCGGACTCCGGCTCCGCACGGCCGAGATCAGCGCCCGGGTCCGGCGCGGCAGACACACGACCGTATCCGCCGTCATGCTCCCGCTCGACGCCGGTGGTTACCTGGTGGATACGCCGGGGTTCAGCGAGGTGGGCTTGTGGGGGATCGACCCGGCGGAGCTCGACTCCTGTTTCCCCGAGTTCCGCCCGTTCCTGGGCGAGTGCCGCTATGCCGACTGCCGCCACCGAACCGAGCCGGGCTGCCGGATCCGGGACGCGGTGGCCGCCGGTGCCGTCGCGCGGGATCGATGGGACAGCTATCTGATTCTGCTGGAGGAGCTGGAGAACGAGCCGGAGGAGTGGGAGTGAACCGCTCACCGCTCACCGCTCACCGCTTTTCAGCGTCCATCGCTCCCGATCCCGCGTCTCCACCTTCTCCATCATCCCGTCGAACGCGGCCTGCAGGTCGATCCCCTCGCGGTTGGCCATGCAGATCAGCACGAAGATGATGTCCGCCATCTCCATCGCGAGATCGCCCTCCGGCTCGTCCTTCTTCTTCGTCTTCTGGCCAAACCGGTGGTTCACCTCCCGCGCCAGCTCGCCGACTTCCTCGGTAAGGCGGGCCAGGTTGGTCAGGGGGCGGAAGTAGCCCTCCTCGAACTGGCCGATCCAGGCGTCCACCCGCCGCTGCGCATCGGCGAGTGACATCTCAGCGGCGTCCGGCGGCCACCGGCTCGGCGGGCGTATCGGCTGCGTCCCGCCGTGCGGCGAGCGCCCGGATCAGCGCCCGCATGAACTGCGGCAGGTCGGCCGGCGTGCGCGAGGAGATGAGGTTGCCGTCCACCACGACCGGGCTGTCCTCCCACAGCATCCCCGCGTTCACCAGATCGTCCCTGATTGCGCCGACGCTGGTGCCCCGCTTGCCGCGGACGATCCCGGCCGAGATCGGCACCCAGCCCGCGTGGCAGATGAACGCCACGGGCTTGTCGGCCTCGTAGATCTCGCGGGTAAGCTGGAGCAGCTTGTTCGAGCGGCGCATGATGTCCGGGGCATAGCCGCCCGGGATGACCAGGCCGTCGAATTTCTCGGCCGACAGGTCATCTACGTTCGCGTCCACCGCGAGCGGGTAGCCGCGCTTTCCCTGGTAGGTGCGCTCGCCGGTGCCGGCCACCAGCGTGCGCGCGCCTTCTTCCTCCAGCCGGATCTTGGGATACCAGAGCTCGAGGTCCTCGTAGAGCGGGCCGGCGAAGAACAGGACGGTGGTGCCTGAGAGCGACATGATGGTTCGGGTGCTGAGGGTGAGCGGGAACTGGCCTGCGATTCCCCAAAGGTATAATGTTTGTCCCCGAGTGCACCCGACCCCAGACCACCGGATCCATTGCCCATGCGTCCCCGCGAGCGCATTCTGGCCAACCTCGAGTCGATCTACCGCGAGTCGTACGACCGGGCCAAGCGGTCGGCCGACGAGGGCCGGATGATCGACCTCGACAGCGCCTACATGCGCGACC
Source organism: Gemmatimonadales bacterium (assembly GCA_035699205.1). Lineage (GTDB taxonomy): Bacteria > Gemmatimonadota > Gemmatimonadetes > Gemmatimonadales > GWC2-71-9 > CAVVWJ01. The sequence goes on from DASSBA010000008.1 coordinate 20,498, forward strand.
AGCTCATGCTCGAGATCCTGCTCGACATCCGCGACCTCTTCTCGGTCGCGCCGGCCGCCTCCGGCGGCAGCGCCCTCGAGAAGCTGGAGGCGGTCCGCCGGCTCACCAGGCTCCGCTGAGAGGCCTCATGATGCGTCTTCGTCCGCTGCTCGGCGTGCCTTCGTTCCTGGCGCTCGCCGGACTCCTCGCCTGCCAGGCCGCCCCGGCTCCGACGCCGGCCGACCTCGTGGTCTACGGCCGGGTCTGGACCGGCGATTCCGCCCGGCCGTGGGCCGGGGCCGTGGCCGTCTCGGGCGACACGGTCCGGGCGGTCGGCGACAGCGCGGACATCGCGCGGCTCGCGGGTCCGGCCACGCGCGTGCTGGCCAACGGCGGGGCGATGGTCGTGCCCGGGTTCATGGACGGCCACCTCCACTTCATCGACGGCGGCTTCCAGCTCGCCCGAGTGGACCTGCGACCGGCCAACTCGCCCGGGGAGTTCGTCGCCCGGCTCAAGGCATACGCGCTCGAGCGCCGTCCGGGCGAGTGGATCCTCGGCGGCGACTGGGACCACGAGCGGTGGCCGGGCGCGCCGCTGCCGCGGCGCGAGTGGATCGACTCGGTCACGCCGAACAACCCGGTGTTCGTCAACCGGCTGGACGGCCACATGGGGCTGGCCAACACCGCGGCCCTCCGCGCGGCCGGCATCGACCGCTCCACGAAGGACATCCCCGGCGGCGTCATCGTGCGCGACCCGCGCACCGGGGAGCCGACCGGCGTGCTCAAGGACGGCGCCATGGGCCCGGTCATGGCCGCCGTGCCCGCCCCCACCGCCGAGGAGCGCGACGCCGCGCTCCGCCGCGCGCTGGCCTTCGCGGCTTCCAAGGGCGTCACCGCCTTCGCGCACGTGAGCGTGGACCCTGCCGACCTGGCGACCTACCTTCGCGCCAAGCGGGCCGGCGCGCTCACCGCCCGGGCCGCGCTCTACTTCCCGCTCGAGACCTGGCATCAGGTGGCCGACACGATCGCGAAGCTGGGCCGCGGCGACGACTGGGTGTGGATCGGCGGGGTCAAGGGCTACGTGGACGGCTCGCTCGGCTCGACCACCGCGCTGTTCTACCAGCCGTACAACGACGATCCGACAACCTCGGGCGTGCTGGTGACGCCGGAGGACTCGCTCCGTGCCTGGATCGGCGCGGCCGACTCGGCCGGACTCCAGGTGGCGGTGCACGCCATCGGTGAGCGTGCCAACGGGCTCCTGCTCGACATCTACGACAGCGTCGCCAAGGCGCACGGACCGCGCGACCGGCGGTTCCGGGACGAGCACGCCCAGCACCTGCGGCGGCAGGACATCGACCGGATCGCGCGCATGGGGGTCGTCGCCTCGATGCAGCCATACCACGCCATCGACGACGGCCGCTGGGCCGAGAAGCGCATCGGCCCGGAACGGATCAAGACGACGTACGCGTTCCGCTCGCTGCTCGACCGGGGCGCCCATCTGGGGTTCGGCTCCGACTGGACCGTGGCACCCATCGACCCCCTGCTCGGCATCTATGCCGCCGTCACCCGGCGCACGCTCGACGGGAAGCATCCCGACGGCTGGATCCCGGAGCAGAAGATCAGCCTCGACGAAGCGCTGCGCGCCTACACCGGCGGAAACGCCTACGCGGTCTTCGCCGAGCGGACCCGCGGCCGGCTGGCACCGGGATACAAGGCGGATCTAGTGCTGCTGGACCAGGACCTGACCCGGATCCCGCCCGAGGCGATCGAGCGGGCACGGGTGCGGACCACCGTCGTGGGTGGAAGGGTCGTGTTCCAGCGGCCCTAGCGAAGCCCGGCTGCCTGTCGTATTTCCCGCGCATCTGGCCTACGGTGCGCCGCCGCCGGGTCACACCCGCGTAATTCGGTGTCGCATCCGGCGTTCGGCGCAAGGGAATCGCGCGCCGACTGACCAGACTTGGTACGCTGTCGCGTTTCTCGCGGCTTGACCGCAGGTCGGCTCCTTTCGCATCTTCGGTCGCTCCCATACCTCACTCACGACTCGCGCCCCCGCCCCCGGGCTTCCGCCCGGGCGCGCTCCAGCGAGCACCGCCCAAGCACGGAGGCTGGCTTGTCAAGACGGATCGTCGGTCCGCTGCTCCTGGTTGCCGCGCTGTGGCCTCGCACCCCGCTGGGCGCGCAGCAGAGCCCTCCGGTCGCCACCTCGTACGCCGACCGGTTCGCCGAGGTGATGGCATTGGACGCGGCACCGGACGGCGTGGCCGACGTGAACGGGCTCGTGCTGCAGCGGGACGTGGCGCGGTTCACCCTGACCAACGGGAAGCTGTACCTCCTGAGACCCATCGGCGGCCGCACGGTGGGCGCGCTGTTCCATGGCAGCGGCACGTTCGCGTTCGCGCCGGTCTCCCCGATCGAGCAGGCGCGGCTCGCCCGCTACGAGAAGAAGAGCGCGATCGAGGCGCCGATCACCGACGTGGTCTTCCTGTTCGCCGACAGCACGTTCGCCGAGTTGCGCTCGCAGCTCACCTTTCGCGCCGAGGCGGCGCCGGGCGAGGTCCGCAGCCGCGTGCGCGAGGGTTTGAAGTACCTGGGCGATGAGGACTCGAAGACCCTCGACCCCGATCTGATGGGTGCGCTGCTGAACGGCGACACTACCGACCTGTTCTATGCCTACGTTCGGCGTCAGGGAGCGGACCCGCTCATGTTCACCCTCGACCCGTACGAGGTCGAAGCGGTCAGCCTCAGCGGCAAGGCCACGCGGTGGTGGTCGGAAGACCGCGAGGTGCTCTCGCAGTTCCCCCGGGCGGGCCGGCCCCGCGATCCGCAGGTGACCGGCGAGCGCCTCGACCCGGCCGAGATCCGGCGGTACGTCATGAGCGTGGACCTCCCGCAGAGCGGGATCGGCGAAATCGCCTTCGCGGCGACGGCGAACGTCGAGATCACGGGCACCGGCGCGGCCGGTCCGTGGGTGGCGTTCGAGCTGTTCGACAAGCTCGAGGTCGACTCGGCCCGCTGGTCCACCGGCCAGCCGGCCACCGTTTTCAAGGGGAAGGACAGCGGGCTCCTGTGGGTCGATCTCGGCTCCCGTCTCGGGCCCGGTGAGGTGCGGACCCTGAGCGTGTCCTATCACGGTGACCTGATCGACCGGATCGTCGATTTCTTCCGCATCAAGACGTCGGTCGCGTGGTACCCGCTTTCGCTCGACGGCCGGACGCTGGCTACGTTCGATCTCACCTTTCACACCCCGGACGCGTACCTGCTCGCCAGCGTGGGCGACCGGGTGGATTCCAGCCGGGCCGGCCGGGTGATTACCACCCGATGGGTGACACCCGGCCGTATCCGGAACGCCTCGTTCAATCTCGGCCTGTTCAAGGACTACACCATCGCTCAGCCGGGCGTTCCGCCGGTTACCGTGATGGTCTCGGAGGAGGCCCACAAGAAGATTTCGAGGTTCCACCAGAAGAACATGCGGCAGGTGGTGGGCGGAGACGTCACCCGGAGCCTTCAGTTCTTCCAGGATGTGTACGGGCCGACCAAGCTGAAGCACTTCTACGCCACCGAAATTCCCGAATTCCACGGCGAAGCGTTTCCGGGGATGCTGCACCTCTCATGGATCACCTTCCAGCAGACCGACGATCAGGGCACCGACGAGGTGTTCCGGGCGCACGAAGTGGCGCACCAGTGGTGGGGAATCGGCGTGGACTACATGACTTACCACGACCGGTGGCTGAGTGAAGGCTTCGCGGAATTCTCGGGCCTGTGGTACATGCAGACCGTCCGGCACAGCAATGACAAGTACTTCGACCTGCTGCGGCAGTACCGAGGCTCCATCTGGCTCCGCAAGGATGTGCCGGGCCCGATCGCGCTTGGCCACCGGGTGCAGTCCTCCAGGGACCATGACGTGGACGACTACGGCACGATCGTCTACAAGAAGGGCGCCTGGGTGGTGCACATGCTCCGGATCATGATGCTCGACCTGAAGACCATGAGCGAGCAGCCGTTCAAGGAAACGATGCGGGACTTCTACGCCGGCTACGAGGGCAGGCGGGCTTCGACCGACGACTTCCGCCGGGTGGTCGAGCGTCACATGGGACTCGACATGGGCTGGTTCTTCGATCAGTGGGTCTACGGGACCGCGCTCCCGACCTATCGGGTGGCCTGGCGCTCGGAGCCGATGGCGGACGGCCAGTACCGGGTCCGCCTCCAGGTGGCGCAGGAGGGGGTTCCCGACGATTTCCTCATGTACGTCCCGGTCACGCTCGACCTCGGCAAGGACCGGTTGGCGCGCCTCCGCGTGAAGGTCACGGGCTCGCGATCCGAGCTCGAGCTGCCGCCCATGCCCGCGGCCCCCAAGTCGGTCAAGTTCAATGATTTCGAGGGAGTGCTGGCCGACGTCAAGGTGGTGGACTGGAGAAAGTGACCGCCGGAACTCGCTAGGGCGCCGCCGGGGGAGCTATCTTTCGGTCGTTCACGGCACCCGCCCGCGACCTCTCTCCCCCGAGTGCGATGGCCACACGAACCTCCACGCGCGCCCGAGCCTCCGCCAGGCTGGAGAAGGCGGACCTGCTCGACATGTACCGCATCATGCTGCTGGCGCGGCGGATCGACGACAAGGAGATCCAGCTCAAGCGGCAGAACAAGATCTTCTTCCAGATCTCGGGCGCCGGCCACGAAGGCGTGCTCGTCGCCGCCGCCCGGCTGCTCCGGCCGGCCTACGACTGGTTCTACACCTACTATCGCGATCGCGCGCTCTGCCTGGGCCTCGGCATGACCGCCACCGAGCAGCTCCTCTCCGCGGTCGGGGCCGCCGACGACCCCAATTCCGGCGGCCGCCAGATGCCGTCGCACTGGGGGCACAAGGCGCTCAACATCGTCAGCGCGTCGAGCCCGACCGGCACCCAGTTCCTCCAGGCGGTCGGGTGCGCCGAGGCCTGGCTGCGCTACTCGCGCATCCCTCAGATCGCCGAGCGCGAGGAGCTGGCGCACGCCGATGAGGTGGTCCTCTGCACGTCAGGTGAGGGCACCACCAGCGAGGGGGAGTTCTGGGAGGCGCTCAACTCCGCCACCAACCTGAAGCTCCCGGTCGTCTTCCTCATCGAGGACAACGGATACGCCATCTCCGTTCCGGTCGAGGTGAACACGGCCGGCGGCTCCATCTCGCGCCTGCTCACGGGGTTCCCGGGGTTGCTCATCCAGGAGGTGGACGGCTGCGACGTGCTCGCGTCCTACGACGTGCTCGCCAGGGCGGTGGAGTATGCCCGCGCCCGGAAGGGGCCGGCGCTGGTCCACGCCAGGGTCATCCGCCCCTACAGCCATTCGCTCTCCGATGACGAGGTGCACTACCGGCCGCCGGCCGAGCGGCAGGCGGACGCCGAGCGGGACCCGCTGAGCCAGTTCCCGGCCTACCTGCTGGATCAGGGAATCGCCACGCAGGACGAGCTCGACCGGATCGCGGAGGAGGTCGCCGAGGAGTTGCGGGCGGCGGCCGATACCGCGCTCGCGTCGCCGCAGCCGGCCACGGACACGGTCTACGACTACGTGTACTCGCCCGACGTGGACCCGACGTCGGAGCAGTTCGACACCGAGGACGATCCCCGCTTCGCCGGCGATCCGACCACCATGGTGGACCTGCTCAACGTCTGCCTGCGCGATGAGATGGCGCGCGACCCGCGGATCGTCGTCTTCGGGCAGGACGTGGCGGACTGCAGCCGCGAGGGCAACCTGTCGGACGTGAAGGGCAAGGGCGGGGTCTTCAAGGTGACCTGGGGGCTCCAGCGCGCGTTCGGGAACGACCGGGTCTACAACTCGCCGCTGGCGGAGGCCAACATCATCGGCCGCTCCATCGGCCTGGCGACGCGGGGGCTCAAGCCGGTGGTCGAGATCCAGTTCTTCGACTACATCTGGCCGGCCTACATGCAGCTCCGGAACGAACTGGCGCTCATGCGGTGGCGCTCCAACAATGCGTTCTCCGCGCCGGTCGTCGTCCGGGTCACCTACGGCGGCTATCTCAAGGGCGGGTCGGTGTACCACTCGCAGACCGGCGCGGCCGTCTTCACCGGTGTGCCCGGCCTGCGCGTGGTCTGCCCCTCGACGGCCCTCGACGCCAACGGCCTGCTCCGCACCGCCATCCGCTGCGACGATCCGGTGCTGTTCCTCGAGCACAAGCACCTGTACCGCCAGACCTACAACAAGGCGCCGAATCCGGGGCCCAACTTCATGATTCCGCTGGGCAAGGCCAAGGTCGTCCGGCCGGGTACCGACCTGACGGTGGTGACCTACGGGGCCCTGGTGCAGCGGGCGATCTGGGCCGCCAAGCGCGCCGAAGAGCTGCACGGGGTCAGCGCCGAAATCGTGGACCTCCGCTCGCTCTCACCGGTGGATTGGGAAACGATCGGGGAATCGGTGCGGAAGACCAACCGCGTCGTGGTGGCGTACGAGGACTCGCTGTCGTGGGGGTACGGCGCGGAGATCGCGGCGCGCGTGGCGGACGAGATGTTCACCTGGCTCGATGCGCCGGTACGCCGGGTAGCATCCACCGACACCTTCGTGGCCTACGCGCCGGAGCTGGAGGACGTGATCCTGCCGCAGGTGGACGACCTGGAGAGGGCGATGCTCGAGATCGCCGGGTTTTAGGAGGAGCGGAAAGACGGGAGGTCGGCCTACTCCGTCGAGTCGCCGTCCTCACCCGTATCGGCCGCGTCCGCCTCGTCCGACGGCTGCTCCTTCGGCATCTGCGCCTCCATCTCCTTGCTGAGGCGGCCGATCTCCGCTTCGTTGGCCCGGAAGAACTCGAGGTTCGCGCGGCTCACCCCGGTAACTTTCACCACCGAGTCCGGCGTCAGCTTCAGCTGCTTCATCAGCCCGTAGGACATTCCCGCCTGAAGGAACGCGCCCTGCGCCAGCGCCAGCTCCCGCGGTGTCATTCCGGCCTTCGTGATCGCCGCTTTCACTGCCGGCACCGAGTTGTAGCGGGCAGCGAGCTGGTCGATCGACAGGTCGCCGGAGTTCTCGAGTGCATCGCCGAGGCCGGGGTCCGCCTGCGCCGCCTTGCCCAGATTGAGCATGGCGCTCATGAACTGCCGGTATTTCGGCATGGTGAGCGTGTAGGCGCTGATGGCCTTCAGGTCCTTGTCACCCTGCCCCTGGGCCGCGGCGGCGGAGGTGAGAAGGCACGGCACGGCCAGCGCCAGGGCGGTCGCGCGGGCGCGCGAGGTGAAACAGGGCATGGCGGGCTCCGGAGGAAGTTGAGTGCGGAAGGCGACACGAAGCGAGAGTTACGGACGCATCGCCTCGCGGATCTCCCCCGCGGCCGCGATGGCATTGTCCACGTCCCGGGAGAGTGCCTTGGCCTGCTGCGTGGCCTGGGTGAGATCTCCCAGCACCGCGGCCACCCCGGCCGAGCGGAGCCGGAGCAGGTCGAAGCGGACGTTCTGCATGGCCAGCACGCAGGATTCGAGATGCCCGGCCACCTGCGCCCGGCGACTCCGCAGCTCGACCATGGTCTGGCGCTGCCGCTCGAGCAGGTTGAGCCGCCGGGCGCGCTCGGGGTCGTCCGGTTCCCGGGAGAGCGCCGCGATCCGCTCCTCCACCTGGACCAACTCCTCACCTCCGAGATTGCTGTCGATGGCATGCAGCGTCCGGGCGGCATCGGTGGCCCGCTCGTAGAGGCCGTTGACGGTCGGCTGGACGTCCGGCAACAGCTTGCGCTCCGAGGGCGGCAACCGGTCCATCAGCTTGAGAATCGCCTGGCGGTCGCCCTGCACCTGCCGGATGGCACCGAGGTGCACCCCGAAATCCTCGGGCCGAGGAGGCGGGAGCTGCCGCGCGAGCGCCGACGATCCCTTGACCATGGTGGTCTCGATCGCGTCGGGAGCGGGCGGGCGGGTCAGCACGTCGCGCCAGCTATAGCCCGCCTGCCAGAGCTGGGCGTAGCTCCTGAGGACCCCGATCGCCATGCCGAACGTGGGGAAGAGGAACCAGGGGTGCTCGATGCCGGTGGCCACGTTGATGCCCATGCACCCCAGCGACACCGCGGCCCAGCTCGCGAACTGCCCGCGCACCCGCTGTACGATCCGGGGCTCACCGGTGTCGGGCACGGCCAGCTCGTCGGGCCGGCGTGAACGGTAGTCGCGGCGGCCGGGCCGGTTCTCCCCGCGCGGTGCCGGACCCGGCCCAAGCGCGGGGCGCCGCTCCATCCCCGCGGGACCCGCCCCACCGGCGGGCGGCCGCCGCGCCGTCGCGGTGGGGCGCTGGCCCTTGAACGACGTACCGGTTGGGCGGTAGCCTGCGACGGTGCGGCTTTCGAGCGACCGGCGGAGCGCATCGGCGCTCGGCCACCGGTTCTCCGGATCCTTTTCCAGGCAGCGGCTGACCGCGAGCGCCAGGTCCTCGGGCACGTCGGAGCGGCGAGTGCGGATATCCGGGGCCGGCTCGGTGATCTGCTTCATCAGGATCCCGGCCACCGTCGGAGCGGAGAAGGGGAGCTCGCCGGTGAGCATCTGGAAGCTCACGACCCCGAGACTGTAGACGTCGGAGCGGCCGTCGATCTCCCGCTCGCCGGCTGCCTGCTCGGGGCTCATGAATGCCGGCGTGCCGATGGCCACGCCGGCGCCGGTGAGCGTGGCCCCCGAGGTGGACGAAAGCGCTTTGGCGATGCCGAAATCCGTCACCATCACCCGCCCGCGAGTGCCCTCGAGCAGAATGTTGTCGGGCTTGATGTCGCGGTGGATGATCGACAGCGCGTGGGCGGCGCTGAGCGCGTCCGCCGCCTCCTTCATGATTCGCCGGGCCTCCTCGACCGGGAGCTTGCCCCGCCGCCGGATCCGGGCCGCCACGGACTCGCCGTCCACATAGCCCATGACGAAGTACACCAGCCCGGCGCCCTCGCCGACGGAGTGGATGGGGACGATATTCGGGTGGGACAGCCGGGCCGCGGTCTGTGCCTCCCGGGTGAACCGCTCTCGGATGTCCTTCTGAAAGGCGAGCTCGGGTGGGAGTACCTTGATGGCGACACGGCGCTGCAGCCGCTCGTCCCGCGCCCGGTACACGACGCCCATGCCGCCGCGTCCGACCTCTCCCTCGATCGTATAGGCGTCACCCAGCGCCTCTGCCAGGCGGACCGGGAGCGGCTTATCGGCCGAGTCGGTCATGAACGGTGCCCCTGCCGGCGCGCGGCGGGACACGGATCTGAGTGGTGGAGTGTGCGGGGACCGCCAGGCATGGCAGACAATCTGTACGCGTGCCGCGCGACCGGCAACTGAAAGCTCACGTTGGCGTCCGCCCACGGTCTCGGCCCATCAGGCAGGCAGAGCGCCTCGGCGGCCATATTGGCAGCGAATTCCTCGGAATTACGGCAGCCCGTGCCGCCCCGGCGTCCGGCGGGAAACCAGCCCGGTCGATAAGTTGTTATTTGCCAAGCCCGGATGTGGTGACGACGGTGGCACGCTCGGTGCGACCCTGCCCCCGATCTCTCGCGGGTCCGTTATTCATCCCGACAAAACGGGGACTCGGAAGGAGTAGTTTCGAATGGCCGAACGATTGACATTGCCGGTGCTGCCTCTGCGCGAGGTGGTGCTCTTTCCCGGAGTGACCGCGCCCATCGGCGCCGGACGCCCGGCCACGCTGCGCGCCATCGAGGCCGCGCTGGCCACGCCGGAGCGGCTGGTGTTTGCCGTGTCGCAGCGCCAGAACGTTGAAAGCGTCAACCCCGAAGTGCTGTACACCATCGGCACGATCGCTAAGATCGGCCAGCTGCAGCGCGGACTCTCGGGGATGCAGTTGCTGCTTCACGGGGAGCGGCGCGGCATCGCCATCCACTACACGGACAAGGAGGGCTATCTCCAGGCCATCGTGCGTGAGGCCGACGAGATGCTTCCCATCAGCGCCGAGGATCCCGCTTTCGTGGCCCTGCACCGCGAGGCGCGGGCCCGGGCGGCGGAGCTGGGCCAGAAGTCGGGGCTGCCGGACGAGGTGGTGCAGCAGGTCCTCGCCGGCGTCAACGAGCCCGGGCGGTTCGCCGATCTCGTGGCCGGATACATCGACATCACTCCCGCGCAGCGGCAGGCGTTGCTCGAGACGCTCAGCGTCGAGGAGCGGTTGCGCCGGGTGCTGGTGCACGTCCAGCGCCAGATCGGCGTGCTGGACGCGCAGGAGGACATCAAGTCCCAGGTCCAGGAAGAGCTGGGCGAGCGGCAGCGCGAGATGTTTCTCCGCGAGCAGCTCAAGACCATTCAGCGCGAGCTGGGCGAGGGCGATGAGCGGGACGACCTCCAGGAGCTTCGCGAGAAGCTCGAGGCGCTCGAGCTGGCGCCCGAGGCCCGGAAGGAAGTCGATCGCGAGCTCAACCGGCTGAGCCGGATCGGGCGCGAGTCGATGGAGAGCCAGGTCATCCGGACGTTCCTGGAGAACATCGTCGAGCTGCCGTGGAACGTGCGCAGCAAGGAGCACCTGGAGCTTCCCGAGGCGCAGCGGATCCTCGACGAGGACCACTACGCGCTGGGTGACGTCAAGGATCGCGTGCTGGAGTTCCTCGCGGTGCGGCAGCTCCGGATGCAGCAGGACGCCGCCGAGGCGGCGGCCACCGCGGAGCCGTCCGAGCGGAAGGCGGAGGAGGTGGCCCAGGGCGAGTCGACCGATACGCCAGCGGCGACCGCCACGATCCCGCCGCCCAACGTTCCCGTGAAGGGCAACGACGACGATCGGGCCCGCGGTCCCATCCTGCTGTTCGTGGGCCCGCCGGGCGTCGGCAAGACCTCGGTGGCCAAGAGCATCGCCCGCGCGATGGGGCGGAAATACGTCCGCATTTCGCTCGGCGGCGCGCGTGACGAGGCCGACATCCGCGGCCACCGGCGCACCTACGTCGGCGCCATGCCGGGGCGGATCATCCAGGGGATGAAGCAGGCCGGCACCAAGAATCCGGTGTTCCTGCTCGACGAGGTGGACAAGCTGGGTGTCTCGTTCCAGGGCGACCCGGCGAGCGCGCTGCTCGAAGTGCTCGATCCGGCCCAGAACGACACCTTCGTGGACCATTACCTCGGCGTGCCGTTCGACCTGAGCGAGGTGCTGTTCATCGCTACGGCGAACTTCATCCAGAACATTCCCGGCCCGCTGCTGGACCGGATGGAGGTGGTGGACTTCGCCGGGTACACCGAGCGCGAGAAGCAGGAGATCGCCCGGAAGTACCTCATCCCCCGCCAGTTCACGGAGAACGGGGTGAGCCCGGAGCTGCTGGAGATCACCGACGCGGCACTGGCCGAGGTGATCACCAGCTACACCCGCGAGTCGGGCGTGCGGCAGCTCGAGCGGGAGATCGGCCGGCTGGCCCGGAAGGTGGCGCGCAAGTTCGCCTCCGGCGAGACCGAGCGGATCACGGTGGACAAGGAGATGGTGGATGACCTGCTCGGCCGTCCGAAGGTCCACCCGGAGAAGATGGCGCGGTACGACGAGGTCGGCGTCGCGACGGGGATGTACTACACCCCGACCGGCGGCGACATCATGTTCGTCGAAGCGTCCACCATGCGCGGCAAGGGCGAGCTGGTCCTCACCGGCCAGTTGGGCGACGTCATGAAGGAGTCGGCCCGCGCCGCCTGGACCTACGCGCGCTCGCACGCGGCGGGTCTTCAGATCGCGGACGAGATGTTCGACCGCGATATCCACATCCACGTGCCGGCCGGCGCCATTCCCAAGGATGGCCCATCAGCGGGCGTGACGATGGCCTCGGCGGTCGTGTCGACGCTGTCGGGCCGGCCGGTTCGCCACGATATCGCCATGACCGGCGAGATCACGCTACGCGGCCGGGTCCTCCCGATCGGCGGCGTGAAGGAGAAGGTGCTGGGCGCGGTCCGGGCGGGAATCACCCGGATCCTCCTGCCGAAGGAGAACGAGCCCGACCTCGAGGACCTCCCCCAGGAGGTGCGGGACAAGATCGAGGTGCACCTGGTCTCGGAGCTGGGCGAGGTCCTCGCGCTCACGCTCCGGGGCGCCACTTTCCGCGAGGGACGCCTGTTGTTCGGTGACGAGAAGAACCCGCGGGATGTGATGCCGTTGTCGGGGGGGTTCAGGCACTAACTGCGGTAACCGGTAAGCAGTGAGCGGTAAGCGGGTGGTCTGGCGAGCGGAGCTCGCTGGCCACCCGCTTCTTTTTACCGCTCACCGCTTACCGCTCACCTCTCACCGCTGTTCCGGAACTGCTCCAGCGCGAGCCGGGCGCCCGCCACGAACGCGAGCGCCGTGCTCCAGTGCCCGTGCACCTCGCTTCCCTGGCGCGCGGCGATGATCGCGATCCGCTCGTCCACCACGCTGATGATCGGCATGCCGGGCCAGGGCCGGGCCCCGCTCACCACCTCGACCACCGCAAACCCGAGATCAACCGGGCTGGTGGCGCAGAGGGTGAGCGGGAGGCCGGCTGAATATGGCCGGCGGAGTGCGGGGGCGAGGAGCGGATAGGCATCCGCCGGCAGCAGCAGTGCTACGGCGGCAACGGCGCGGGCCAGATCGCGAGTGATGAGCTGCAGTACCGCGCGGCCGGAGTCGATCTCCACCAGGGTCGGCGTCTCGGGCACGCTGACGGTCTCGAGATCGCTGCTCAGTCGTTCCAGGGCGTGGCCGTGATCGGTCGAGATGCGTGCGATCACCGCCGCCGGGGTCTCCGGCCGGTATCGCTTGGGTCGGCCGCCATCCACCCGCGCGGCGCCCTTGGCCACCAGCCCTTCGAGGGCACTGTACGCATTCGCCCGGGCGAGCCCGGCTGTCCGGGCAATGGCGTAGCCCGTGCCGGGGCCGCCCGTCAGGAGGACCTCGTAGACGAGACTCTCGGTCGGGGTGAAGCCAAAAGGCGTAAGATCGAGGCGGGGCATGGAGTAGTTTGTCGTACTACGTAGCGACCCGCAAGGCTGGCGGAGCGTCTCGGCCGCGGCTCAGGCGTAGTCGATCGACCAGCCCAGCAGCCTGGCGATCAGCGCCAGGCGGAAGGTGACGTCCACCTCCCGGCTCTCCGTGGACTTGGCGTCGGCGTGAAGCGGGTAATAGTGATACGTGATCTTGTTGAGCGCCTTCGGCTGCGATCGCAGGTTCTTCGGCCGCCAGACGCCGGCCTCGTCGCAGTCGTTGAGGAGCCGGCCGAGCACCCTCGAGGCCACCGGTGCCCAGGGCAGGGCCCCCATCCGCGCAAGCAGCTCGATGTAGTGCAATGCCAGCGGGATGTCTTTGGCCTGGCCCTTGGCGTCCGCTTCGATCGGGTCGCCCAGCAGCAGGTGCTGCGGCTTGACGGTCCGCTTTCCAACTTGGATCGAGAACGCCTTTTTGGGCGCCGGCTGGGCCAGGTAATGCCCGAGACGTTCGGTGAACCCGGCCCGCTCGCGGCGGAGATTGGGCATGAAGGCGAGCATGGCCACCGAATACCAGCTCGGCGGATGTGCCTCGGGGTGCAGCAGGAGCTGCGACCCGGACTTGACGAACGGCTTCTCGGCAAGCGGGCTCCGGAGGAACTGGGACACCGCGTTGGCGATCTTGTGGCCGGCACCACGGAGCCGCGGGTCCTCCGCGTATCCCGCCTCCGCCAGCGCCGCCGACGCCGCCTCGCGCATGATCCCGCGTGCCCAGGCTTCCGCCTCATCGTCGGACTTGACCATCTTCTGAAATTCGAAGAGCAGGGCGGGATCCTCGTCCCGGCTGAGCAACCGGAAAAGCATCCGGTCGGCGAGCTTGAACGGGCGGCTGGTGCGGGGCCACTCGAGCTGGAGCAGGCGGCGGTACTGCGGAATGGTGCCCACGTCCTTGATGCCCAGCGCCGCGGACGGGGCGAGCCCGAGCATGTTGCCGCCCCACACCCCGGAATCCTTCTGCTTCTTGACCACAGTGAGCGCGGCCCTGGATTCCACCACGGCCATGTGAGCGGCCGCGATGGTCTCAGGGGACGCGTACCCCACCGGGGCGAGCTCGGTGTAGGTGCGGTACCCGATCGAAGGCCCGGCATTTTCCAGCAGCCAGGTGAGCGGGATCCGGTGCTGGATCGGCAGTTCCAGAAACGCTCCTGGGGAGGGGATCAGGGCGTAAGCGGCCGGGAAGATAGGTGGGACCGGCGTGGCGCGGTAGGGCGGCGGGCCATAACTGCCGCCGCCAGTAAGCTCTACCACTCTACTTGCCCCGGAGCCGGGACAAGCCCGCCTGGCGGAATTCGGAGCTGGCGTTCCACGCGGGCTGAGATGCCGCATTGGCAACGGCGACCGCTGTCCTGACGGTGACACGAAGCTGTTGAATCGCGCCGTCGTAATTGAACCAGGGCAGGATCTCATCGCTCGGTTGATGGTACCGTTCGGCGACGTACCGCTGTGACTGCTCATCCCCCCAGCCCGCTGGCCGGCCGACGAAGTCAGAGCCGCGCTCCAGGCTGGTGCCGGGCACCCCCACCCGGGCCAGGGAGAAGTGGTCGGACCGGAAATACGAGCCCTGGAGGAGTGCTTCCTCGCTGGTGGATACCTTCAGGCCCTCGATCGCGGCGGCCCTCGTCATGGTCGGGCCCAGCGAGGACTGGTCCAGTCCCAGCGCCGAGAAGTCCCGGGTCCGGCCATAGAGATTGAGGACATCGAGATTGAGGATGGCGGCCATGTCCCGGAGGGGGAACGGCGGATTCGTCGCCAGCGCCTGGGAGCCGAGCAGGCCCGATTCCTCGGCCGCGAACCCGATGAAAACGATCGAGCGCGCGGTGTGCACGCCGCTCCGGACGAACGCCTCGGCGGCGGCCAGTACGCCCGCCGTGCCCGAGGCGTTGTCCTCCGCGCCGTTGTAGATCGAATCGCCATTCACCGGGGCGCCGATCCCGAAGTGATCGTAGTGGCCGCCGATGAGCACCGCTTCCCGCGCCAGCGGCCCGCGGCCGGGCCACCGTCCCAGGACGTTCTGCGTCTCCGACCGGCGGATCGTGCTTCGCACCGATGCATCGAGCTGGATGCCGAGCTGCACCGCGCGGAACCCCGGCCGCGCCGCGGCGGCCGTGAGCGCCGCGAGGTCCTGGCCCGACTGCCGGAACAGCCGGGCGGCGGCGTCGTGCTGCAGCCAGCCCGCCACCACGAGCGAGTCGGGCGGCGTCTCCAGCCGGACTTGCGGCCCCACCCACCCGGAAAGCACCGTGGTCCAGGGGTAGGTGGCGCTCTCCGTAGTGTGGATCAGGAGGATCCCGGCCGCACCCTGGCGCCGAGCCTCCTCGATCTTGTACGTCCAGCGCCCATAGTAGGTGAGGATCTTCCCGCGGAAGATGGTCGAGTCGCGCAGGCCGGGGTCGTTCACGAGGGTGACGACGATTTTTCCCCTGGCGTCCGCGCCGGCGTAGTCATTCCAGCCGTACTCCGGCGCCACGATGCCGTACCCGACGAAGACCGCGTCGCCCCGCACGTCCACCAGCGAGTCGTTCCGCATCGACCACATCACGAAGTCGTTCTTCCAGGCGAGCGGCGCCGGGGTCGTGCCCGCCACGGCCAGTGCGGGCGCGGGCGTGAGCGAGATGATGGGAACCCGCTGGAACCAGGTGCCGCCGGCGCCCGCGGGCTCGAGGCCGAGCCGCTCGAACTGCGCGGCGATGTACCTGGCGGCGGTGGCCCCGCCCCGTGTACCGGGCGCGCGGCCCTCGAGCGCATCGTCGGCCAGGAAGTCGAGGTGCGCGCGGAGCACCCGGGGGTCGAGGGCCCGTGCCACGCGGGTTGCGGGTGACACCGGCGGCGGGGCCTGGCCGGCCAGCGGCGCGGTGGCGCCGAGAATGAAGAGCAGGGCGAGTGGACGCATGCGGATTCTCATGAAAGGTGGCGGTGGCCGGCGAGGTGCGTCAGAGCCGCAGCCGCTTGAACACGCGTTCGGGGATGTTTCGAACGACGGCCATGATGGGCCGCCAGAACCATGGAATGTAGGCGACGTCGCGCCGGTACTCGATTGCACGGTGGATGGCGCGTCCGGCGCGGTGCGCGCTGGCGAACAGCGGCCCCTGCCGGATCCCGGCGGTCATCGGCGTATCCACGAACCCCGGCTTGAGCGTGACCACCGCAACCCCCGCGTGGTACAGCCGGTTTCTCAGGCCTTCGAGGAACCGGTCCAGGCCGCCCTTGGCTGCTCCATATATGTAGTTGCTCTGCCGCCCCCGGTCGCCGGCCACCGACGTGATCACGGCGATGCACCCGCGCCGCTGGGCCTCGAACCGGTTCGCGAGAGTCGTGAGCAGGCCGATCGTCGCGGTAAAGTTCACGTCCAGGGACGCGAGCGTCTCCGCCACGCTCGCCTGAGACCGTGCCTGGTCCGGCAGTACGCCGTGGGCGATGAGCGCGAGATCCAGCCCGTCGAACGCGCTCCACGCGGTGTCCACCACCTCTTCGCACCGGCGCGGGTCGGTCACGTCGAGGAGCGCGCTCTCGACCTGCCCGGCTCCGCGGACGCGAAGGTCATCGGCAACGGCTTCGAGGCGCTCCGCGTTCCGGCCGGTCAGAAACAGCCGGGCGCCGCCGGCAGCGTAGAGCCGCGCGGTTTCCGCGGCCATCGCCGACGTCGCTCCTACGATGAGGACCCGTCCGGGGGGCTCAGGAGGCATGTACCCGCCGCCAGAAGGAGGATGAGAACTTCGGGTCGCGCTGGCCGGCGAACCGGTCGAGCTGCGGGAAGAAGGCGCGGAAGCTCTGCGGGCTCATCCGTGCGTCCTTGGCCGGATAGACCGCGCCGCCCGCCTCGCGCACGACCGCGTCCAGCTCGTCGAGCAGCGCGAGGGTCAGGCGCCCGTGGAACGCGAAGTCCACCGCCAGCGTCATGCCCGCGCGCGGAAATGACAGCAGGCCCGGCGAGGCCGCGCCGCCGAACCGTTTGAGCACCGCGAGGGAGGCGGGCTCTCCCGAGCGGCTGATCCGCTCGAGGATCGTCCGGATCGGGCCGCCGCCGGGCTCGTCGGGCACCACGCATTGGTACTGGAGAAACCCGCGCGGCCCGTAGAGGCGACTCCAGTCGCCCACGCCATCGAGCGGGAAAAAGAACGGGGCGTAGGGCACGGTCGCCCGGCGCCGCGCACGCAGCTGGCCGCGGTAGTACGATTCGTTGAACAGGCCGAGGGTGACGCGGTTGAGCAGGCCTGGCGGCGCAGCGGCCGGCACCCGGAGGCGGGCCGGCCGGAGCGGCGATGGCACCTGCCGCTCCAGCGGGGCGTGATCTCCCCGGAGATAGATGCCCCGCCCGAGCCGGCGTCCCCGGGCGAGGCAGTCCACCCAGGCGGCCGTGTACTCGAACCGCTGGTCCTCGGCGGCCAGCTCGAAGAAGGCGTCCAGACCGGAAAACCGGATGCGCTCCATCGCGATGCCCGGGCCGGGCACCGGCTTCAGCCTGATCTCCGCCCACATGATGAGACCGGTGAGGCCGAGCCCACCGACGGTGGCCCGGAAGAGCTCGTCGTCCGGGGTACAGACGATCCGATCGCCGGTCGACCGGACCAGCTCGAGCCGGGTGACATGGGCCCCGAAGGTGCCGGCGCGGTGATGGTTCTTGCCGTGAATGTCGTTGGCGATGGCGCCGCCTACCGACACCCAGCGCGTGCCCGGCAGCACCGGGAGGAACCAGCCCCGTGGCACCGTGAGCGCCAGAATCGCCGCGAGGCTGACGCCTGCTTCGCAGCGGAGCAGACCGCGCTCCTCGTCAAACGCGATCAGGCGGTCCAGCCGGCGCACGTCCAGCAGCAGGCCGCCGTCGTTGAGGCAGCTGTCGCCGTAACTCCGGCCGCAGGCGTACGGCAGCACCGGTCCGCCGAGCCGCTCGAGCGGTGGAGGCTCGGAGCGCCAGACCACGGGCACCACTCCGGCCGGCGTGGCGTCGGGATACCGGCCCCAGGAGCGGTAGTCGCGCACGCTAGAGCGCGAAGTAGAGGACCAGGGCCACGAGCGCGCCGAGCAGATAGCTCGCCGGGTCGCGCACCGTCGCGACGATCGGATCCTCGTGGATGCGTCCGCGGTGCGCCAGGAGCCACATCCGGCTGGTCCAGAAGAGCAGCAGGGGGCAGATCAGCCAGAGCAGGAGCGGGGCGCGGTACAGTGCCAGCACCTGCTCGCTGTTGATGTAGAGCGCGAGCACGAGCACGGACAGGTAGCCGCTGGCGCCGCCCATGGAACCGAGCCACTCCCGGTCGCCCCGGAGGTAGCCGCGGCGCTGCACCGGATCGGTCGCGGCGCCCTCCATGGCACTCACCTCGGTGTACCGCTTGAGAAACGCGAGGCTCAGGAAAAGGAACATCGCGAAGGCGAGCAGCCAGGTGGAGAACCGCACCTCCGCGGCCGCGACGCCGCCGAGCACCCGAAGGGTATAGAGCCCGGCGAGCAGCAGCACGTCCAGCACCGCGATGCGCTTGAGATAGACCGAATACGCGGTGGTGAGCACCACATAGACACCCAGCAGATCGATGAAGCCGGCCGGCAGCGTGGACCAGGCGACCGCAAAGGCCAGAGCCAGGAGCGCCGGCACGAGCACGATGCCCAGCGCGGGGCTCAGTGTGCCGGCCGCGAACGGCCGGTGCCGCTTGTCGGCGTGCCGGCGGTCGGCCGCGAGGTCGAGGATATCGTTGAGAACATAGGCGCTCGAGGCCGCGCAGCAGAACGCCACGAACGCCGTGGCCGCCCGGGCCATCGTTTCCTGGTCGAACAGCTTGTGGTCGAGCACGACGGGCACGAAGACCAGCAGGTTCTTGACCCACTGGTGCGGGCGGAGTGCCCGCACCAGCGCGAGTGCGCGCGACGCGGCGCGGGGCGACGCGAGCTCGGCGGTGGCCATCGTCGGATCCTCCCGGGTGCGCGGTTCAGCCACGGGGCATGGCGCGGAGCCGGAATCCGGCCGCCAGCGCCGGCAGTTCGGTGGACGTGCCCAGGTCGGCGAGGATCGCCCGGCCGGACTCGAGGCCCGAGCCAAGGGCGGTGCCGGTCGAGACGATGGAGGGAAACGCGCGGTAGTTCCCCCCGAAATACACGTTCTCCCACGAGGCGCTCCGGACCGGTGGGTTCCGGAAGCTGCGTCCGAAAACCGGGGAGTACATCGGCACGCGGGCGACGTGGGTCCAGAACGGGTCGAGGTCGAAGCCGAACACCGCCCGGAAGTCGTCGCGGTAGCGCGCCAGGAGCTCGTCATCCGACGCCTTGAACAGCGGCCGGTCGCGTCCGCGGAGATGGGTCACGAAGTTGACGCAGCTGTCCCCCGGCCGGCCGATGGTGGGGTTGAGCGAGCTCAGCAGAAAGATGCCGCAGGCGGTCCGGTCGAGCGAGGCCAGGTTGATCCAGTACGACCGGGCGTCCACCGCCTGGCGGGTGGCGCACACGACCGAGATGAGCGCCGAGTAGCGGATCCGCTCGAGCTCCGCGGTGCGGTCGTCCGGGAGCAGACGCTGATAGATCTCGGTGGGGATGGTGCTCACGAAGATGTCGCCCCCGATCCGCTCGCCCGTGCTCAGCTCCGCCCCGCGCACGCGGCGCCCGTCCGTCAGCAGCCCGGTCACGGCGGCGTCGAGCCGTAGCTTGATGCCGGCCTCGGCGAGCAGCCGCGTCACCCCGTCGCACAGCACCTTGGTCCAGTTTGCGCCCGGGATGTAGCCCAGTGGCGCCGAGCCTTCGCGGTAGTGGAGCCGGGCACCTAGCCAGGCGCCGCTCACCTCGGCGCAGGGGAGCTCGAACTTGAGCCGGGTGAGGCGCTCGAACAACGCCTCGCGGGCGCCAGCGCCCGCGTAGCTGTCCACCAGGTCGGCCGCGCTCCGGTCGAGCCAGTCCGACCAGTCGCGCTTGTTGAACGCCTTGAGCATGAGACGGACGAAGCCCGCCTTGTCCCGGAGCGACATCGGAAAGGCGAGAAAGCCGGCGGGGGAGCCGAGATCGTATGCGCGGCCGCCCAGGTGGAACAGCATCCGCACGCGGCGCCAGCGGACGGCCGGCAGGGCACCGATCAGGTCGAGAAAGAAGAGCAGGGTCCGGTCGCGGTGCAGGATATGGTGGTAGCCAAGCGGATAGAAGTGCCCCTCCCGCTCGAAGCTGCCGGCCAGTCCGCCGAGGCCCGGCCCGCGCTCCACCACGGTGATGTCGGTGAGGCCCGCGCGCGCCAGCGTATACGCGGCGGCCACGCCGGAGAGCCCGCCGCCGAGCACGACCACCGCCGGCCCCGGCATCGCTAGCGCCCCCGCGCGGGTGGTGCCGCCGTGCCGCCGAGCAGCCGTGGGTCGACGGGGTAGAAATGGTAGAGCTGCTCGCCCGAGACGTACAGGTCGTCGGTGCCCGGCGGGAGGTCGGCGGCAAAGTAGTACCGGAGCACGTTCCCGAGCACGTTGACCAGTGTCACCGGTTCCCGGAACGCGCGATCGCCGCCCGCCGGAAGGTAGAAGGCGCCGAAGGCGCCGAACCGCTCGCGGATGAACGCCGTGGAGACGCGATCCGGATGTCCGTAGAATCCGACATCGGCGAATCTCGAGGCGTGGTCGCCGACGACGAGAATCACCGGTGGCGTCGGGGAGCGCCTCAGCAGCGTGGTGACGAGGTCGAGCACCAGGCCGTCCACGCAGCGTACCTGGCCGATGTAGTCGGCCCGCTGCTCCGGCGTGTCCGCCTCCATGTCGTCCGGGATCGGACGCTCCAGGGGGCGGCAGCGCTCGTCGACCAGATAGGGCACGTGGGGCAGGAGCACGTGCGCGAACGTGAACGTCGGCGCCGGGTCGGCCGGCACCTTGCTCAGGCCCTCGAACGAGCGGAGGAAGTGCTGCACCAGCGGGATCCCGGCCCGATCCGGGCCGACCGCCGCGCGCAACAGCGTCGAGCGCAGTACCGCGAACCGCAGCTCCGTGCGGCGGACTTCGTGCAGCAGGTCGAATGTCGTGTCCGGGTCGAACTCGGCGTCGGCGAGGGGGCTGTCCGCCGTGGCGGCCCACCAGGCGGAGGGGAAGAGCAGGTACTTGTAGCCGTGCTCCTTGAGAAACCGCGCGGCGCGGTTGTGCTTCACGAGATAGGTCGGGAGCGAATGGTCCTTGCTCGTGACGCCGGCGTCCTCGGCCAGCCTCGTCACGTGGGCGGCATTCAGGAGTGACGAGACCGACAGGTAGGTCTGCACGTAGTTGCTCCGCACGTCCCGGGGCACCAGAAAACCGAGCGTGCGCAGGCTGTCCTCGAACCGTGAGTTGTCGAAGCCGAACACCTCCTCGAGCACGCGCGCATTGGCATGCCCGTCGAGCACGATCAGGTAGATGTCGCGGGGCGGCGTGTTGCGGCCGGGCGGAGGCGCGCCGAGTGTGTGCAGTGGCAAGGCGAGCTCGCGGACGAGCCCGCTCCCCCGCGCGAGCTGCGGCCCGTGCGCTTCGGAGATCACGGCCCGCGCCGCAACCAGGGCCACCAGCACCAGGCCGAAGCGGGTCATGAAGGCGCTCACGCCCAGGAGCCGCTCGCGCGACTGCCGGAGCAGCCAGGCTGCGGCCGCGAGCGTCGCGAGGATGCCGAGCGGGGCCAGCACCCGGTCGCCCGCCAGCCGGTGGCTCACGCCGTGGACCGCGTGCTGCGCCGGCAGATAGTAGAAGCACCAGGCGACGGCGAGCATGACCAGCGCCCCCGCCAGCGGCGCCGCCCGATCGGTCCGGTCGAGGGCGCGCACCAGCGCGAAGACGGCCGCTGCCGCGAGCGCGCAGGCGAGGACCACCGCGGCGAGCACCACGGCCAAGTCGGATGCGCGGTACTGGCCGGCGCTGCGGGCCGCGATCCCCAGCACGGGAGTCGCGGCGAACAGCAGCGGGTACATCAGCGCGAATGGCCTCCGTCCGCCCGGTGGCATTCTAGGCGCGCCGGCGCATCAGGCAGAAGTGCTCGCAGAACTGCCTGGACGCCGCCAAGCCGAATCCGCTCGGGTCGCGGAACGATCTGCGGACGACCTCTACCACTACCGTTCCTTGCCGCGGCCGAACAGGCCCCGGACGAAGCGCCCGACCCGCTCGCGCGCGCTCTTGACGCTGGCGGCCGCGGCGATGGCGCCGGCAGCGAGCACCTGTAGAATCAGGCTTCCAGCCGCGGGATCGATGTACATGCAGGCCTCCTGTGTGCGTGTGGCCCGACGCCTGGGGCGCGCAGGGCGATGGACTACCCTCAGGGCACCCGCGTGGTTCCCTCGGCCGTCGCGGCCCGAGGCGCCGGGTCCGGCTCCCACGTACCGAAGGGTCCGATGCCGGCGTCATGCAGTTGTCGCAGGCTGGTGACCATCAGCGGCTCGTCCCAGTGCAGCATGAACTCGTAGTGGCCGTGGGCCAGCCGCGGGGCAGGTGTACCAGCCTCCAGGTCGCGCTCGAACGCGGCGAACCCCGCGCCGAACCAGGCCCGCCGCTGCAGACCGGCGTGGGTGTTGAACGGGAAGAGCAGGAGCAGGAGCGCGGCCATTGCCGCCGGCATCAGGCGCCCCGGCCAGGAGCGCCCGTACAGCAGGGCGGAAAAGTACGCGGCGCAGAGTCCGGGGGCGGCGAGCAGCACGTACCGCGTCGGCATGCGGCCGGTCGCCTCGGCCCGGCCGGCCCGGCCCCAGCCGATGGCCAGCGTCAGCACGGCCGCGGCGGCGAAGAACGCCAGCAGCCCGAGGATCCGCAGCCGTTCGTCCTTGCGCCCAGGATCCCGCCAGGCGGCCAGCAGCAGCCCGAGGCCGGTGACGAAGACCAGCGCCACGATGATGCCGGAGAGCAGCCACCGCTTCGCGGCGGCCGGGCCGATGCTCAGGGCGAGGAACTTGCCGGCCGTCACCAGCGTGGCGCCGAGACCCGGACTCGGCTGGTTCCAGGGCGACGCCTGATAGCCGATGAAGTACACGACGCACAGCAGTGCGGCGACGAATGCCGCCCCCGCGGTAAGCCAGCCGCCCGGCCGGTGGTCCAGCGCGGGGTCACGCCCTCGTGTCCAGGCCGTGTACGCCAGCCAGGCGGCGAGCGTCGGTGTGAACACCAGTCCATTGGCGCCGGAGAGCGGGAGGCCGACGAGGGCGGCGGCGCCGGCGGCCGCACCCAGGCGCGTGGGCGCCCCCGGCCGCGCCACGATGATCAGCAGGAGGGCGCACGCGAGCACGGTGGGGAGCACGAACTGGATTTGCCAGCCCCAGACGAGATTGTCCCAGTTTCCCAGCTGGAGCAGAAGCAGCGGAAAGAACGCGTCGGCGGGGCTGGTGCGTCCGCCGCGCAGCGACCGCGCCACGAGGATCATGGCCGCCGCGAGGGCGGCCAAGGCGAGGGTGTCGAACACCATCGTCGATCGAAAGTCGCCGGTGACGCGGAGCAGCGCCAGGTTGACCAGCCGAGGCAGCGGCAGCCGGTGCTCGCTGTTCTGGCTCCAGAGCCAGCGCGGCAGGTCGGGCTCGTGACCGGTCATCGGCGCGACCATCAGCCAGTCTTCCTCGAACGGGATGTTGCGCCCGTCCCGCGCGATGGCCACGAGGATGCTCGCGAGCGTCACGGTCCAGACCAGCCACACCAGGACCGCCGGGCGCGCGACCACCGCTCGATGTCGGGTCATGCGGAGACCCTCGCTTCCGGAACCAGCCTGCCGGTGGAGGCTTCGCCGGGCGACCGCAACACCATGAAGAACAGGAACAGGGCGCCGGGCCAGAGCTGGAGCAGCAGCCGGTCGAGGGAACTGTCCAGCAGCCGCGCCAGCTCGTCCGCCATGCTCACGAAGACCATGAAGTGACCGGCCAACAGGAGCACGAGCGCGATCGCACCCGCCCGCGCCCACGGGCGGCGGGCCTCCGGCCGGGAGACGCCCAGTCCCACGAGGCACGCGGCCAGCGGCCACACGGCGGCGCCGGCACCGTTCGTCCCGAAGAACGCGATGTGCTTCCCGTACTCCCGCAGGACGAGGTAGTAGCGGTCCGGGGCGGTGAGCCTGCCGAGCGTGCGCTCCATGCCCAGCGTCGACAGCAGGTCGTTCGGCGGAGCGAAGGCCAGCTTGAAGCCGACCACGAGCAGCAGCAGCGGCAGCACTCCGGCGCCGAAGGCCACCAGACGGCGTCGGCGGAGCGCCCACCTGCTACCGCCTCCGGCGAACAGCAGGCCCGCGCCCACGGCCAGGGTGAAGAGGACCCCCTCGTTCTTGGTCCACATCCCGAGGCCTGCGGCCAGCCCGGCGAGCATCGCGAAGCGGCTCGTGGATCCGCCATGTCGACCGTCCAGCGCCAGGAAGACGAAGGTGGCGAGAAAGAAGAAACCGAGCGGCACGTCGGCGTACAAGGAGGTGCCGTGAACGATGAAAAATGGAGTGCTGAGGAGCACCAGACCCGCCAGTAGTCCCTGCTCCGGTCCCCGCAGCGCCGCGAGGGCTGCCGCCAGCAACGCGACCGTGCCGAACGTGAAGGTCGCGGCCACCAGCGCAGGGCCGAGCAGCGTTTCCGCTCCGGCGTAAAGCCAGCTTCGCGTCACCAGTGACGGCAGCAGGACCGGGTAGTCGGGATGGGACCAGGGGATGGCCGCCGAGAATGCGATCCGCCACCCCTGGCCTCCCCGGAAGAACATCCGGGCCCGGAGATCCCAGTTCATCCACGCATCCCACTCGCCGTGGGGGTGCTGCCGGAGCAGCGACAGAAATGCCGCGCCCGCGGCCGCGAGCACCACCAGGAACGCGGGCACCAGCAGCAGGTGCAGCCGCGTCCCTCGACTCGCGAAGGCGACGGCAGGACCCGGGATGCGCACTCGGCCCCTGCGGCGCAGCGTCGTCACGCCCATGACCGCCAGCAGGGCGGCCTCGGCCGGTGGGAACCCCTGCGTCGGCCCGAAGGCGATCATCCAGCCGAAAACCAGGACGGCCGAAAGTCCAGCACCGAGGCCGGCGCCGAGGGCCAGGGCGAGCGGCCAGGGCCACACCGCCTCCGCGCGAGGCCAGACCAGCCGGAGCAGCAGCACCCCGAGGGCGGTGGACATCAGCACCGACAGGCAGAGACCGATGCTCACCGGCCGGACCTCCGGAACACGAGCAGGCCCTCTCCGAAGTCCCGCACCACTCGGAAGCCGACCGGCGGCGGAGGCTGGGCACCCGCTTCGAAGTTGCCGACCACCAGATCGGGCTCGGTACTCTCGATCAGGAGCAGGGGTGCGAGGGCGTATTGCGCCAGCAGGTAGCGCCGGAAGTGGAGGAGCGCCGCCGCGTTCGCCTCGCGGGGGGTGCTCCCGGTCGGCGCCGGATGGCCCAGGTATCCGATCACGCCGCCGGCTGGAAGCACCGGCCGCAGCTCGGCGAACCGGCGGTCGTAGGCCGAGATCTCGTCGAGCCCCGGGCGCGCGGGCCAGTCCGCGCTCCGATGCAGCCACCGCACGCTCGAGGCGCCGGCGTACAGCAGGACCATGAGCACCGCCAGCCAGACGCGACCGCGGGGCCACGAGGCCGGCGAGGCCGCGGCCGGCCGAGCGCTGAGCGGAATCGACCCGGAGGCTCCGCCGGGCCGCTGCTCGCGCCTGGCGGCGAGCGCCCCATACCAGAACAGGTAGTCGATCGCCAGGGTGTAGTACTTGTCGAGCCGCGCGGGCTCCCACCGCTCCAGCCGGCCGATCAGCCGGACGATCCACTCCGGCACGCGGTCACTCGCCCGACTCAACTGCAACAGCAGCCCGCGCAGGGCGTGCCAGGTCAGGGCTCCTTGGCGGTACTCCGAAAGCTTGATCCCTTCGACGACCGCCGGGTGCTTGCCGGCGAACAGCACGGCCGTACGTCCCCGGGCGATGCCGTCGCGCGCGAACGCCGCGAAGGTTTTCTCATAGTGTTGGTGAGCGTATGCGTCGGCGCAGTAGGTGAGCTCGACCCCCGACTCCTGCAGGCGCAGAGCAAGCTCGTAATCCTCGTGGCCGTAAACCCGGAACGCCTCGTCGAATCCGCCGGCCGCGAGCAGCACGTCCCGGCGCGCGGAAAAGTTGCCGGTATACACGTCCCGGAAGCGGAGCCGGTAGCCCGGCTGCGCGAGTCGCTCGAGCCGCATCCGGAACCCGTTCGCCATGTAGCGTACGAATCGGGACGAGGCAGGGGAGACCACGATGGGCGCCGCGCCGACGACCGCCCGCTCGACCGGGCCTTCGTGGGCGCGGGCATGCGCCGCCAGAAAGCCGGGGGACGCTTCCATGTCGTCGTCGAGCAGGACTACCAGGTCGCCCGCGGCAGCGCGAATGCCGGCGTTGCACGCGCCCGCCCGCCCGCGGTTGGGGCCCCCGAGGGCGCAGAAGGCATAGGGCGCGGAGAAATCGCGCACCGCCTCGACGGTGCCGTCGGTGGATCCGTCCACGGCCGCGATCACCTCGTAGGCGTCCGCCGGGAGCGTCTGCGTGCGCAGGGACGCGAGCAGGCGCAGCAGGGAGTCCCGGCGCTGATACGTCGGGACGACCACCGTGAGCAGCGGCCGCATGCTCACCCGCGGGAGCCGGGCTGATGGCGCAGTCGCTGGGCCACGCCGCCGAGCGCCTGGCGGAGGCGCTCCCGGAGCGCGGCGCCCGTCCGCAGCCGGCAGGCGAAGTCCATCAGGGTGTCATGGCCGTAGATGGTGATCCGCCGGATGGCCAGCAGATCCTCGTCGGCGCCGGAGAGCCCCGGGCGGGTGGAACAGGCGCTGACGTAGCCCGCGTCGGCCGCGGCCGCTCGCACGTCCGGGTCGAACGAGCCATAGGGATACGCCAGGTGGACGATGGAACGGCCGAGCTCATCCTCCAGCCGCCGCCGGGCGTCCACCAGCTCGGCGTGGCGCCGAGCCGGATCGAGGCCGGGCAGCCGCGGGTGCGTGACGGTGTGGGCCCCGCACTGAAATCCCTCGGCCGCAAGCGCCCGGACAGTCTCCCAGCTCATCAGCGAGAGCTCCATCCCGAGCTCGGGAAGCAGCCACCGGCTGGTCCCGCCTACGAGGCCGGTGACCAGGTAGAAGGCCGCGGTGAACCCGTGCGCCCGGAGCACCGGCACGGCATGATCGGCGCAGCCCTGAAATCCGTCGTCAAAGGTGATCACGACCGGACGCTTCGGCAGCGAGCCCCGGCCCAGGCGCGCGCGCACCAGGGTGTCCAGGTCGATCGTCCGATACCCGAACGCGGCGAGCCAGCGCATCTGCCGGGTGAAGTCCCATGGCGTGACGGTATATCGTCGGAAGGCCGGGTGCGGGGACGGCGACACTTCGTGGTACATGAGCACGGGAACGGGCGCGCCGGTCACGGCAACGCTCCGGCGTCACGAATCCCGGTCCGTTGCCGGCTTGGGCGGGCGCGGAGGAGCTGGAGCGGCAGCGAGGGTTGCGCGCGGCAGGCCTCGAGGGCCAGCGACAGGCCGGCCAGGAGACGGCCGCCCTGGAACGCGATTCGGGCCTGCTTGGCGCAGGCACCGGCCAGCATGGGCCCCAATCCGCCGCGGCCTCGGGAGCGCCGCCGGCCGGTGCGGAGCAACTCGATCGCCTCGTCGAGTCGGCCGACCTGCTGCATGGCGTACGCCGCATAGCGGTAGCCCGCGCCCATCGCGTCGGCCAGCGTGGCTTCCGCCACGCCCCATTCGCGCAGGAGCCCGGGCGTGATGAGCTCGTGGCCGGGGCTCCGGTCGCGACCGGTGAGCGCGCGCTGCCGGGCCGCCGCGCGCGCGCCGACGGCCGAGACGATCTGCTGGTCGAGCTGACGCACGGAGATCTGGCCGGGGTAGACCCGATAATAGAGCAGCGGGTCCGGCAGGTTGGCCAGCTCGTACCGCTCGGAGAGTCGGAGCCAGAGATCGTAATCCTCGGCTGCTCGGTACGTCGGCCGGTAGCCGCCGACCGCCGCGAGGGCGGCTGCGCGCAGCATCACGCTGGGGTGCGTGAAGCAGGCGTACTCCCGGAGGGCCTCGACGATTTCGCGGTGCGAGGTCGGGCAGATGTTCCGCTTGATTCGCCGCCCCGACGCGTCGATGCGTACGACGGCGCTCCCCACCACCGCGATCGCGGGATGCCGGTCGAGAAACTCCACCTGCCGCGCCAGGCGCTCCGGGAAGGCGATGTCGTCGGCGTCCATCCGCGCGATGTACGGCGCGCGTGCCTCGCGGCACCCGCGATTGAGCGACGCCACCAGTCCCGCCCTCGCCTGCGGGTGGACGCGGAGGCGGGAGTCGGCGGCCTGATGCCGCCGGAGCACCTCCGCCGTCGAGTCCGTCGATCCGTCGTCGATGATCACGAACTCAAAGTCCGTGAACGTCTGCCCCAGGATGCTCTCGACCGCGGGCTCCAGATAGAGCCCG
>DASSBA010000009.1:0-4612 GCA_035699205.1 Gemmatimonadales bacterium
TGCGCGCGCTGCGCAAGGCCTGCACGACGGGCGCGCACGGCCTGCCGTTGATCGGCATCGGCGACTGGAACGACGGCATGAACCGCGTCGGCGTGGAGGGACGGGGCGAGAGCGTGTGGCTGGCCTGGTTCCTCACCGCCACGCTGCGCGCCTTCGCCGGGTACGTGGAGGAACGCGGCGACGCGGCCACGGTGCGGGAGCTTCGCGACCAGGCGAGCGGCGCGTACGGCTTCCGCGACCAGCTCCAGGACGTGCTGGCGTTCGTCTACGCGGAGCCCGGCGTGGCGCGGGAGCACATCCTGCGAGCGGCGGCCCGGCAGTTCGTGGAGGGGGACGTGCAGCACTGGTGGCACCCGCAGAGCGGCCGCGGCGTGCGCACCCGCTTCTCCGACGACCTCGCGTGGCTGCCGTACGTGGTCGACCACTACGTGCGCACGACGGGCGACGCATCGGTGCTCGACCAGTACGTCCCGTTCCTGACGATGCGCGCGCTCGAGCCCGGCGAGCAGGAGCTGTACGACCTGCCGCAGGTCACCGACGAGCACGGGAGCGTGTACGAGCACTGCCTCCGGGCGCTTCGCCGGGCCTCGACCAGCGGGGTGCATGGGCTGCCTCTCATCGGCGGCGGCGACTGGAACGACGGGATGAACCGCGTGGGCGTGGAGGGCCGGGGCGAGAGCGTGTGGCTGGCGTGGTTCCTCATCGCCACGCTGCGCGGCTTCGCGCCGCACGCGGAGGCCCGTGGCGACGCGGCCGTGGCGGAGGAGCTCCGCCGGCGGGCCGACGCCTACGCCGCCGCCGTCGAGACGCACGGCTGGGACGGGGCGTGGTATCGCCGTGCGTACTACGACGACGGCACCCCGCTCGGCTCCGCCGCGAGCGAGGAGTGCCGCATCCACTCGATCGCCCAGAGCTGGAGCGTCATCTCCGGCGCCGGCAACCCGGCGCGCCGGGCGCTCGCGATGCGCTCGCTCGAGCAGCACCTGGTGCGGGAGGACGCCCGGCTGGTGCTGCTTCTCACCCCCCCGTTCGACGAGACGCCGAAGGACCCCGGCTACATCAAGGGCTATGTCCCGGGGGTCCGGGAGAACGGCGCGCAGTACACCCACGCGGCGCTCTGGGCCGTGCTCGCCACCGCGCTCGAGGGCAACGGCGACCGCGCGCTCGACCTGTTCCAGATGCTCAACCCGCTCACCCGCGCGCGCACGCCGGCGGACGTCGCGACCTACAAGGTCGAGCCGTACGTCGTGGCGGCGGACGTGTACACGGCCGAGGGGCAGCTCGCCCGCGGCGGGTGGACCTGGTACACCGGCTCGGCGAGCTGGATGTACCGGGTGGGACTGGAGGGGATCCTGGGGTTCACCAGACGGGGCGACACGCTGCTCATCGAGCCCCGCGCCCCGGCGGCCTGGCGGGAGTACGGCATCGAGTACCGCTACGGGCGGAGCGTGTACGACGTGGTGGTGCGCACCGGCGAGGAGGGCGAAACGGCGGGCGTGGCGGTGGACGGGCGTCCGCTGGAGGGCCGGGAGATCCGGCTGGTGGACGACGGGGCGCGGCACGCCGTCAGCGTCACGCGCGCGGCGGGGGCGGCAATGCAAACGGCCGGCTCACCCTGAGGTGAGCCGGCCGTTTCCGCACGAAGTGCGGTGCCGAACTACTGCAGCTTGACGACGTTCTCGGCCGCCGGGCCCTTCTGGCCCTGCACGACGTCGAATTCCACCCGCTCGCCCTCGGCCAGGCTCTTGAAGCCCTGGGCCTGGATCGCCGAGTGGTGAACGAAGCAGTCCTTCTGACCATCCTCGGGCGTGATGAAGCCGAAGCCCTTGGCATCATTGAACCACTTGACCGTTCCGGTAACGCGCATTGTCCTACTCCTTGTACTGGTGTAATCGGAGTGGGGACATGCCGCACGACCGACTACGGTTCACGTGGATTACGCCTCCACGCGGGGCCTGGTTACCGCGGCGCAGCACTGCGCCAGGAACGGCAACCGATACAAAAGGGGCCGGCGTCAACGCCAGCCCCAGTCTGAACACGTTGCGTATCGATGCGCGAACGCACCGATCGCATAATATAGCGGTGGTGCTGGGGAATGGCAAGGGGCGGGCGCCTTCAGTAGTTCGCCCAGAGCCCCGGCGTGGCCAGCTCGAGCAGGTGCCCGTCCGGATCCCGGAAGTAGATGCTCCGCCCGCCCCGCCTCCAGGCGACCCGGCTCTCCACCGCGACTCCCAGCTCCCGGAGCCGCGCCTCCCACCCATCGAGCTCCTCGCGGGCCACGGCGAACGCGACGTGCAGCCGGCCGTCGCCGTCATGGGCCGGGATGACGCCGCCGGGCGTGGCCACCGGCTCGGGCGTACCGCCCTTCCGGAACAGCAGGAGCACGTCCCGGCCGGCCACGTCGAACGCGCAGAAGCGGTCGTCGCCCACCATCACGGGGAGGCCGAACAGCCGGGCGTAGAACGCGCGCGAGCGCTCCAGATCTTCCACGTACACCGCCGTCTCGAGCACCCCCCGCAGCGCCGGCGGACGCGACGGGGAGCCGCTCATCGCTGCTTCACGAGCTGCTCCATCACCTCGCGGGCGTAGTCCTTGTCCCATTCCGCGAGGTTCTTCCGCGCGTACACCTCGGTCTTCGTGGTGGCCGAGTCCTGCCGCTCGAGCTGGATGGTGACGTCGAGATCACCGTGCTTGCCCTTGAACTCGCGCTTGGCCCCGCTGGCCTCGTTGCTCGACCCCGTCTGGGCGATTTCCATCTGCTCCATGACCGAGGGGACCCGGGCAGCCACCTCGTCGATGGAGCCGTTGACGAGGGACTCCACCCCGCGGGTGGTGGCGTAGACGGCGCCGGCCGCGCCGGCCGCCGCGGCCGCGACGCATCCGGTGGCCGGGATCGCGCAGGCGAGCACGATCGCCCACCGTGCCCGCGTCGTCGCTATCGCAGTCATGTTTCCTCCTTGGTGTGGGACACTCGTGCGGCAGGCTCGGCTTCCCCGGCGTACGGCCGCGTGGCATATTTCGCGGACACCCCCTCGGAGACCCCAGTGGCCACCTACCTCAAGACCACCGAAATCTCGACGGACGGCGCCCGCACCCTTCCGCGGGAATACTATACCTCGCCCCAACTGTTCCACGATGAGCTGGAGCACATTTTCACCAGGCGCTGGCTCTGCGTGGGTCGCGAGGACCGGCTCCCCAACCCCGGCGACTACTTCCTGCAGGCGGTGGGGAAGGAGAGCATCATCGTGCTCCGGGACCGCGAGGGTGGCGTCCGCGCCTTCTACAACGTGTGCCGGCACCGGGGCACGCGGCTCTGCGAGGCGCACACGGGGCAGCTCGGCACCGCCATCCAGTGCCCGTATCATGCCTGGACCTACGGGCTCGACGGCCGGCTCATCGGCGCGCCCTCCGCCGCCGACATCGAGAACTTCGACAAGGACGACTGGCCGCTCTTCGGCGTGCCGGTGGCGACCTGGGAAGGATTCCTCTTCATCAACCTGGCCGACGACCCCGAGCCGTTCGACCAGGCCTGGGCCCCGCTGCTCGGCCGCTTCAGCCGGTTCAACCTGCCGAACCTGAAGGTGGCCCGGACCATCGAATACGACGTCCAGTCGAACTGGAAGCTCCTGTTCCAGAACTACTCGGAGTGCTACCACTGCAGCTCGGTCCACCCGGCGCTCTCGAAGCTGACCCCGCCCACCAGCGGCGAGAATGACCTGACCGAGGGCCCGTTCACCGGCGGCTACATGGTGCTCAACCGCGGGCACGCGAGCATGACGATGAGCGGCCAGGCGTGCGGCGTCGCGGTGGGCGACCTGCCCGAGGAAGACATGAATCGGGTGTACTACTACGCGATCTTCCCGAACATGCTGCTGAGCCTGCACCCCGACTACGTGATGTTCCACACCCTGTGGCCGCAGGGGACGGACCGCACGCTCATCTCCTGCTCCTGGCTGTTCCACCCCGCCACGCTCGGCGACCCGACGTTCAACCCGGACGACGGGGTGGAGTTCTGGGACATGACGAACCGGCAGGACTGGCACATCTGCGAGCAGAGCCAGCTCGGGGTCGAGTCGCGGGCGTACCGGCCGGGGCCGTACTCGAAGCGGGAAAGTCTGTCGGTGCAGTTCGATCGGGAGGTGTTGCGGAGTCTGGGGCGGATTCACGGGTAGGTGCTGGGCGGGGCCCCGGGCGGGGGCCGGCGGGGGTCGCGCCGGTCGCTGCAGTGCGCTCAGGTGGTTGAGATCGCGCAGGGACCTGAAGTGCGCACTGACGCTCCCTCTGCGACCCCCACCGGCCCTGGGCCCTCCGCGCCCCCCAAAAAGGGGGCGCGGCCGCGCGGCAGGGCCGCGCGGTTCATACAGAAGTGGCCCATTGCGGGGTGAGGAGATGGACACTGCTCGGCCGGCGCTCCGATGGGCGGGCGGAGGCGGGCGGTGGGGCGCGCGGCGGGAGCGTCAGTGCGCACTTGAGGTCCCTGCGCGATCTCCAACGCAGAGCGCACCGCAGCGACCAGAGCGTGCCCCGCCGCCCGCCGCAGCCGCGGACCCCGACGCCCGCCGCGCCTTCAGCGCCGGCGCCCGCCCAGCTCGACCGCCAGCTCGATCGCCGC
>DASSBA010000010.1:0-31042 GCA_035699205.1 Gemmatimonadales bacterium
TTGACCGACATCGCGCATGCCGCGCATCCCGAGACCGCGACGGGGCTGGACAACCGGAAGCTGGCCATCTGGACCTTCATCGGGTCCGAGTGCCTGTTCTTCGCCTCGCTGATCTCGAACTACCTGGTCCACAAGGAGACCTGGCTCACCGGGCCGGGTCCGTTCCCGCACGAGGCCTGGACCTCGCCGAGCGGGCAGGTGTTCGAGCCGATCATCGAGATCCCGCTGGTCACGCTGGGCACGGCGCTGCTCCTCTTCAGCTCGCTGTTCGTGGTGCTCGCGCTGGCCAACGCCCAGCGGGGGAACCGCAAGGGGCTCCTGCTCTGGCTGGGCGCCACGCTGCTCTGCGGCATCTTCTTCGTGGGGATGCAGGTCTACGAGTTCACCCACTTCGTGCACAAGGGGCTGACGCTCAAGACCAACCTGTTCGGCGGCAGCTTCTTCGTGCTGACGGGCTTCCACGGCACCCACGTGACGATCGGCGTGATCTGGCTGGCCACGCTCTGGATCGAGGCGTTTCGCGGCAAGATCCCGCCGGCCAAATCGCTGAACCTCGAGATCGCGGCGCTCTACTGGCACTTCGTTGACGTGGTCTGGGTCGTGATCTTCCCCGTCGTCTACCTGATCAAGTAAGGGACGAACGCATGGACGCCCACGCTTCTCCCACCGCCGAGCAGGAGCACGGCCACCCCACGGTCGGGGTCTATGTCAGGATCGGCATCGTGCTGTTCGTACTGACCGCGCTCGAGGTCGGACTCTACGAGTTCACCTACGGCGAGCACGCGGGCGCCGCCGGGGCCGCGATCCAGCCGTTCTTCGTGCCGCTCCTGCTGCTCCTGTCCGCGGCCAAGTTCGCGCTGGTGGCCATGTTCTACATGCATCTCAAGCAGGACAGCCGCCTCTTCTCCGGGGTATTCATCTTCCCGCTCATCATCGCCACCGTGCTCATCCTGGGGCTGGTGGTGCTCGAGGCGTACCACTTCGCTTACGCGCGCGCGGGGTGATGCTGCTGCCGTTCGCGCCGCTGCTCGACGAGCGGACGCGACCTACCGTCCCGTACGAGTGGGCCTGGTCCCTCCATCCCAGCGTCCTCCTGGGCACCGGCATCCTCGGTGCCCTCTACTTTTACGGAATCGGGCCCTGGCGCCGGCGGCGCGGCCTCCCGCCCGTCCCCGCCTGGAAGGTGGCCTCGTTCTCCGGGGCGCTGCTCGTGCTGCTGGTCTCGCTCAACGGGCCGGTGCACGATCTGAGCGACTACTACCTGTTCACCGTCCACATGGTGCAGCACCTGCTGCTGACCCTGGTCTTCCCGCCGCTGCTGCTCGCGGGGACACCCGGGTGGCTGCTGCAGCCGCTGCTCCGTCCGGCTGCCGTGCGGAAGGTGGCCCGAGTGCTCACCCGGCCGGTGGTGGCGGCCGTGCTCTACAGCGCCACCATCGCAATCTGGCACCTGCCGTCGTTCTACGACCTCATGATGCGGGACCACGGCATCCACATCGTGACGCACCTGATGTTCATGGTCACCGCCACGCTGCTGTGGTGGCCGGTCATGAGTCCGGTGCCCGAGCTGCCCCGGCTCGGCTACGGGCTCGGGATGCTGTATCTCTTCCTGGTCGGGATCCCGATGCAGCTCGTGGCGGCGATGATCTCGCTCGCGGACGGAGTGCTCTACCCCTGGTATGCCGCGGCCCCGCGCATGTGGGGGCTCTCGCCGCTGGATGACCAGCAGCTTGGCGGGCTGCTGATGTGGGTGCCGGCCAATCTCTACATGTTCCTGGCGATCGGGGTGCTGTTCTTCGCGTGGGCGAGGGAGAGCGAGCGGACGGTGAGCGGTGAGCGGTGAGCGGTAAGCGGTAAGCGGTAAAAGGGATTGGTTGGCGTGGCCGAGCTTGGGGAATCGCGCCGCGACGCGCTACGATGGGCGAGTATGCGCGACCACAAG
Organism: Gemmatimonadales bacterium; assembly: GCA_035699205.1. Lineage (GTDB taxonomy): Bacteria > Gemmatimonadota > Gemmatimonadetes > Gemmatimonadales > GWC2-71-9 > CAVVWJ01. The sequence goes on from DASSBA010000010.1 coordinate 1,943, forward strand.
AGTATTCTGGCGTGGCAGGAAGCCCACGAGGTTGTTCGAGGCGTGCTCAAGAACTGCCGTACCCCATGGAAGCCGTACGCTTCGGGGCTGTTCGATCAGCTCCAACGCGCGTCACTCTCGGTCCAGCTCAATATCAGTGAAGGCTACTCTCTCCGAGGGCCTCGCCGATTTCGGTACCACCTGGAAGTCGCTTACGGATCGGCCGTGGAGACGGGCGATCTGCTCGAGCTAGCGCTGGAGGAGGGCGTGCTTCCCGAGGCGGAAGCGAATGCGATGCTGGATCGCTGTCGGCGAACTCAGCGCCTGCTGCTCGGACTGATCCGTCGCTGTTCGCCTACTGACCCCTAGCGTACCTTGGCCGGCCTCACCGCTCACCGCTCACCGCTCACCGCTCACCGCTCACCGCTCACCGCTCACCGCTCACCGCTCACCGCTCTCCGCTCACCGCTCACCGCTCACCGCTCTCCGCTCACCGCTTTCCCGCCGCCACCGCCAGGCACAACCAGCCAACGAGGAATGCGATGCCGCCGAGCGGCGTGATGGCCCCGAGCCAGCGGACGCCCGAAAGGGCCAGCGCGTACAGGCTGCCGGAGAAGAGCAGCGTCCCCACGACGAACAGCCAGCCGGCCGATTGAGTGAGTCCGCCGGGCCAGCGCGCAACCGCCCAACCGGCGGCGATCAGACCCAGCGCGTGATACATCTGGTAACGGGCGCCGGTCTCGAATGCAGCGAGGAGCTCCGGCGAGAGTCGGGCGCGCAGCGCGTGGGCGCCGAAGGCGCCGGCCGCGACGGCGATGAACGCGGAGGCGGCCCCCAGCCCGAAGAAGAGCCGGTCCATTGCCTCTACCTCAGCGCGTGGTGCGGGAGCCGGCCGCAAGCTCGGCCGGCGTGGCGGCGCGGTCGGCCCAGCCCGCGAGAAGGCCGAGCACCAGGATGAACACGATGTCGGCGACGGCCACCGCCGGGATGCTCGGCGGAGACGGGGCCAGGAGCGAGGCCACGTAGGTAGCGAGCAGCAGCAGCACCACGAACGCCAGCCGCATGGGCCGGACCGGATGGCGGCGCGAGCGGCGCGCCACGTACACCGCGATGCCGAGCGCCAGCACGATCAGCTCGACGCCCACGCTGAGCCCCAGGTGGCGCCAGAGCCCGAGCCCCACCTTCGCCGAGTCGTTGCCGGCGAGCGGAAGGTCGGGGACGTGAACCAGCAGGTCGAGCAGCCAGTGGGAGAAGACCGCCGCGCCCACCAGGGCGGCCGCCTGCCAGTGGCGGGTGACGTCCCGCGTGGGCCACGAATAGTAGAGCGCCGCGGCAGCGAGCCCCCACGCGACGGCGGCTACCAGGCTGTGGGAGATGGGGTAGTCGTAGAACTGGAAGGTGAGGAGCGGATTGGCGTCGGGCAGGATGCGTACGTGCTCCCAGCCCAGGAGCAGGAACGCGCCCCACAACAGGTCGAGCAACTGCGTGGCGACGAACAGCGTGCCGAGCGAGACCTTGGGTTCCGCCCGCTTCAGGGCGAGCGCCGCGCCGTAGTGTCCCAGGAACATGTCAGGGCCTCCCACCCGCGAGCCAGGATCCGCCGTCCACCACGAAGATTGCCCCGGTGATCCACTCACCGGCGGGCCCGGCCAGAAACGCGACCATCCGCCCCACATCCGCCGGCGTGCCCCAGCGGCCGAGCGGGATGGCACGGTCCGCGTATTCGTTCATGAAGATGTCGGGTGCGCCGCCGCCGGGTGGAGTGAACGCCTTCCGCACACCCTCGGTCGGGATCGGACCCGGGGCGACGGCGTTGACCGTGATGCGGTCCGGCGCCCACTCCAGCGCCAGCGTCCGGGTGAGCGCGTCCACGCCGGCCTTGGCCGCGGTCGCGTGCGCCATCAGCGGCCAGCCCCGGTAATGGAGCGTCATCGAGATCATCACGATGCGCCCACCGCCCTGCGCCTTCATCAGCGGGTAGGCCGCCTGCGCGCAGTAGAAGCTGCCGTAGAGATCGGTCTCGACGACGGCGCGCCAGGCGTTGGGGCTGAGCGTGGCCGACGGCGCGTAGAAGTTGCCCGCGGCGTTGTTGACCAGGATGTCGAGCCGCCCGTGCTCACCCGCGACCCGCTCGAGCATGCGGGCCACCGCCTCGGGCTCGCGCACGTTCGCTTCCACCGTGCTTACGCGCGCGCCGGTGGCCCTGAGCTCGGCGGCGGCCGGTTCCAGGTGCTCCGGCTTCCGGCTCGCGATGGCGACCGTGGCCCCCGCTTCCGCAAGGCACGACGCGATCCCGAGCCCGATTCCGGTGCCGCCACCCGTCACCAGCGCCACGCGGCCGGCGAGCATCCCGGGGTGGAAGATGCCGCCGCCGGCCACGCTCACGGCGCGTCGGCGCGGGCGGCGAGCCGCGCGGCGAAGCCCTCGAGGCGGCGACGGAACTCGGTGCCCTGGAGCGCCTGGACCTGCGCGGCGCCTTCGGCCGACAGCACCTGTTCGAGCGCGCCCAGCTCCTGGGCCCGCACGAGCCGCTTGATGGTGCGAACGCTCGCCGTGGCGCCGGCGGTGAGGCGGCCGGCCAGCGCCGCGATCTCCGCCTCGATGACCGGGTCGTCCACGACCTCGTCCACCAGGCCGATGCCCTGAGCGCGGATGGCGCCGATCGTCTCGCCGGCCAGCAGGATCCGGAGCGCCGGCCCGATCCCGACCAGACGCGGGAGCGTGAACGTCGAGCCGCCGTCGGGCACCAGACCCATGCGGGCGAAGGCGGAGGTGAAGGTCGCGCTCGCGGTGGCGAGCCGGAGGTCGCAGGCGAGCGCCAGGTCGAGGCCGAAACCCGCCGCGGTACCCTCGATGACGGCCAGGACGGGCACCGGGCAGCGGACCACCGCCAGGATCGCGGCCTGGAAATCAGCCAGGCCGCGCTGGAGCTGGGCCACGGGGGGCGAGTCGCCAAGGCCGCGGAGCCAGTGGAGGTCCAGCCCGGCAGAGAAGTGTCCACCGGCGCCGCGGAGAATCACCAGCTCCGCCGTGCCCGTCTCCTCGACCCGATCGAGCTCGTCGGCAATGGCCCGGGCGACCTCGGGGACGAGGGCGTTCCGGCGGGCGGGCCGGTTGATCGTGAGCCGGTGGACCTGACCGTCGGCACGGGACAGCAGCTCGTCGGGCATCGGTGCGAAGTATACGTCAGCCGGCATCGCCCGGCACGGCCATCCCCATCGCGTGAAAGCCGTTGTCCACGTACACGACGCTGCCGGTGATCGCCGACGCGAGCGGGCTCGCGAGGAACGCGGCCGCGTGGCCCACGTCCGTGGCGTCGATGGGGCGGGGGAGCGGCGAGTTGGCGGCGGTATACCGGATCATCGTGTCGATGAAGCCGATCGCCGTGGCGGCGCGGGAGGCCCAGGGCCCGGCGGAAATCGTGTTGATCCGCACCCCCCAGCGGCGGCCCGCCTCGAACGCCAGCGTGCGCGTGTCCGCCTCCAGTGCCGCCTTGGCCGACGACATCCCGCCGCCGTACCCCGGAATCACCCGCTCGCTCGCCATGTAGGTGAGCGACAGGAACGCGCCGCCCGGGCGCGTGAGCGGGGCCAGGTGCCGCACGAGGCTCACGTTGCTGTACGCGCTCACGCCGATTGCGGCGAGATAGCCCTGCCGGCTCGTGTCCACCAGAGGCGACCTGACCTCCGGGGCGTTGGCCAGGCTGTGCACCACGATGTCCAGGGCGGCGTCGCCGAAATCCTGCCGGATCCGGTCGGTCATGCCCTGAATGCTGAAATCGCCCTGCTCCTTGTAGCGCTTGTTCGCGCGTACGTCATCGGGCGCCTCGGCGAGGGTGTCGAACGCGGCGTCCAGTGGGTAGATCCGCTCGAATTCCAGCTTGCGCCCGTCGCTCAGCCGCATCGACTCGTCCATCTTGCCGCGCTCGAGCAGCTTGGTGAAGATCCCGAGCGCCGGCGGCCAGCTCCCGAGGCAGATCGAGGCCCCCGCCTCGGCGAGCGCCTTGGCAATGGCGAAGCCGAACCCGCCGTCGTCGGAGACGCCGGCCACGAGGGCGCGCTTGCCGATGAGGTCGATGGGGAGCATGGGGGTCCTAGGCTGATGTTGGTGGCCGGAGGTGGACGCCTGGTGGCGTGGAGTCACCCTGAGCGAAGCGAAGGGGACATGACCCGGCGCCTGTCCCCTTCGCTTCGCTCAGGGTGACTCTTGGCGCAGCCCGTCCGTCGTCGCCCCTCGCGACGCTCGCCCTCGCTCCGCCGCCGCGGAAACATACCCCCTCACTCCCCCCGCAGCACCTCGAGTGGCGGCCGCCGAATCACCTCCCGGCTGTTGGCCAGACCCACGGCCACCGTGAGCCCCACGACGGCCGCGCCAAGCCCGGCGAGCGGCAGCAGCGGCAACGCGAACTTCCCCTCGAACACGAACCTGGCGAGCGCCCAGCCCGCCACGCCGGCCAGCAGCAGCGCCACCATCGCCGCCAGCACGCCGAGCGAGAGATACTCCGAGAGCACGATGCGGAAGAGCTGGCCGCGGCTCGCGCCGAGCGTGCGGAGCAGCGCGCCCTCCCGCACCCGCTGAAAGCGGCTCGTCGCCAGCGCGCCGACCAGCACCAGCGTGCCGGTCCCCAGCGTGAACAGCGCCATGAACCGGATCGCCAGCACCACCCGGTCGATGAGCCGCTCGAGCGTCTCCTGTACCGTCGAGAGGTCCACCATCGTGACGTTGGGCAGCCGCTCGGCGATGCGCCGCTGCAGCGCGCCGCGATCCGCCGCGCCCTCGACGCGGGTGAGCAGGACGAAGGTCCGCGGCGCCTCCTCCAGCGCACCCGGTGCGAACACCGCGAAGAAGTTGGGCTCGAACCGCGCCCAGTCCACCTCGCGGAGGCTCGCGACCCGGGTCGCGAGCGGCACGCCCTGGACGTCCCACACGATCTCGTCGCCCACGTGCACATCGAGCTCCCCGGCCAGGTCGCGCTCCATGGAGACCTCGGGCTCGCCGGCGCCGTGGGTCCACCACTGCCCGGCGGCGAGCCGCTCGGACGCCACGAGCGAATCGCGATAGGTGGACCGGTACTCGCGGCGGAGGGCCCAGGCGTTCTCCGGACCGGTGCCGTCGCCGGCGCCCGCGGTGTCGGCGAGGGCGAGCGTGGCCGCGCGGCCCCTGATCGATTGGATCCGCATCGGCACAATCGGCACGGGCCCCACGACGCGGTAGCCGCTCGTGCGGAGCTCCTGCTCGACCGGCGCGAGCTGGTCGGGCTGGATGTCGAACAGGACCAGATTGGGGCGCTCGGGCCCCCCGGTGAGCCGGAGCGTGCGCAGCAGGTTGTACTGCACCAGGAACAGCGTGCCGAGCAGAAATGCGCCGAAGCCGATCGCCAGCACGATGGTGGTGGTCTGATTCGATGGCCGGTGCAGGTTGGCGACCCCCTGGCGCCAGACGTATGGCCATGTGGCCGGAAGCCAGCGGCGCGCGGCGCGGATCAGGGCCCACGACGCCCCCCACAGGACCAGGAGGGCGACCGCGACGCCGCCGGAGAAGATCGCGCCCTGGCGCCAGCTCCCGACCTGCAGGGTCGCCAGCGCGACCGTACTCGCGGCCAGCGCCGCGATGGCCGCGAGCCGCCACGGGTCCAGCCGGCGGCGTCCGGGCTCCACCTCCCGGCGCAGCGCGGCGAGCGGCGGCACCCGGCGCACCGCGAGCAACGGCGGCAGCGCGAAGACGAGCGCCACCCAGAGCCCCATCCCGAGCCCGAGCGCCACCGCGCGCGGCGATACTGCCGTGCGGACGTCCACCGGCAGGAGTCCCGCCAGCAGCCCCGGGAGCACGCGCTGGGCGAGCATGCCGAGCGCCGCGCCGGCCGCGCTTCCGGCCAGCCCCATCGCGGCGGCCTCAAGCGCGTAGATCGCCAGCACCCGACCCGCGCTCGCGCCGAGGCAGCGGAGCACCGCGATCGTGCCGAGCCGCTGGCGGATGAAGACGACGATCGCGCTCGCGACGCCGATCCCGCCGAGCAGCAGCGCGATGAGCCCCACAAGGCCGAGATAGCCGGTGAGGCGCCCGAGCGCGTCGTTCAGATTGGCCTGGTCTTCGGCGACGGTGCGGACCCGGACGCGCTGGGGCTGAAGGACGGGCCGGTACCGGTCGGCGAGGGCCTGCGGCGAGACCCCGGCCGGGAGCCGCACGAAGGCCTCGTACTCGGCGCGGGCGCCGAAGCCGAGCAGCCGGGTGCCGGCGAGATCCCGTGCGGGGATGTAGACGCGCGGGCCGAACGCGGCGCGGACCCCGACATTTCCCGGCGCGCTCACCACCCTGCCGCTGATGACGAACCGCGCCTCGCCGAGCGCGAGCGTGTCGCCCACGCGGGCGTTCAGGGCCGTCAGGAGCGATGGGTCCACCACCACGCGGCCGCCCTGCTGGAGCCGGCCCCAGGCCGCCGCGGGGTCAGTGCGGATCTCGCCGTAGAACGGGTATCCCGGCTCGATGGCGGCGACCTGCACCAGCCGGGTGCCGCTGGTACGCGCAACGTAGGCCATCGCGGAGAAGCTGGTGAGCCGGGCTACGCTGCCGCGCCGCCCCAGCGTGTCGAGTACCGCCTCGGCGGCGCGCGGGAGCGGCCGGCGGCTCGAGAGGGCGAAATCGGCGCCGAGCAGCGTCCGGGCCTGGCCGCGCACTGATGCCCGCAGGTTGTCGGTGAACGAGTCGATCGCCACGAGCGCGGCCACGCCGATGGCCACCGAGGCGGTGAGCAGCAGCAGCCGTCGCGGCGCGGCGCGGATCTCCCGCGCGGCCATGCGAACGGCGAAGGGCACGCCGGTCACGCGGCGTTGTTCCAGGCTCATGCCGCGCTGTCGGCCACGATGACTCCGTCGGCCAGGCGGATGGTGCGCCGGGCGAGCGCGGCGAGATCGTGGTCGTGGGTCACCAGGACCAGCGTCGTGCCGAGGTCTCGATTGAGCTCCGTCATGAGCGCGATGATCGTGGCGCCGGTGCGGGCGTCCAGGTTCCCGGTGGGCTCGTCCGCGAGGAGCACCTTCGGGCGGGTGCTGAAGGCGCGTGCCAGGGCCACGCGCTGCTGCTCTCCGCCCGAGAGCTGGGCGGGGTAATGGTGCCCCCGCCCCTCGAGGCCCACGCGGTCGAGCAGTTCGGTCGCGCGGGCGGCGGCGGGCTCGCCGCGGAGCTCGAGCGGGACCTGCACGTTTTCCCGCGCGGTGAGCGTCGGGATGAGCTGGAAGGACTGGAAGACGAAGCCGATCTTCTCGCCGCGCAGGCGGGCCAGACGTTCCTCGCCCAGCGCGCCGAGCTCCTCGCCGTCGAGGTACACGGTGCCGGCGCTCGGCCGGTCGAGGCCGGCAAGCAGGCCGAGCAGCGTGGTCTTGCCGCTGCCTGAGGGTCCGACGATGGCGACGAACGAGCCGGGCTCCACCCGGAACGTGATATCCTTCAGCACGGTGAGCCGGCGTCCGCCGGAGAGGTACGTTTTCGTGAGCGAGGCGCAGCGCAGCATGGTCTCAATGATATCCTGGTGGGGATGGATCGGACTTCTGGCGATGGCGGCCGCGGCGTGCGATCGGGAGCCGGAGCCGCCGTCCGCGGGGCCGCCGGCCGGCTCCGCCGTTGATCCGCGCGGCCGCGTCGTCTTCCTCGGCACGAGCCTCACGGCGGGATTGGGGCTCGACCCATCGCAGGCCTATCCCGCGCTGCTGCAACAGAAGATGGACTCCGCCGGACTTCCCTTCGTAGCCGTCAATGCCGGCGTGAGCGGCGAGACTTCCGCAGGCGCGCGGCGGCGCGTCGACTGGCTCATGCGCGAGCCGGCGGCCGCCCTGGTGATCGAGACCGGTGCCAACGACGGCCTGCGAGGGCTGGATGTGGATTCGCTCGAGGCGAACATCCAGGCCATCATCGACCGGGCCCGGCAGCAGGCGCCGCCGCCGAAAATCGTGCTGGTCGGGATGCGGGCCCCGCCGAATCTCGGGGCCGGATATGCGCGACGGTTCGACGCGGCGTACGCCGAACTCGCCCGGCGCAACGGGGTGGCGCTGGTGCCGTTCCTGCTCGAGGGAGTGGCGGGGGTGGACTCGCTCAACCAGGCGGACGCGATTCACCCGACCACGGCGGGACAGCGAAGGATTGCGGAGACGGTGTGGCCGGTAGTGGAGGGGGTGTTGGACGGGCGGTCGGAGGGTCGGGCGGTCAGGCCGGCGGACGATCAGTGACGACGGCGCCGCGCTTTCGCGAGTTTCGCCGCGCCTGACCGCCTGACCGCCTGACCGCCTGACCGCCTGACCGCCTGACCGCCTACGCCCCCAGCACCTCCCCCAGCGCCCCCACCGCCGCATCGATCTCTCCCGCCGTGTTGTAGTAATGCGGCGAGAACCGGAGCGCGGAGGCGGCGCGCTTCTCGTCCATGTCGATGACCGCGTCCTCCCGCTCCGGCGAACTGGTGTTGATCCCGCGCGCCCGGAGCGCCAGCTTGAGCTCGGCGCCGGGCCGGCCGGCCGGCTCGACGGTGACGATGGCGCAGAGCTCGGCGCCTCGGTCGAGCACCCGCACGCCGGGGAGCTCCGCCAGCCGCGCCCTCGCATACGCGGCCAGCGCCCGCGTCCGGTCCCGCGCGGTCTCGATGCCTACGCCGAGCGCGTAGCGGGCGGCGGCACCGACGCCGAGCACCAGCGCGGAGGAGATCTCCCACAGCTCGAAGCGGCGCGCGTCCGGCGTCAGCTCGAACCGGTCCGGGTCTACCCAGTCGGCGCCGTGCATGTCCACCAGCAGCGGATGCGCGCCGGCCGCGAGCACCCGGTCGGACGCGCAGAGGAAGCCGCACCCGCGTGGCCCCCGGAGGAACTTGCGCGACGTGGCGGCCAGATAGTCGCACCCGATGGTCTCCATGTCGATCGGTATCTGGCCGACCGCCTGGCAGGCATCCACCAGATACGTGACCGCCGCCGAGCGGCACGCTTCGCCCACCGCGGCGACGTCCTGCACCAGGCCCGAGTTGGTCGGCACCCAGGTGATCGCAACCAGCTTCGGCCTCTGCTCCCGAATGAGCCCGCGCACCGCGTCCGGGTCCACCCCGCCCTCGGGCAGGTCCGGCGCGCGGACGACCCGCACGCCGCGCCGACGGGCCAGGGACAGGTACATGATCTGGTTCGAGGCGTAGTCGGCCCGGCTGGTGACGATCGCGTCGCCCGGGGCGAAGTCGAACGCGCCCAGCGCCTGGGCAAAGGCGGCGGTCGAGTTCTGGGTGAACGCGATGTTGCGCCGCGAAGCGCCGAGCAGCCGGCCCACGTCGTCGGCGGCCTGCCGGAGCGCACCGGATTGGGCATCCATGGCCTCGTAGCCGCCCAGTTCGTCCTCGAGGTCGAGGTGGGCGTCCACCGCCTGGCGAACCGCATGGGGGACCAGCGAGGCGCCGGCGTTGTTGAGATGAATGCGGCGCTCGCAGCCAGGGGTGTCGGCGCGCCAGCGCGCGACGTCCGGTGTGTCGGCCGGCGGCCTCATGACTTCGGGTCCGGCGTGCGGCCGGCGGTCCACGCGCCCAGTTCGGCGAGCCCGCGTCGCCACTGCTGCTCGAACACTGCCGCGGCGCTGTCGCGGCCACCATCGCGGAGCGCGTGGGCGATTTTCGTGTGGGGAAGCGTCGAGAGGCTCAGGCGCCCGGCGTCACGCATGAAGGCGGCAAGATAGCGCCGGGGAACCTGCCGCAGCGAGGCGATCAGCTCGAGCAGCCGGCGGTTGGGACATCCTTCCAGCAGGGTCCGGTGCCACTCGTCCTCGATATCGAGGCACACCACGGCATCGCCCCGGGTCTGCTCCAGGCGGCGATCCAGCTCGGCCAGACGATCCAGGCGGTCCGGTGGCGGCTCGGCGGAGAGCCGCAGGGCCAACGACTCGAGGGCGCCGAGGATGGCGCCGACCTCCTCGAGCTCGGAGGCGTCCAGCGAGCGCACCCGGAAGCCGCGGCCCATGCTGCTGTCGAGAACGCCCTCGCGCGCCAGACGCAGCAGCGCCTCTCGGACGGGGGTTCGGCTCACGCCGAGCTGGCTGGCCAGCTCGGCGTCGCGAAGGCGGGCGCCGGCGGGCAGGTCACCGCGGTGGATGCGGTCGAGCACCTGGCGGTAGACTTCGTCGCGCAGAGGGACTCGTGCTATCATGGTGGACCGTGATCGTACGGGGTGACCCGGATCATTGGGGCATGACTGCCGGTAGCGCACAGGGGCTGGGGGCTGCTCGTTGCTGCCGGGGCTTTGATTCAGTAGCCGCCCAGCGACCTGAAGCGAACGGACGCTCCAGCCCCACCGTGCCCTTGGGCCTGCCTACTCAAGAGTCTACCGGCAATTCTGGACTGGCATTCTGAATTTCGTATACAGTACGTTGAATACCCGTTCTGTGCAATACCGAACCGACAGAGGACGCTATGCCCAGTCGGCGACTGCTGCTCCCCCTCGCACTTCTCTTCACTCCCGTGGCTGCCCACGGCCAGTCCGAGGCGGCGCTCAAGGAGTATTTCGAAGGGCGCACTGTAAAGGTGAAGATCGCGATGCCCGGGACCGAAAGCGGGGTAGATGTGTATCCCGGCACGGCCAGGCCGCTCGATTTTCCACGCCATGCTGACCGGCTCAAGGACAACGGGACCGCGCTCAGGGCCGGGCAGGAGGCGCTGGTCACGAAGATCAAGGTGAAGTCGAAGCTGATCGAGTTCCAGCTCGACGGCGGCGGGTACGGCACCATGGGTGACGAGACCTCCAGCGGCGTCAGCGTCGGCAGCACGCCCAAGAGCCGGCGCGAGCAGAACCTCGAGGGCGAGCTCAAGCGGGAGACCGATCCGGTCCGGCGGCGCGAGATGAAGGAAGAGCTGGACGATCTCAAGAAGGACCGGGAGCGCGAAGACGCCCGCAATCGCGCCTCGCTGGCGGAAGCCCAGGAGTCGAAGAAGGCGAACATCCGGCAACGGCGGCTCGAGGGCGGCTCGCGATTCAATATCCGCTACAATGACGGCGTGCCTGCCGCCGCGCTGACGCCCGCTGCCATCCGGGCGGCCCTCGCTGCGTACGTCGAGTTCCCCGAGGCGGCCGCCTCGGGACCGGCGGGCGCCCCCTCGACTGCGGCCATTCCCGCGGCCGAGGCCGCGCGCCCCGCATCCGGGCTCCCCCGGAAGGGGATGCTGCTCGCGGACGCGGACCGGCTCCTGGGTGCGCCGCAGAAAACTTCCGAGCGGATGGAGGGCAGGCTCAGGGTCACCACGCGCACCTACGCATCGAGCGCCGGCCGCGTAGCCGCCGAGTTCGTGGAGGGGGTGCTCATCCGCTACACCGTCACATCGGAGTGAGCGGGCCCAGGCTGCTCGCCTTCGCCGCCTCGTTCCGGCGCGATTCGTGGAACCGGAAGCTCATCGCCCTCGCCGCCGACCTTGCCAGGCAAGGGGGCGCCGAGGTGGACCTCGCGGAGTTTCGCGAGTTCGACATGCCGCTGTACGACGGTGATGTGCAGGTGGAGCCGGGCATTCCGCCGGGCGCCGAGGAATTGGCGCGCCGTGTCGCCGCGGTAGACGGGATCATGATCGCGTCGCCCGAATACAACTATTCACTCCCCGGCACGCTCAAGAACGCGATCGACTGGGTCTCGCGGGTGAAGCCGATGCCGCTCAGGGGGAAGAGCGGGTTCCTGCTGGCCGCGTCGAACGGCCAGGTCGGCGGAATCCGCGGGCTCTGGCAGCTCCGGATTCCGCTCGAAGGCCTTGGCGTCACGCTCCATCCCGACATGTACGCGCTGCCGTGGGCGAGCAAGGCATTCGGCCCCGACGACCGCCTCATCGAGCAGGAGCGGCAGGACCGGCTGGCGGGGATGGTTCAGCGGTATCTGGAGATGGCGCGGAAGCTGGCGGGCTGAGGGATCGGGCGCACTCCATCAGCGGGCGGTGCGCTCATCAGTCCGACAACCGGTAGTTGAACCCGAGCGCCAGGCGAAACGGGCTCGTGTCGTTCACGAAGGTCCAGCGGAACTCGACGAACGGCTTCAGCCGCTCGCTCGGGGCGGCGGTGCTGAGTCCGAAGAAAAGATTGTAGCCCGTTCTGGTCTCGCCGCCGCCCGGGTGGGCAAAGGCGACGCCGCCGCCGGCGTAGAGGCCGCCGCCCTGGCCGATGTGGATGGCGGCGTCGCCGTTGGCCTGCCAGCCGGTCTCGCCGTCGCGCGGGAAGAAGAAGTCGCCGCTGGGGCGCAACTCGAATTTGCGGCCCACGGGCACGCTGATCTGGCCGCCGAGGCTCCACGCGTGGTTCTCGAAGTCGCGGCCGGCGCGGGCTCCGACGGAGATGGGGCCCTGGAACAGGCCGCCTCCGCCACGGCGGGACTGGGCGCTGGCCGACGAAGGGAAAAGCAGGAGGACGAGCAGAGCGGCGAGCGAGGCGCTGCGCCAGGGTGGCATCGAGGCCCCTTGCGTGCGGGAGATGTGGGGTGGTTTCAGAAGAGTACTCGAAGACGTGCCCGGCTGGCTACCTGACGGGCGTGCTCGCAGCCACCGCCTTTCCATCCGCGTCGACGAGGTGGATCTCACCCAGCCCCAGCTCCCGCACCGCCGGCTCGATCTTCGCCCGGTCACCCACGATCACCCAGACCAGATGCCCCGGCTGCACCGCCTCCCTCGCCGCGGCCGTGACGCTCGCCGGCGTCTGCGCCCGCACCTTCCCGGCATACGTGTCGAAATAGCGGTCGTTCAGTCCGAACGCCACGATTTCCTCGATCGAGCCCGCGACCGCGGCCATCGTCTCCCACGAGCCCGGCAGGGTCAGCGTGAGCGACGCCTTGGCCCGCGCCAGCTCGTCCGGCTCGACCGGCCGCGCGCCGACGATGCCGCGCAGCTCCTGCTGCAGTTCGACGATCGCCTCCTTGGTCTTGTCGGTCTGGACCGGCGCGTAGGCGATGAACGGCCGCGGCCCGCGGGCGTCGCGGATGAAGCTGAACGCTCCGTACGACCAGTGCTTGTCCTCGCGCAGGTTCATCGTGAGCCGGGATCCGAAGTCGCTGCCCAGGACGGCGTTCATCGTCTCGATGGCCGGCTCGTCCGGGTTGGCCTTGGCCGGCGCCACGTTGCCGGCGATGAGCACCGTCTGGAGCGCACCCGGCCGGTCGAGCAGGTAGACCTCCGACTTCGGCTGTGGCGCCACGGCGGCGATGTTCTTCTCGGGCACCTCGCCCGGCCGCCAGCCGGCGAACAGCCGCTCGAGCTTCGGCTTGATCTGCGCCATCGTCGTGGCGCCCACCACCACCAGCGTGGCGTGGTTGGGCTTGAACCAGGTCTCGTGGAAGTTGATCAGATCCTGGCGGGTGATCTTCTGCACCGATTGTTCCGTGCCCGAGCCGGTCCACGGGTTGGCGTAGGCGTGACCCTCGCCGTAGATGAGCCGCGGGAAGATACGCAGCGCCATTCCCACCGGGTCCGCCTTTTCGCGCTGGATCTGGACCAGCCGCTGCTTCCGGAGCCGCTCGAAGTCGGTCGGCCTGAACGCGGGATGGAGAATGACATCCGCATACAGCTCGAGCGACGGATCGAGCTGCTCCGTCAGCGCCGAGAGCGTCACGCTCGACACATCGAGTCGCGAGGAGGCGCCAAGGTCGGCGCCCAGCTCGGCCACGCGGTCGCTGATCTGGAGTGCCGAGCGCGTCGCGGTGCCCTCGTCGAGCATGCTCATCGCGAGGCTCGCCGTGCCGGGCTGGGCGAACTGGTCGGAGGCGTACCCCGCGTCGAGCACCAGGTCGAACATCACCTGCGGGATCGACCGCCGCTCGGCCAGCACGAGTCGGAGGCCGTTCGAGAGCGTGTCCCGCTCGAGCGCGGGGAATTCGGCCTCCGGCGGCGTGCCGGCCTTCGGGAGCTTCGAGCGGTCCGCGCCGCTCGGAGCGACGGTGTAGTCGGGGAAGGGCTGCACCTCGAGCGTGTAGACGCCATCGGAGAGCCAGCGCGCCGCCGCGTGCCTGACCTGCGCCGCGGTGGCCTGCGCGATCCGCCGCTGCTGCACCTTGTAGAAGTCCGGCCGGCCCGCGAACACTTGGCCCTTCGCGAGCACGTCCGACTTGCCGCCGAACCCGCCGATCCGCTCGACGCCCCGGATGAACCCCGCGCGCACCAGCGACTTGGCGCGAGCCAGCTCGTCTGCCGTCGGCCCGCCGGCCAGAAAGCGGGCCAGCTCCTCGTCGATCGCCTGCTCCACCTTCCCGGGATCGACCCCGGGGCGCACGCCGGCCTCGATGCTGAAGAGCCCGCCGATCTCGCGCAGGTCGAGCGACGCGTCCACGTCGCTGGCGCTCTGCTCGTCATACACCAGCCGTTTGTACAGCCGCGACGACTTGCCGGTGCTCAGCGCCGAGGCGGCGAGGGTGAGATAGTCACCCTCGGCGGAGCCCCACTGGGGGACGTTCCACACCTTGTAGAGGCGGGTCTGGGGCACCCGGTCCTGCATCAGCCCGCGCTGGCTCCCGCTTCGCTTCGCGATCCACACGTCCTGGCGTGCCACCGGCGGGCCCGAGGGGATGTCGCCGAAGTAGCGCTCGACCTTTTCCTTCGCCGTCCTGGCATCGATGTCGCCCGCCACCACGACGACGGCGTTGGCGGCGCCGTAGTAGGTCTGGAACCACTGCTTCACGTCGTCCAGCTTGGCGGCGTCGAGGTCGTCCATCGAGCCGATGGTCGTCCACGAGTAGGGATGGTTGGCCGGATACAGCTTGGGGGTGAGGAAATCCCACACCTTGCCGTAGGGAGCGTTCTCGCCCTCGCGTTTCTCGTTCTGGACGACGCCGCGCTGCTCGTCGAGCTTGGCCTGGCTGATGGCGCCCGTGAGGTGTCCCATGCGGTCGGACTCGAGCCAGAGGGCCAGGTCCAGCGCGGAGGTCGGCACGTTCTCGAAGTAGTTGGTGCGGTCCTCGTTGGTGGTGCCGTTCAGATCCGTGGCGCCGACGCGCTCGAGCGGGCCCTGGAACTCCTTGTCCCAGTGCTCGCTGCCGTTGAACATCAGGTGCTCGAACAGATGGGCGAAGCCGGTGCGCCCGGGGTGCTCGTTCTTGGAGCCGACGTGGTACCAGACGTTCACCGCGACGATGGGCGCCTTGTGGTCTTCGTGGACGATGAGCGTCAGGCCGTTGGGAAGCGTGAAGCGCTCGTAGGGAATGGTGACGGGGGCCTGGGCGGCCGCGCGGGGAGCCGCGATGAGCGGGGCGGTGACCAGGAAGATGTGGGCGAGACGGGGCAAGGTCCCTCGCTCTGCTCGGGGATGACGCTGGTTGGCAAGACGGAAATCGTGCGGGAAAGGTGTCGCCTCCAGCCGCTCCCTGTCTGATCTATCCGACCCCCGCCCGCCCCGGCGGCGCGCTGTTGAGCCGCAGCCAGTACCGCCCCAGCGCTCCCACCGTCTCCGCCAGCTCCCGGAATCCGACCGGCTTCCGGATGCAACTGTTGGCCCCGGCCTGGTAGCACTGGGCCACCTCGCGGGTCTCGTCGGACGAGGTGAGCACGACGACCGGTACCGTGGCCGTCCGGGGGCTCGCGCGCAACGCGCGCAGCACGTCCACCCCGTCGAGTCGCGGCAGCCGGAGGCCGAGCAGGACCAGCCGGGGCAGCACGGCGCCGAGCCGGTGGCGGAAGCCGCCGCGCCCGAGCAGGTAGTCCAGTGCCTCCTCACCATCGCGCGCCACGCCGATCCGCTCGGGAGGTATCAGCTTGCCGAGCGGGTGGAGCAGCAGCTCGACCTCGAGCGGGTCGTCCTCGACCAGGAGCAGGTCGATCTCGTCGGGAAGCGCAGGCGCATCGGCCATCGCGGCCCCGGGACTCATCCCGAGCGGAGCGCCGGATCGCCCGGCGCGTGCGAGTGAGCGTCGGGACTCAGCTCCGCGGGAGCCGATTCTTTGCTCCGCCCGGGCTGACCCGGGCTCGCCGGCGAGCCCAGCGTGATGTAGAACGTGGCGCCGCCCTCCGGCCCGGACTCCGCCCACACCCGTCCGCCATGCTTCTGGGCCACTCGCTGGACCAGCGCGAGCCCCGCGCCGTTCCCCTCGAATTCGTCCGGGCGGTGCAACCGCTGGAACATGCCGAACAGCTTGCCCGCGTACGCCATCCTGAACCCGACGCCGTTGTCCTGGACCGCGAGGCCGGCCTGGCCGTCGTGCTCGATCGGCCGGATGGTGATCACGGCGCGGTCCCGCGGCCGGGTGAACTTGAGCGCGTTGGAGAGCAGGCTCTGGAGCGCCGTCTGGACCAGCGCGGGATCGACCTCCACCGTGGGAAGCTCGTGCACGCGCCACTCCACCTCGCGCCCCTCCGCCTCCGGCTGGAGCCGGCTCACCACGTCCTCGGCCAGCAGCGTGAGATCTACCGGCCGCCGGAGCATGTCCTGCCGCGACACCCGGGCCAGATGCACCAGGTCGTCCACCAGCCCCGACATCCGGCTCCCGCCGTCGCGGATCCGGCGGGCGTAGTGCTGCACGGCGGGGTCGAGCGCGGCCCCGGCATCGTCGAGGAGGAGCTGGGTGAAGCCGCAGATGTGGCGCAGCGGGTCGCGCAGGTCGTGGGAGACGGCGTAGAGCATCGTCTCCAGCTCGGCCGTGGCCGCGCGGAGCGCCGCGTTCCGGTCGGCCAGCCGCCGCTCGAGCTCGCCGGCCTGGCGGCCCAGCTCCTCGCGCAGCCGCGCCTGCTGGAACGCGATCGCGAGCGGGGCGGCGATCTCCGCCGCGATCTCGCGGTGCTCGGTGGTGAACCCGCGCGGGGTACCGGAGGCGAGGTTGATCTCGCCGATGGTCTCGGACTCGGCGAGGAGCGGAACGGTGATCACGCTCCGCATCCCCTCGTCGCGAAGCTGCCGCAGGAACGCGGGTGGCGAGTCCAGCTCGGCCAGGTCGTCGATGGAGCGCATCACGCCGCGCCGAAGCACCTCGAGCGGCGAGAGCTGGTCCGTCATCAGAGTGGACTGTGGCAGGGGCGACCCCGCCGCGTAGCCGGCCACCACTTGCGCCTGCTCCCGCGGGAAGTCGAACAGGATCACCGTGCAGCGCTGGCAGGGCACCATCCGGCGCATCCTGGCGAGCGCGGCGCGCCCGATCTCGGCGGGTGAGCGGGCGGCCAGAATCGCCTGGTCCAGGTCGTGGAGGACGGTCAGCCGCTCGGCCGTGCGCCGGAACCGCTCCTCGGTGCGCTTCCGCTCGGTGATGTCGCTGACCATTCCCACGGTGCCGACCGTGGCGCCGTCCCGCCCGATGATCGCGCTCGCCGACACCAGCCCCCACAGCTCGGCGCCGTCCTGGCGCCGGAAGCGGAGGTCGTGGCTCTCGCCCGCCGGGCCGGGCCGGGCGAGGATCCGCTGCGCGCCGGCGCGCACCGTGGCGTCGAGGAGATCGTAGACCTGCCGCCCGATCAGCGCGCCGTTCTGGTAGCCGAGCAGCTCCGCCATCCGCTGGTTGGCGTAGGTGATCGCGCCGCGGTCGTCGGACACCCAGATCCCCTCCTGCGCCGCGTCCACGAGCTGCTTGAACCGCTGTTCGCTTTCCTGGAGGGCAGTGGTCCGCTCCTCGAGCCGCGCCTGCCGGCCCTCGAACGCGGCCGCGTGCTCGAGCGACGCGCCCACCAGGCCGCCGAGGAGCCGCAGCGCCTTCGCGTCCCGGTCGGTGAAGGCGCCCGGGTGGGGCGAGAGGACCTTGAGGACGCCGAGGATCCGCTGGTCGTCCTTGAGCGGGACGGCGAGCAGCGAGCGGGTCCCCTGCTCGTGGTACGCCGTGTGGGCGATGCGGGAGTCGGTGAGGACATCGTCGGAGCGCTGCAGCTCGCCCGTGCGGACGCAGGTGCCGGAGAGGCTGCCGGCCACGGGCAGCCGTGGGCTCTCGGTCCCGATCCGCACCATGGGGACGAGCTCGTCGCCCTCCAGCATCTCGATGACGGCGCCGCCGGCCCCGGTCAGTCCCCGGCTCCGCTCCGCGATGACGTGCATGACGGTGGCCGAATCGAGCCCCGCCGCGGCGACCGCCTGCTGCACGTCGATCACGGCCTGGAACAGCTCGGTGTCGAGCCGCATCTCCTCTTCGGCCAGCTTGCGCTCGGTGATGTCGAACTCGGTGCCGAGATAGCCGATCTGGCGGTCCTGCTCGTCGCGGAGCGGCTCCCAGGCGCTGGCGCACCAGCGCACCTGTCCCGCGCGGTTGACCAGGCGGTATTCCTGGTCCCGGAGCGAGCCGCCCGAGGCCAGCCGCTCCCACTCGGCAAGCAGGGCGGGGCGGTCATCCGGGTGGACGTACTGGAGGAACTCCTGATCCCGCAGGTCCTCCTCGAGATACCCCGTGAGCCGCTCGAAGGCCGGGTTCACGAAGCTGAGCCGGAGGTCCATGTCGTACGCGATCACCCCCTCGCGCATGGAGGCGGTGATCGTCCGGAGCTGGCCTTGCGTGGTGGCGCTCCGGCGCTCGGCCCGGCGCCGCCGGCGCCGCTCGACGAGCCAGGCCATGAGCAGGACCAGCGCCAGCACGGCGGCGCCGATGGCCGCCCAGACGGCGGGGGGAAGGTGCTCCAGGTCGGCGAGGGCAGGGACCACGGGTGCAACCCCTGGGGGGAGCGGAGATGTTGGCGCGCCCGGCGCCGGATCGAAGTGTGCCTCGAAGATACAGCAGTTTGGGGGAGGGGGGGAGAGAGGGTGGAACGACGGAACGACGCAGAACGGAGAGGCGGAGGCGGGTGCTGCAAATCCTTGCAGGCTGGGGAGAACCCCTTTACGTACCCTCCGCCATTCCGTCTTTCCGTCGTTCCGTCTTTCCGTCGTTCCGCCCTTCCGTCCTCTCCAGCACCTGTCTCACCGTCCGCAGCAGCCGATCGAGCGAGAACGGCTTCTCCAGGAACTGGGTGCCCGGCTCCAGCAGGCGGTGCCGCGCGATGGACCCGTCGCTGGTGCCTGAGATGTACAGCAATTTGATGGCCGGCCGGTGGATGCCGAGCCGGGCGGCCAGCTCCCGGCCGTTCATCTGCGGGAGCAGCATGTCGGTCAGGAGCAGGTGGATATGGCCGGGGTGGCGGTCCGCGATCCCGGTGGCGGACTGTGCGTCCGGCGCGGCCAGCACCGTGTAGCCGGCGCGCTCGAGCACCCGGCGCGCCAGCTCGCGCACCTGCTCCTCGTCTTCGACCAGGAGGATGGTCTCGGTGCCGCCCACGGGCGCTTCGGACGCCTCCCCAACCGGCCCGCTTCCCTCGTGGCGCGGGAGATAGATGGTGAAGGACGTCCCCCGGCCCGGCTCGCTCGCCACCTCGATGTGGCCGCCACTCTGCTTGACGATCCCGTACGCGGACGCGAGACCGAGGCCGCCCCCCTCGCTCGGTGCCCCGCTACTGAAGAACGGCTCGAAAATCCGGTCGAGCGTCGCGGCATCCATTCCCCGTCCGGTGTCCCGCACTTCGAGCATCACGTAGGCGCCGGCGCGCAAGCCGTGCAGCTGCTTCGCCGTGGCCGCGTCGAGCCGCTCCTGGCGGGTGATCAGCTCGATCGTGCCGCCCCCCGGCATTGACTCCCTCGCGTGGGTGCAGAGCTGGGTGAGGACCTGCTCGAACTGGTTGGGGTCGGCGACGACGGGATCGAGGTTGGCGGCGAGCCTGGAGACGACCCGGACGCGTGCGCCGGCCAGCCGGGACATCGCCGAGAGACGGCCGGCCACCAGCCGGTTCAGGTCCAGCACCCTCGGCGCGAGGACCTGGCGCCGGCTGAACGCCAGAAGCTGGCGCGTCAGGCTGGCCGCCCGGTCGGCGGAGCGCTGGATCTGCGCCAGGTCCTCCCGGCCGAGCGCAGAGAGGCCGGGCTCCTCCTGCAGCAGCGCCACGTGTCCGATGATGCCGGTGAGCAGGTTGTTGAAGTCGTGGGCGACGCCGCCGGCGAGCTGACCGATCGCCTGCACGCGCTCGACCCGCACCAGCCGTTGCTCGAGCTGCCGGCGGTCGCTCACGTCGGTCGAGCAGCCGACGAGTCCGAGGAATGCGCCATCGACCGCGTATCGCGGCACGGCGGTGTCGTGCAGCCAGCGGTACTGGCCGTCGTGGCGCCTGGCCCGGTATTCGATGTCGAGCGTGGACCGCTGCGCCAGCGCCACACGGAACTGTTGCAGGCAGGCCGCCTGGTCCTCCGGGTGGAGCCGGTCCGTCCACCCATGGCCGAGCTCGGCGGCGAGCGGACGCCCGGTGAACTCGAGCCAGCGGGCATTGACGTAGTCGCAGGCGCCGTCCGCCGTCACGGTCCAGACGATCAGGGGGAGCGCGTCATAGCAGGGCTGCGCGGCGGTGGGCGGCTCGCGAAGCGAGGTGGAGAGGTCGTGCTCGAGGCCCAAGACAGGACTCCGACGGACGGCTGATGGAAGAGTGGGTCGCGTAATCTCGCGCGCGGACCGGGATGCGGCAAGAGCGGTGCCGCTGGCGAGCGGGTTCGGCCGCCTCTACTCTTGTGCATGCCGTTTCTCGATACCGAGCGCCAGCGGGCGTCCGCGCTCATTCTCCTGTTGGGAATCGGGTTGGCGTACGCGCTCTGGCCCTTCAGCACCGGGCTGCTGGGTGCCGTCGTCCTGTATGTGGTGTTCGGCCCCGCCTATCGGGGACTCGCCGAGCGCGGGCTCAAGCCGGGGATCGCGGCCGGAATCGTGGTGCTGCTCGCGCTGGTCCTGGTGGTAGGGCCGGGGATCTCGTTCATCGGGCTGGTGGCCAACGAGGCCCAGGCGATGGCGTCCGGAGTCATCCAGAGCCCGCTCCTCGCGAGGGTGCGGGAGCTGCGCATCGGCCCGTACGACATCGGCGCGCACATCGAGGCGCTGGGCTCCCAGTTCGTCACCTGGCTCGGCAGCAGCGCGCTCAGCGTGGTGGGGACTGCCACGCGGCTCGGCATCCAGCTCACCATCGCCTTCTTCGGCCTGTTCTACCTGCTCGTCGCTCCGGAGGGTGCCTGGCCGGCCGTCCGTCCGTTCATCCCGTTCTCGGCGAAGAACGCCGAGGTGCTGCGGTCGCGCTTCCGGGATGTGACCTTCTCGACCCTGATCGGGACCGGGCTCACGGCGGCGGTGCAGGGGTTGCTGGTGGGGCTCGGCTTCGCGGCCGCCGGTCTGGCCAACGCGCTCTTCTGGGGTGTGGTGACCATCATCGTGGCGATCCTTCCCGTCGTCGGAAGCGCGCTCGTGTGGGGCCCCGGCGTGGCGGCGCTCGCGATCGAGGGCCGCTACGGCTGGGCGATCGCGCTGGCGCTGTGGGGTGCGCTGGTGGTGGGCAACGTGGACAACGTGATCCGGCCGTTCGTGTTCCGCCGCTGGGCGCGGATCCATCCGTTCGTCACCGTGATCGGCGCATTCGCCGGGATCAACTGGTTCGGACTGCTGGGACTGCTGATCGGGCCGCTGGCGATCTCCTACTTCTTCGCGCTCATCCGGATGTACGGTGAGGAGTTCCTCGACGAGGACGAGCCGGCGGTGCCTATCCCGCTCCCCGGATCGCCGCGCTGAGCCGGTCGGCCATCTGCCGCGCCACGTCGCGGAGCTCGATCAGCTCGCGCTGGTGCGCGCCGAGCGTCCCGGCATCCAGGTCGGCGGCGATGCCGCGGCAGATCTCGGTGGCGCGCCTCAGCCGGAAGCGCAGCAGCATCGCGTCCGGCTCGGGCGACCCCGCCGCCGATATGACCGCCCAGAGGCGGAGCCGGGCGTCGTCGATCGCGCTCTTCAGGTCCTCGATCCCCTCCTGGGGAAGGTCTCCCTGGCGCAGCTTCGCCTCGATCGACTGCACGGTCGCGCGCATGGCGGCGACCGGGTTGTTCGACACGTAATCGGTCATCGTTCCCTCGTCGGGGTGTGAGCACCGCAAACGCCAGAGGGCAGAGCCTCGCGGGTCTGCCCTCTGCTGTCAACGCGGGCCCGCCTGCCGGTGCAGGATCCCTATTTCACCCGCGTCAGCTCCACCCGCCGGTTCTGCGCCCGCCCGGCGGCCGTGCGGTTCGACGCGACCGGCTTGTTGGGGCCGAAGCCGACCGCAGTGAGCCGGTCCGCCGCGACGCCCTTGGACACCAGGTACTCGCGGACCGAGTTCGCCCGCGCGGCGGAGAGCCGCTTGTTCACGGCCGCCGAGCCCGTGTTGTCGGTATGACCGCCCACCTGGACCTTGATGGAGTCGTTGGCCACGAGCGACTCGGCGACCCCGTTGAGGATGGTCTGTGATTCCGGCGTGAGCTCCGCCTTGCCGGTCTCGAAGTTCACCCCTTCGAGGATCAGGGTCTTCTTCGACTGCTCGAACAGCACCTGGCAGCCCTCTTCGTCGACCTTGACGCCGGCGGGCGTGCTCGGGCAGCGGTCCTTGTCATCGTTCACCCCGTCGCCGTCGGTGTCCTTGGGCAGCGGGCAGCCGCTGGCGTCCACCTGCTCGCCCGCGGGGGTGTCCGCGCACTTGTCCACGTCGTCGTTCACGCCGTCGCCGTCGGCGTCCTTGGGGAGCGAGCAGCCCTTGGCATCGACCTTGTCGCCGGCCGGGGTGTCGAGGCACTGGTCGGCATCGTCGGCCACCCCATCGCCGTCGGCGTCCTTCGGCACGGAACACCCGCTGGCGTCCACCTTGTCGCCGGCCGGCGTATCCGCGCACTTGTCCACGTCGTCGAGGACGCCGTCACCGTCGCCGTCCTTGATGGTACAGCCCTTCGCGTCCACCTTGTCGCCGGCAGGGGTGTCCTTGCACTCGTCCACCTTGTCGGGCACGCCGTCGCCGTCGTTGTCGCGGACCTGGCCCGCTCGGTTGCCGCCGAGGAGGAAGCTCAGGCCCGGCTGGATGCCCCAGTTGATGTTGTCCGGGGCGCCGTCGTCGGGAGAGGGGATGTAATCGACGTAGCCGTCGATCCTGATGGAGGCAACGGCACCGAGGCCCAGGCGGACGCCGATGCTGCCGGTCGCGCCGTTGTCGCTCAGATCGTAGTCCCGCTTGTAGAGCGTGTGGACGAAGCCGGCACCGAAGATGAAGCCGGTGTGCTCACCCGCCGGCACGTTCAGCGCCAGCTTGGCCTTCAATGGGACGTAGGAGACGTCGGCGTCCAGGGCACCCTCGGCCGGGACCCACGCTCCCTCCGCCTCCACCGCGAGGTGGTCCGTGACGAACAGCCCGAGCCGCCCGCCGGGGCCGGCCTTGGCCTGGTCCATTCGGAGCGAGCGGTCGAAGTAGCTGACGTTGGGGAACAGCCCGACCTCGAACGTGCCGGCCTGTTGGGCGGCACTCTGCGAGACGACCGCTGTGGCCGTCAGAAGTGTCAGGAGAACGCTGCGCATCACTCCTCCTCCGGTGTAGCGGAACGGCCGGGCCGCGCAACAATGGAACACGAACGGCTCAATATTGGCTGAGAAGCCCGAGTGAGGGCAATGGGGAGGCCGCCGGCGCGCCGAGTGAGTCCGGCGGCCCATCGCGTTCGGTCTTTGTTCTCTTTCGCGCCTACCCGCCCCAAGGCAATGGTAGTGCGCCGCGGCCCGTGCGCGGCTCCCGGGCGCCTGGCGCCGCCCACCCTCCTCTCCGCCGGCGCGCGCCAGTCCCGCCGGCTCGTCGCACCGAGGACCTATGTGATGCTGTCGACCATCATGGAACAGGAGCGGCTGCTCATCGCCCAACGCCTCCTCTCCGAGATCGAACGTCGTCACGGACTTCCGCACCCGACCCAACGCGAGCTCCACCCCGTCATCATGGACCGTTTTCTGGCCGTCTACCTCCCCGAGTCCCGGGAAGGCGAGCCGGTCCCGCAGGCGCTCGAGTACGCTTTCGCCCCGCGGCTCACCGACGCCCTCGAGCTGCTCCGGGACGTGGTGAGCGAATCGGACGACGGCTGCGGCGCTGCCCTCTACGTGCACGACCTCGATACCGGCGTCACCGCGGATACACGGGAGCCGCACTGACCCTTCCCGTCCTCAGGATGGCCAAAGGCGAGCGCGTCCCGATCGTGGCCGCGCTCGCCTTGCTGCTGGCGGCAGCCACCGGACGTGCGGCGGCCCAGACGGCGGACCCCGCGCTGCCCGACCTGGCGGTGCGCCTCGCGGCCATGACCGCGGTGACCGGGTACGAGCAGCGGATGATCGACTCGCTGATCGCGCTCGTCCCCGGCGCCGAGCGCGACCGGGCGGGAAACGCCGTCGTCGTGCTCGGCGCCGGCAGCCGGCGCCGGCTCGTGGCGTGTCCCGTGAGCGAGCCGGGCTTCATCGTCGGGGGCGTGCGCCCGGACGGATGGATGACACTGCGCCGCGCACCCGGCCGGGTCTCTCCCCTGGTCGAGCGGCAGATCGAGGGCCAGCGGGTCACCGTGTTCGGCCGCCGGGGCACGGTGCCGGGTGTGATCGGGGTGCGCTCGATCCACCTCACGCGTGGACGGGGCACGGCGGGGCAGGGGGCGTTCACCCTGGACAGCGCGTACCTCGATATCGGCGCGACGTCGCGGGCGGACGTCGCGGGCGCCGGCGTGGAGGTCCTGAGCCCGCTCGCGCTCGCCAGGGATCCGCACCGCTATGGCACCGATCTCCTCGCCGCGCCGTTGGCCGCGCGACGAACCGCCTGCGCCGCGCTCGTGCTGGCCGCGCGCCGGGCGGTCGCGGAGCGGGGGAGGGTGCCGCGCGGCGAACGCGTGGTGGTGGCCTTCGTCGTCGAGCAGGAGCTCGGCGGCCGCGGCCTCGGCACGCTTGCCAACGCGGGCGGGCCGTTCGACGAGACCGTCGTGGTGGACGGCGCGCCGGGTGTGCCCGGTGCGCTGGTCAGGGGGCCCGACTCGCTCGCGGCCCGATGGCCCGGTCTCGGCAGGGTGACGCGCTGGTCACTTGGTGCGCGGTACGCGGGCACACCGGTGGAGACGACGTCGGTCGGCGGCGCCGATTCGCTCCGGCGCGCGCTCACGGCATGGATTGGCGGCACGCGGTGACCGGCGCGCGCTGGTGCTGGGGTCTCGTCCTGCTGCCGGCCGTGCTCTCGGCGCAAGCGCCGGCGCGGGTCGGCGAAGCCGAGGCGGTGCTCGAGCCGCTGGTCGAGAGCTACGGCGTCTCGGGAATGGAAGGTCCCGTGCGCGAAACGGTGCAGCGGCTGCTCCCGCGCTGGGCGCGGACCCAGACCGATACCGCCGGCAACCTGTGGCTCAGGATGGGCAGCGGTGAGCCGACGGTCGTCTTCGTTGCGCACCTCGACGAGATCGGCTTCAAGGTGACCGCGATCCGTGACGACGGTACGCTCGACACGGAGACGATGGGCGGGCTCTTTCCCTCGCTCTGGCAAGGCCGGCCGGCCCTGGTGCACACGGGTGGCCGCATCGTGCCTGGGGTGTTCGTGCCGCACGACACCACGGCCGCGGCACCGCCGCTGGCGGAACCGATGGTGCGGGTGGATGTCGGCGCCGCCGACCGGGCCGGCGCCGAGGCGCTCGGCATCCGGGTAGGCCACACGGTCACGAGCCCCAAGCAGTACGTCAGGCTGCTCGGCACCCGGGCAACCGGCCGGTCCTTCGACGATCGGGTCGGCTCGACCGCGCTGGTGCTGGCCGCCGGGCGGCTCGAGCCCGCTCGGCTCCGGCATACCGTGATCTTCATCTGGAGCACGCGCGAGGAGATCGGGCTGGAGGGTGCCCGGGCAGCCGCGGCCGCGCTCGGCCTCCGCGCGGCACGAGTCCATGCGGTGGACACCTTCGTTTCCGCCGACTCCCCGCTCGAGCGGACCAACTTCGGCCTGGCGCCGCTCGGCGCCGGCGCAGTTGCGCGGGCGCTCGACAACAGCTCGGTCACGCCGCCTGCGCTGGTCGACTCGCTGGTCAGGCTCGCGCGCAACGCGCGAGTCCCGCTCCAGGTCGGGGCGACCAACGGTGGCAATGACGGCTCCGCCTTCGCCGAGTGGGGGGTGCCCGACGTCCCGCTCGGCTGGCCGCTCAGGTACTCGCATTCGCCGGCCGAGGTGGCGGACCTGCGTGACGTGGCCGCACTCGCGGAACTGGTGCGGGTAGTGGCCGAGCGGTGGTGAAGGGGAAACATTCGGAGACGGGGTTGCGTCAGTCCTGTGTCCATCCGAGGTGATGCCACCTCGAGCGGGCCTGTCATCCCGAGCGCATCGAGGGACGTGGTAATCCCCGAGCACCGGAGGCTCCCTGCCGCCCCTCTCCACCTGGCTGCTTCTCGCCTGCCTGGCCGCGCTCGGGACCGCCCCGCCCGGCCGCATCCGCCGGGTTCCCGCCGATTACCGGACCATCCAGCTGGCGATCGACAGCGCCCGGCCGGGCGATACGGTGCTCGTGGCGCCGGGCCGCTACGTCGAGAACATTCGCTTCGGCGGCAAGGCGATCATGGTGGCCAGCGAGTACCTCCTGACGCGCGACCCCGCGATCATCGCGCGCACCATCATCGACGGCAGTCGCCCGAGGCATCCCGACAGTGCCAGCGTGGTCCTGATGATCGATCAGGAAGACACGAGCGCGGTGCTGAGCGGCTTCACCCTCACCGGCGGCACCGGCACGGTCTGGACCGACGCGCGGCAGAAGGCGCGCTATCGCGAGGGCGGCGGCATCCTGTGCGAGCTGGGGTCGCCCGTGATCGAGCACAACATCATCGAGGGCAACCAGGCGACGCGGGTGGGCCCGGGCATCCTGAGCGCCGGCGGCGGCGGGATCCGCTGCGGCTACGCCGAGCCGATCATCCGCAACAATGTCATCCGCGGCAACCAGGGCGAGTACGGCGCCGGCATCGTGCTCTACCACTCGGCGGCCTCCGTGCGCAACAACCTGATCAGCGGTAACACCGGCGGCGCCGGGTTCGGCGGGTCGGGGTTGTGGGTCGTCGGCGCCCTGAGCTACCGTCTGAGAAATGTGATCGAGCAGAACACCATCGTCGGGAACGTGTCCGCACTGCCGGACTCCGCACCCACCGAGCTGGGCGGGAAGGGCGGCGGCCTCACCGCGTACGCGCCCATCCTCTTCCGGAACAACATCGTGTGGGGCAACCGGCAGGACGCCGGCGGGCAGATCGACCACTCGACAAACCGGCCGCCCGAGCTCCGAGCCAATCTCGTGCAGGACGGCGCCGAGCCGGGGATCAGTCTCCGCGCGGACCCGCGGTTCGCCGACGCGGTGCGATACTACCTGGGGCCGGAGTCGCCGGCGATCGACGGCGGAGACCCGGCATCGCCTTCCGATCCGGCCGCCGCCGGCCGGGTGCGCGCGCCGGCGGCGGGGACGCCGCGGCCGGACCTCGGCGCGTATGGCGGCCCGGGGGCGACGGTGCTGTTGCCGTGAGGCCTGCGGGTGCAGTTTTCACTGACGGCCCCGGTCCGCCAGGAGCTCAGCAGCACCACACACCACCGAGGACCCGCCATGCTCCTCCTCCGCCACCTCCCCGCCGTCGCGTTCGGGACGCTCGCGTCCATCCTCGGCCCACCAGCCACCCGCGTCGCGCCGCCGGCCATCGTCGAGTACGTCATCCCCCGCCCCGGCAATTTCCCGCACGATCCGGCCGTCGCCGCCGACGGCAGCGTGTGGTACACCGACCAGCACAACAGTTACATCGGGCGCCTCGACCCCGGGACCGGCAAGATCGTGGACTATCCCACGCCGACTCCCGGCTCGGGGCCCCACGGGATCACGGTCGCGCCTGACGGGCAGGTCTGGTACACCGGCCAGGGCGCGGGCGTGCTCGGCCGGGTGGATCCGGGGAGCGGCCGCATTACCGAATTCCGGCTCCCTCAGGCGACGCCCAACCCGCATACGCCGGTGTACCATCGGGGCCGGGTCTGGTACACCGACGCCAACAACAACGCCTATGGCAGCCTCGATCCGGCCACCGGGAAGGCCAAGGTTTTCACCGCACCCACGTCGAACTCCGTTCCCTACGGGATCGTACCAGCGGGCGACGGCGCGCTCTGGATCGCGATGCTCGGCACCAACAAGCTCGGCCGCGTCGATCCGTCCACGGGTACGATGCGCGAGTTCGTGCTGCCGGCGCCCGGCGCCCGTCCGCGCCGGCTCCAGGTGGCGGGCGACGGTACCATCTGGTACACCGACTTCGCGCGCGGCTACCTCGGGGCACTCGATCCGGCGACCGGCAAGGTGCGCGAGTGGCGGTCCCCGTCGGACAACGCGGGTCCCTACGGGATCGCAATCGGCACCGACGGCCGCATCTGGTACTGCGAGTCGCGCGCGGGGAATATGGTGGCGTTCGATCCGAAGACGGAGAAGATGGACATCGTGCCGATTCCCACCTCGGGCGCGATCGTGCGCCACATGGAGACCGACAGCACGCGCGGGCGGATCTGGCTCGCGCTGAGCGGGACGGGGCGGCTCGGGAAGATCGAACTGGGCGGGCGGTGAGGGGGCGCCCGGGAGCGAGGAAAGCTCTGTCATCCCGAGCGCAGCGAGGGATCTTGCGCCCCGAGCTTCGAACTCCAGGTGAGCAGATCCCTCACGGCGCTCGGGACGACGAAAGGCTGCTGCGCGGTTCGATGGTTCATCTGCTCTTCGCGCTGGCCTGCACCATCGCGCTCCCCGCCCCCGCCGCCGCCCAGCGCGAACACCCCGACCACGACCTGCAGCGCCAGCTCGAGGCCGTCACCCGCGGCTTCCATGGCGACGTCGGCGTCTACGTCCGCCACCTCCGGACCGGCGCCACCGCCGTCATCGCTCCCGACGACACCTTTCCGACGGCGAGTATGATCAAGGTGCCGATCATGATCGGCGTCTTCGACGCGATGCGACGGGGCGCGTTCGCGTTCAACGACACCGCTCCCGAGCCGAGGGTGCTCGCCAGGTATCCCGAGGACGATATTCTCGCGGGCTTGAGCGACACCGCCCGGATCACGGTCGGGCGGCTGCTCACCCTGAGCCTCACCTACAGCGACAACTCCGCTTCGCTCTGGCTCCAGCAGCTGGCGGGCACGGGCGCCGCGATCAACGACTGGCTCCGGCGGCATGACTTCGCGGTCACCCGGATCAACGCCCGTACGCCCGGCCGCGAGGCCGACTACGAGCGCTGGGGCTGGGGCCAGACCACCCCGCGAGAAATGGCGCGCCTGGTCACCCTCATCCGGGAGGGCAGGGCAGTGAGCCCGGCCGCGAGCGAGGAGATGTACCGGCACCTGACCCGGAGCTTCTGGACCGGCGA
>DASSBA010000011.1:0-75185 GCA_035699205.1 Gemmatimonadales bacterium
CGGAGGCGGGAGTCGGCGGCCTGATGCCGCCGGAGCACCTCCGCCGTCGAGTCCGTCGATCCGTCGTCGATGATCACGAACTCAAAGTCCGTGAACGTCTGCCCCAGGATGCTCTCGACCGCGGGCTCCAGATAGAGCCCGCCGTTGTGCACCGGCATCACGACGCTGACACGCGGGGTCTCAGGCATGCTTCACCGCGCGGACCGTGATGAGGACCTCGTAGTCCGGATCGCGGTGGTCGAGCTCATGCGGCTCGAGGTCCCGGGTGGACAGCCCCTGCAGGAACGCCGTCGCGGCGAGCACGTTGCCGTGGGCCTCGACCCGCACGTCGCCCAGGGGAAACTCCGATTCGAAGATCCGGCGCGCCGACAGCGAGGTGAACCGCCAGTAGTCACCCCACCGGTCCATGTCGTACCGGACGATCTGGCTGATGCCCGGCACGGTGGCGAGTACGACGCCGCCCGGCCGGAGGATGCGGTGCAGCGTCCGGACGGCGGCCGGCACATCGGGGATGAATGGCAGCACCTGCGTCAGGACGATGCAGTCGAACGTGTCGCCGGGGATGTGGTCGGCGGCCGTGAGATCGGCGACGATCGTCGCCTTCGGATTGTCCGGGGTGGGATGCAGGATATCGGTTCGGGTGACGGCGGGACCGCCGAACCTGCGGGTGTAGGCGTCGTCGCGCACCTCGAGCACGCGGCCGGCGACGTCGCCCGCGTACTGCCCGAGGAAGCGCTCGATGTAGTAGCGGTCGACCGGCAGACCGCCGCGGTCCCAGCCGAACTTCCCGCTCACCGGCGTGAGCCGGCGCAGTGTCCCGAAGCGCACCCGGCGCGCGGTGGGCGCTGCGCGCAGGCCCGGCACGCGGGCGCCGAGCCATGAACGGACGCGGGGGGACAGGATCGCGCGCGCGAGCCGTCTGACCGGGTCCACGGCCCGGGCGGCCAGGCCGAACGGCCGGAGTTGCGCGAGCACCGCGCGCCACACCGGGCCGTGCGCCAGGCCCTGCACCCGGAGGTAGTCCCGCAACCAGCTCAGGTAGAATTGCCGGGCGGCGGGGCGCCCGCCGGTGGCCTTCGCCACCGCGTAGCAGGAGTCCGGGTGTTGCCGGTAGCGGTCCCACGTCTGGCCCGACGCGAACGCGGCGAACCGGAGCAACAGCTTCGAAAAGAAGGCCTGGTCCTCGTACATTCCCCTGAACCGGTCCTCGAAGCCGCCGACGCTCACCGCGGCCGCGCGGCGGACCAGCACATCCGAGGGGCACGGAGGCGGGGCCGTTCCCTGCAGGAACGGCAGCAGCAGGGACGGCGGATCATGCGCCCTTTCCGTGGCGATCTTCAGGTCGATGACGTAATCGCGTTCGCGGTCCTCGGGTCGTCCCGTCCACCCGAACCAGTACAGCGGCGCGCCGAACAGCAGGGCCACGTCGGGATGGGCCTCGAGGATCGCAACCTGGCGCTCGAGCTTGTCCGGCAGCCAGACGTCGTCCGCGTCGAGCAGGGCGAGGTAGTCGCCCCGTGCATGCTGCAGGCCCAGATTGC
Source organism: Gemmatimonadales bacterium (assembly GCA_035699205.1). Classification (GTDB taxonomy): domain Bacteria; phylum Gemmatimonadota; class Gemmatimonadetes; order Gemmatimonadales; family GWC2-71-9; genus CAVVWJ01. Next base: position 1,542 of record DASSBA010000011.1, read on the forward strand.
GGGACGCACTCATCCCCCGGTTGCGATGGCCCGGGTGTTCCAGGTAGCGCACGCGGTGCGGCTCCCGTTCGGCGTACCCGCGCGCGAGCGCGCTGCCGCCGTCGGCGGAGCCGTCATCGATCAGCAACAGCTCCCAGTGCGAATAGGTCTGCGCGAAGATGCTTCGGATGGCCTCGTCCAGAAAGCGCTCGGCGTCCAGAAAGATCACGACGACCGAGACCAGCGGCGTCGCGCTCACGGGCCCTTCTCCGCGTGCGATCCAGCGGGCATCGGCGTCGGCGTGGACGGGCTTAACTCCATGTTGGTCGCAGGAACGACGTGGCGGCGGCAGCTGGCGGTCCGTGGTCCGGTGTCCCCCGCCGAAGCGTCCGCCGCCGAGGAGCAGGAAGCATACCATGCATGGCCCCGCCCGGGGCGGCCCGCGGCCAGGGTGGTCCGGTGGACCGCCCCAGGTCGCGCAGGGACAATCCGTTAGCCCGAGGGCCGCCGTCCCGCCGACAGCGACTCGCGGCGGGTGGCCGGTAGCGCGCGCGGGGCGGCGGCGGGGCCGCGTAGATCGCCTCGATCCGCCGACATTTCTGCGCTGTTGCGCTGGAACAGCATATGCACCCGGGGCGGCCTCCGACAACCTCCAGCGGAGCTCATGAACGGACGCGCCACGATCTGGTCGCCTACGACGCCGCTGCGCTACATGGCGCAGTTGGACGCGCTCCGCGCGATCGCCGCCGGCATGGTGCTCCTCTACCACTTCTGGCGGCCGGTCCGCGAATACGTGCACCTGGGCGGGATCGGCGTGCGGGTGTTTTTCGTGCTCAGCGGCTTTCTCATCACCGGCATCCTGCTGCGGTCCAGGCAACTGGTGGAGGCCAGGGAGACGCACACCGGGGCGGCGCTCCGCCGGTTCTACGTCCGCCGTGTGCTGCGGATCTTTCCGCTCTACTATCTCGCGCTGGTGATCGCGTGGTTCGGTCACGTATCAGGCGCACGGGAGGGAATGGCCTGGCACGCCGCGTATTTATCCAATGTCCATTTCTTTTTCGAGAACGCGGTACACCACGGTCAGTGGGGCGGCTATGTCGGCCACTTCTGGTCGCTCGCGGTGGAGGAACAATTCTATCTTTTGTGGCCCTGGGTCGTCTTCTTCGCGCGCCGGCAATGGCTCCCCGGTATCGCGCTGGGCATGGCTGCCGTGGGGCCCCTCTTTCGTCTCGTGGTCACCGCGATCACCGGCAATGACCTCGCGCCGATCCTCCTGCCCGGCTGCATCGACTCGCTCGCCCTCGGCGCCTATCTGGCGATGACCGTCGCCCCCGGCTTCGAATCGCACCCGCTCGTGCGTCCGATCGGGCCGGCTGCACTGTGGAGTGGAGTCCTGCTGTTCGGCGCACACCAGGCCGCCGTGCACACCGGCGGGCTCTGGCTGTTCCGGGCCGTGTCCTTCGACCTCGCGGTGGCTCTCGCGGGCGTGTGGCTGGTGGCTCGTGCCTCGCAGGGCTTCGGTGGGGTCGCCGGACGAGTCCTGGAGCTCGGACCGCTCCGGTACCTGGGGACGATCAGCTACGGAATCTACGTCTACCATCGGATGCTGCCCGATCTTCTCCCGCGAGCGGCACGCCGCCTGGGCTACGCCGACCTGCTGGCGCCCCTGGGCGATCAGACCGTCCCCTACGTCATCTTCTACACCGCGGCGTCGGTGGCCCTGGCCGCGGTATCCTGGCATTGCTTCGAAGGGCCGATCAATCGGCTGAAGTCGCGGCTCGAAGACCCGCCGCCGCGGCTGGCGCGGACCGGGTCGCACGTGGTCCCGGACTCGGGGAGCCGGTACCTTTCGCCGGCCAGCCCATCCGGAACCGCCCGCCGGAATGACCCTGATGACTCCCGGCCGGACGCGGTCGCGCGTTCCTGAGGCCCGAATGTCCCGGATACTTCTCATCGCGCCCGTGCCGACCCACCCCAGTGCGACGGGCGCCAGCGCGCGCGTGCGTCACATGGCGGACGGCCTGCTGTCGCTGGGACACGAGGTGCACTTCCTGTATCTCCAGCAGACGCTCCGGGACTCCAGCCGCGTCATGCAGCGGCACTGGAACGATCGCCTGCATGTGTTTCACAGTCTGTCGCCGGCGAGTTTCGCCGGCCGCGGCCGGCGGAAGCTGGTGCGGGTGCTGGGCAAGACGTTCCACCTGAATCTTCCGGTGGACAGCTACTTCGATCCGGGAGCCGCCCGCTACCTGCGGAGCCTGCTGGGCGGCGGCGACTTCGACGCGGCGATCGTGTCCTACATCTTCTATTCCAGGCTGCTCGAGTCCGTGCCGGGCTCCGTGCGCAAGCTCATCGATACGCACGACGTCTTCTCGGACCGCTATCGGCTCTACCGGGAGCACGGCCAGGCCAACGAGTTCTTCTCGACCGGGAAGTCGGAGGAAGGGAAAGCGCTCGATCGGGCCGACACGGTCGTGGCGATACAGGAGTGGGATGCGAGTCATTTCCGTTCGCTGACCACCCGCTCGGTCGCCGTGGTCGGGCATCTCGCGCCCATGGTCGCTGCCGCGCCGGCGGCGGCCGGTCCCGACCGCGCGCCTGCCATTCTGTTCGTCGGCGGCCCGATGGGCATCAACGTGCACGGCGTGACCTGGTTCATCGATCAGGTGCTCCCGGGCGTGCGCCGCCGCGTGCCGGGTGCCCATCTGTGGCTGGTCGGCGGTATCGGCGGCCGGCTCCGCCGCGAGACGCCGGGCGTGCAGCGTTTCGGTTTCGTCGACGCGCTGGAGGATTTCTACCGGCGCGCCGCGGTCGTGATCAATCCCCAGCAGTTCGGAACCGGGCTCAGCATCAAGTCCGTCGACGCGCTGCTGCGGGCGCGGCCCCTGGTGACGACCGCCTCCGGCGCCCGCGGATTGGAGGATGGCGCGGGCGCCGCGTTCATGCAGGCGGGATCGGCCGAGGAGTTCGGTGACCTGGTGGTCGGGTTGCTGCGGGACCCGGGGGAGGCGGCGGCGCTGGCCGGCCGTGCCGCGGAATTCGCTCGCGCCTATCATCGGCGCAACCTGCAGGCCCTGGATCAGGTGGTCACTGCGCCCGCGGACCGATGATGCGCCGCGTCGTCCACTACGTCGACAGCCACGAGTTCGGGGGCAGCGAGGAGGCTGCACTGCACCTCATGGCGGCCCTGGACCGTGGACGCTGGGAGCCGGTGCTCCTGCATCATCCCGACCCCGGGGTCGCGCGCCTGGTGGAAGCTGCCGCGGATCTCGGCATTCGCACCCAGGCCGTGCCTCGGCTGGCCCCGCGGGATCGCCTGGCCGGCACGGCCCGGCTCTGGCGGGCGGTGCGGGCCGAGCGGCCGGCCATTTTTCACGCCCACCTGAGCTGGCCGTTCGCCTGCAAGCACGGGACGCTCGCCGCCTGGCTCGCGGGTGTGCCGGCACTCGTGGGGACCGCTCAGCTCTACCTCCCGCCGGACGGCACCCGGCAGCCGCGCCTGCTCCTTGGGCTGTTCCGCCGGATCATCGCCGTGTCCGAGGAGGTGAAGGCCCGCTACGCGCGGGAGCTCCGCGTCCCGGTGCGGAAGCTCGCCGTCGTGCGGAACGCGATCAAGGTGCCGCCGGCCGGACAGGCGGGCGATCCGGCGCTGCGTGGGGCACTCGTCCGCGGCCGGCCGGACTTCGTCGTGCTCACGGCGGCGCGCCTTCACCCCCAGAAGGGCCACACGTACCTCCTGTCCGCGGCCGCGCAGGTCCCGGATGCGACATTCGTCTTCGCCGGCGACGGCCCGCTCCGCTCCGCGCTCGAGGCGCAGGCGCGGGAGCTCGGCATCGCGGATCGGTGCGTCTTCCTCGGGCAGCGCGCGGACGTGCCCGGTCTCCTGGCGGCGGCCGATCTCGTGGTGCTGCCGTCGCTCTTCGAGGGCCTGCCCGTTTCGGTGCTCGAGGCGATGGCCGCCCAACGGCCGGTCGTGGCCACGGCGATCGGCGGCACCGATGAGGCCGTCACCGCCGACCAGACGGGTCTGCTCGTCCCGCCGCGCGATCCCGGCGCCCTGGCGGCGGCCATCCGCCGTCTCCAGGACGACCCCGCGCTTGCCCGCCGCCTCGCCGCAGCCGGTCGCGAGCGCGTCGAGCGGGAATTCGCCTCCGACGGGACGGCCCTGAGCGTCATGCGGATCTACGATGAGGTGATGGCCGAGCTCCGGAGCGGCGATGCCCGCGGGGTCTGAGACCCCGGAGCAGGAGCGCAATGCGCGGCTGCGGCGGGCCGACTGGCGCTTCCTCCTCCCCTCGCCGCGCCCGGCCCGCGCCCTGTGCCGCGGCACCGGCGCCCTGGCGGACGCCGTGGCGAGCATCGCCGGCGAGGTGGTCATGGAAAGCCCGGGCCGAGACTGTGACCTTGCGGTGGCGGAGAACCCCGACGTGAGGACGCTGGCCGAGCTTCGGGCTGCGCTGCGGGCCGGCGGCACCTGCTACACGGAGTGGCACCCGCGATTCGGCAGTGCACGCCGGGTGGCGCGCGCGCTCCACGCCGCGGGCTTCCAGGACGTCGCGTGCTACCGCCGCTGGCCTGCCTCCGCCGACCTGCCGGTGTTCTGGATCCCGGTGGACTCGCCGGGGGCAGCGGCGTACGTGCGCTCGCGGGGATGGTTGCGCGGCGGCCGGATGCGACGGCTGCTCGCCGGAGGCCGGCGGCTCGCGCACGACCTCCTCCGGGCCCGGTTCGGACGGCCGGTCTGCGCGATCGCGCGCTGCTCCGAGGCTCCCCAGCCCGGCGGGTCCCCGGCCGAGTGGCTCCGGAAGGGCTGGACGGAGTGGGGGCTGGGCACCGAGCCCGGCCGGCTCTCCACGCTGCTGGTGACCGGTGGGCCGCGCAGCGTCAGCAAGGTCGTGCTCCTGGCGTTCGCCGAGCCGAGCCCGCTTCCCGTGGCGGCCATCAAGGCACCGCGGGTGGACGAGGCCGCCGGCGGGATTCGCCGCGAGGGGGACGCGCTCGCGGGCCTGGCCGCCCGCCGGCCCGGCGGACTTCCAGGGGTTCCCCGGCTGCTCGCGCAGCGCGAGACCGACGGCGTGCCGCTGATCGGCGAGACCGCGCTCGTGGGGCGTCCCCTGGAGAGCCTGCTCACGCCCCGCAGCCTCGGTGCGTGGTCAACGAAGGTCGCCGACTGGCTCGCCGCGATCGCGGAGGGAGCGGCCGTGCTACCCGCAAGCCACTGGCGCGAGCGGATCGTCGAACCGGCCGTGTGCCGGTTCGCGGAAGCGTTCGGCGGGGTGGTGGACCGGGGGCTGCTCCGGGAGGGCGACGCCGTCGTGCGGGGAATCGGCGCGCTTCCGGCCGTGCCCGAGCAGCGGGACTTCGGCCCCTGGAACGTGCTGGCGACCCGGACGGGCGAGATCGCGGTGCTGGACTGGGAATCGGCCGAGCTGGACGGAGTGCCCACACTGGACCTGCTGTATTACCTCGCCTACGCGACGTTCAGCGTGGATCGCGCGCGGGACCGGGGGAGCCGGATCGCCTCCTTTCGCCGGTCGCTCGACCCCTCGACCGCGGCCGGCGCCGTCCGCCGCGACTGCCTCGCGCGCTATCTCGGCGCCCTCGGGCTCGACTCGGCGCAACTCGCGCCACTCCGCGCGCTCGTGTGGCTGATCCACGCGCAGTCGGATGTCCGCCACGCCGCCGCAGACGCCGGCGGGCCGCCGCCCGCCGCGGCCCTCGCCCGGAGCCTGTTCCTGGCGCTCTGGGCGGAGGAGGTACGCCACATCGCCCGCGGGTGACCCGGTTGATGAGGCGCCCGGATTCCGGCGTTTGCACGGGAATCCGTAACGTGAATTCACCACGGAGGCACGGGAAACACGGAGAAGATGGAGCCAAGCTCGTCAGTCGGCGTCCACCAGCTCGAGCCGGCAGGTGACCAGGCCATCGTCGGTCGGCGCGCGTCCCAGTCCCGGCACCTGCAGCGCGACCACCTCGACCTCGGGTCCGGTCGGGATGAAGTCGTAGACGGCACCGAGTGGTCCGGCCAGCCAGAATCCCAGCCTGTACACGCCGGGATTGAGATGCAGCTCCGGAATCCGGAGCCTGAGCTGGTGGGTGCCCGCGTCCAGCCGCAACGTGCGCCCGACCGCGACCGTGTCGGCGTTCACGAGCTTGGTACCCTGCATGTCGTAGAGCGTCACGGCCAGGCTGGGAATGGTGCACGCGGCCGCGGTCTCGACGGTGAGGCCCACCATGAGCGGCCCGTCCGGGTACGGCTGGCCGCCGGCGGCCCCATCCTCGCACCAGTAGCGCGCCTGAACCACTCGGGCCGTGCCGCTGCCGGTGCGCTCGACGTTCGAAAGATCGATCCAGGCGCCGGCGGACGACGGCGCCTCGGCCCGCGCGAGATACTGCGCCACGATGGCCGGCGTGGCGCCGGCGGCCACGGAACGCCCCCGCTCGAGCAGCACCGCCCGGGTACACAGCCGCTGCACCGCGTCCATGTTGTGGCTCACGAAGAGCACCGTCCGGCCATCGCTCCGGGCGACGTCCTGCATCCGGCCCAGGCACTTCTTCTGGAATTCCGCATCTCCCACCGCGAGCACCTCGTCCACGATCAGCACCTCGGGCTCGAGGTGGGCGGCCACGGCGAAGGCCAGCCGCACCTGCATGCCGCTGGAGTAGCGCTTCACGGGAGTATCGAGGAACTGCCCCACGTCGGCGAACGCTACGATCTCGTCGAACTTGCGGTCGATCTCCGTCTTTCGCATGCCGAGGATCGCCCCGCTCATGTAGACGTTTTCGCGGCCGGTGAGCTCGGAGTGGAAGCCGGTGCCCGCCTCGAGCAGCGAGCCGACCCGGCCCTCGATCTGGGCCCAGCCCTCGGTCGGCGCGACGATGCGCGAGAGGATCTTGAGAAACGTGCTCTTCCCGGCGCCGTTGCCGCCGATGACCCCCACGACTTCGCCGCGCTGGATCTCGAGCGATACATCGCGCAGCGCCCAGACCGCGGTGTCGTCGGCCGAGCCGCGGCGGCGGAACGGCGCGCGCGCCAGCTCGGCCAGGTCTTCGCGCAGGGTCCGCCGGCCCCGGACCTGGCCGATCTGGTATCGTTTGCCCAGGCGTTCGGCCCGGATGACCGTGTGGCCCACCGCTCAGACCACGTCAGCGAACGTGCGTTCCATTCGCCGGAAGAAGTACAGCCCCGCCGTGAACAGGATGGCGACGGCGGCGGCGCCGGCCGCCAGTTCGGCCCCGGGCGCGCGGGCCGCCGGGGCGATCATCCAGCGAAAGCCGTCCACCACGCCGACCATGGGATTGAGCCCGTACAGCGGCCGCCACCGCTCCGGCACGAGCGTGCTCGAATACGCCACCGGCGTGGCGAAGAGCCAGATCTGCACCAGGAACGGAATCACGTGTCGCACATCCCGGTAGCGCACGTTGAGCGCCGCGAGCCAGAGCGCGGGCGCGAGTGCGCAGGCAGCCGCGAGCACGGCCAACCCGGGTGCCGCGAGCAGCCGCGGGGTCGGCGCGATGCCGTACCAGGCGAGTACCGCGAGCAGCAGGACGAACGAGATCGCGAGATCCACCAGCCCCGCGATCACCGCCGCGAGCGGGAGCAGCAGCCGCGGAAAATAGACCTTGGTCAGGAGCTGCTGCTGATCCACCAGGCTGTTGCCGGCCTGCGCCAGCGCGTTCGCGAAGTAGGTCCACGGAACCAGCGCGGCCAGCGCGAACACCGGGTACGGCATGCCGTCGGAACCGAGCCGCGCGAGCCGGCCGAAGACCACGCTGAAGACCGCCATCGCGAGCAGCGGCTGCAGGACCGCCCACGTCGCGCCCAGGACGGTCTGCTTGTAACGCAGCTTGAGACTGCGGAGGACCAGGAAATAGAGCAGCTCGTGCGCGCCCGCGAACTCGCGCAGGTCGAGTGGCGCCCAGCCTTTCGGCGGGCGGATCGAGATCACGGACGCCGGAGCGGGCTGGGGCATCTCGCGAAGATAATCCGCCGCCGGGCTCATCGGGCGGGCTCCTGTGCGTCGGGAAAGAAGGTCGCGCCGCTCGCCGGTCCGAAATAGTGCACCTCGGCCCTGGACAACGGAAAGGTGTCGCGCCCCAGCGGCCGGGCGTTCAGCCGGAGCCACGGCTCGAGCGAATCGGTCGCGCCGAGATTGTGGACCGTGGCCACCGCCACCCGGCGCCGCCCGCGCAACAGCCGCTCGACATCCGCCGGCACCTTCCGGGTCCCGAGCTGTGTAACCCACGACGCGAGCGGGAGGTCGCGTTCCAGGTACCGCGCCAAGCCGACTACGCCGGACGGAGTGGAGCGGACGAGCACCACGTCGCCGGGCTGCGTCCAGGCCTGCAGCCGGGCCGCGATCTCCGGGTACGGCTCCCAGGGCCGAGCGGCCCGGCTCCCGCCGGCCGTCGCCCAGGCACCCGGGAGCCAGGCGAGCAGAATCGTGCTCAGCAATACGAGGTGGATCGCCGGGGGAAGCCGGCTCAGCCCGAGCGCGACCAGCAGCATGGCGGCGGGGAGACCGGGCAGTACGTAGCGGGGGACGTCGCTGGTGGTGGTGTGGCGAAGGAGATCGAAGACGAGCGGCCCGGTGCACGTCGCGGCGAGCCATCCCCAGAGCAGGAGCGGACCGCGGGAGAAGAGGCGGCGTCCCTGACCCCGGAGCGCGATCCATCCGGCCAGCAGCAGCAGCACCAGGGCGACGACACGATCGGCCCGGCGCCAGCCGTCCAGCAGGCTGACCCCCGACAACAGGCCTCCGGCCAGGGCGATCGGCCGGCCCAGGGCGTGGCGCCACGGCAACCCCCCGTCGAGCCAGTCGCCCGTCACCCGCCAGCGCGCGAGGCTCGCGGGCACCTGCAGGTACCACGGCAGGACGGCGAGCAGCGTGATCGCCGCCAGCACCGCCGCCCGCCGACGACCGGCCGGCGCTGCGCCGAGCCACAGCCAGGCGACGCAGGCCAGCCACACGAACGCGAAGAAGTAGTGGGTGAGCAGGCCCGCCGCGCCGGCCAGCACCCACAGCGTGGCGTTCCAGCGTCGGCCGCCGGCCGCCAGCCGGACCGTCAGCCAGGCCAGGGCGAGCCCCAGGCACCAGACCAGCGAGTACATCCTGCCATCGGTCGAGTAGAAGCACGCGACCGGCGAGAACGCGAACAGCAGGCACGCCGACCAGGCCACACCGCGCCCGCCCAGCTCGCGGCCCAGCAGCCACAGCAGCGGCAGCGCCAGCACCGACCACCACACGGAGAACATCCGCAGGGCGGTGTCCCCGGTGCCGAACGCGCGGCTCCACGAATTCAGGAGCAGGTAGTACAATGGCGGGCTGGTGTCGGACAGCAGGACCGCCCGGACGACGCGTCCGGGGCCGGCCGCGGGCGTCTCCGCCTCGGCATACCGCCGGAAGACCACCGGTGGCTGCGCCTCGCGGGGCTGGACGAAGTCGCCGGACCTCGCGTCGGCCGCGGCGGCCGGGTGCTCCAGGCTGTGCCCGGTCGCCATCGCCAGGGAGAAGATCTCGTCCGCCCAGAGCCCGGGCCGCGCGGCCCCCCTGAGCCGGAGCGCCGTGGCCGCAAGCACGAGGATCACCGCGGCGAGCACCAGCCACGGCGACCGTCCGGCGGTCACCTGGCGTCCTGGGACCGGCTCATCGACATGGCGGAGATGAACAGCGACGAGAACAGGGTGCTGCACCCGATGATGACCAGCGTGGCCGCGAACGATGCCCATTCGGGATGGGGCAGGGGCAGCAGGTCGGAACGCAGCCACTCCACCACGATGGCCACCAGAATCGCGCCGCCGCCGGCGATGAGGCCGGCGCCCAGCAGCAGGCCGGTCTCGAGCTTGAAGCGGCGATAGAACGCCGCCAGCGCCCGGTTGTCCCGATCGAACCGGCGGCTCCACGAGTAGGTCTTGGTGTGGAGGCCGAGACTCAGGATCTCGAAGCCGACGACGCTGAAGATCGTCGCGAACACGGCCGTGACGCCGGCCGCCGGCCGCCCGCCGAACCGCACCAGGCCCAGCAGCACCGCCAGGTGCACGAGCAGGCCAAGGGCGAGCAGGGTGGCGCCCGGCGCGAGGAAGAGCTTGTTCGGCGAATACAGCAGCATCATGCGGAGGCTGCGCCAGCCGTCGCGGAAGGTCCGCAGCTTCGACTCGCCCTTGCGCGGGGCCAGGACGATGGGGATCTCCTTCACCCGGAGGCCCGCGAGACCGGCGTTGATCGCGAGCTCCAGGTTGAATTCCATGCCGGGACTCACCGGCCGGATGACATCGTACGTCTCCCGGGCGAACGCCCGGAAGCCGCAATAGACATCGGTGTACCGGGTGCCGAACAGCAGGTTGAGGATCCGGGTGAGCGCCGGATTGCCGAAGTATCGGTGCAGCGCGGTGATGTGCGCGTCGCCGCCACCGAGGTAGCGGCTGCCGGTGACGAACTGGTGCGCTTCCCGGTCGAGCGCGGCGACGAACTCGGGGATCATCTCGAAGTCGTAGGTGTCGTCCGCATCCCCCATCACCAGATATCGGCCGCGCGCGCTGGCGAATCCCTTGAGGTAGGCGTTGCCGTATCCGCGCAGCGGCTGGTGCACGACCCGCGCGCCCATTGCTTCGGCGATCGTCACCGAGGCGTCGGTGGAGCCGTTGTCGCACACGACGATCTCGCCGTCGATGGCCGCCGCGGCGAAGGTCCGCTGAATCTTTCGGATGCAGGGACCGATCGCCGCCTCCTCGTTGAGGCACGGCATCACGACCGAGACCAGCGGCTCCCCGCTCACTCCCATCGCGGCCGCGCCTCGGCGGCGCCCGCACCGAACCGCAACCAGCGGATGCCACCCGCGACGAGCCCGGCCGAGTAGGCCATCCGGGCGGCCAGGATCGCCGGCAGCATCAGGAGCGGCTCGAGTATTCGCGCCCGCGTCCAGCACCACAGGATGTAGCCGGTGCTCCCGAGCGCGAGGGGGAGACTCGCGGCCACGAGCAGGGCCGGGTAGCGATAGACCCATGCCAGGCGTGCCGCGCCCGTCGGGGCCTTGCTCTCGATGGCGCTGAAGCCCCAGCGGTAGTTGCGGCGGAGGAGATTGCGGAAGCCGGGACGGTTGTAGTGGTGGACGATCGCCCGGGGGTCGAATACGATGCGCCCGCCCTGGCGGCGGATGTCCGATTGCCAGGCGAGCTCCTCGTGGGCATAGGCCACCGGCTGCTGTTCGGTGAACCCAGGCGTCCGGGCGAACGCTGCCCGGCGGACACTGACGTTGCCGGGCGGATGATTCGGGACATCGCCCCCCCGACGGCGCGAGTGCACGTGATACCAGCCGCAGTAGTAGTCGCAGCGTGCCATTGCCGGGAGTCCGGGCGGCAGGTCCAGCGCGCCGCCCACGACCTCCGCGCCGGACTCGTGGCCTTCCAGAAGGCGCGCGAGCCAGCCGTCCGCGGGCAGGCAGTCGGCGTCGAGAAAGACGAGCGGGTCTCCCCGCGCGGCGAGCGCGCCGCGGTTCCGAGCCGCCGCCGGATTGCCGCCGCCGGGCCGGGCGCCCAGCTCGACCACCCGCGCGCCCGCCGCTCGCGCGACGTCGGCGGTGTCGTCCGTGGAACCATCGTCCACCAACACGACTTCGGCGGACCAGCCGGCGGGAGACTGCTGTCGTACGGTGTGAATCAGGTGGGTGATCGTCTTCGACTCGTTGCGGGCCGGCACGATGATCGAAACGGTCCGCTCTGCCCTGCCGGCGCCACGCTCAGCGTCGGGTGATGGCATGCCGCTCCACCTCCCGGTAGAGGCCCTCGACGGAATCCACGAACCTGCCCCAGCCGAAATGCAGCTTGGCGTACCCGCGGGCGGCAGACGACAGCCGCCGTCCGAGTCCCGGATCGCCCAGGATGGTCAGGATGCCGCCGGCGAGCGCGTCGGTCCGCGGCGCGACGAGGACCGCGCGGTCCTCCGAGAGGACCGTGCGATGGGTCGGGATGTCGGTGGCGACGATAGGACGGCCCGCGGCCAGGTAGTCGAAGATCTTGAGCGGCAGGTTCCCGCCGTATGCCCGCGGCGAGACCAGCACGTCGGCCAGCGCCAGGTACGTCGCCATCTCGGCGCGCGGTTGCCGGTCCACGATCCTCAGTGCGCCCGACTCGACCAGCGGCTCGGCGCCGGCGTGCGCGACGAGGCCGTTGGCGCGGTCCGCGCCGACGAACACGAACGTGGCGCCGGGCACCTGCGCGCGCACGGCCGGGATCGCGGCGATGAGCTCGGGCAACCCCTGATACGACTCGAACGTCCCGCTGTAGAGCACCACGGGGGCGCCCCCGGTGAGACCCAGGCCCGCTCGCAGCGACCGTACCGCATCCGGACTCGCATCGGCGGGAGCGCTCGGGTAGTGCCATTCGCGGACCGGAACTTCGGGAACCATGCCGCGGACCCGTTCGGCCAGGCCGGCGCTCGTAACCACCAGAGTCGACCGCCGCAGCAGCCAGCGCTCCATGGCATTCAGCGCGTCACGGGCCAGTGGCCAACCGAGCGGGCCCAGCCGCGTGAGCTGCTCCGCGAGGCTCGACTGCATGTCGTACAGCAGGGGGATCCCGTGCCGGTCCGCGAGGAGGGCGGCAGGAAAGGCCGCCTCCTCGACTGCGTGGATGCAGGCGTAGCGCTCGCGGGCGAGCCGTTGCACGAGCGCAACGGTCAGCGGCACGTCCAGCATGACCTTCCGAAGCGAGAAGCCGATCGGAATGGCGCGAAATCCGAACGGATTGGCGGAGCGGAAGATACGCAGGCGAGGGGCGGCCACGTCGGAGCCGATCGGGAAGGTGAGGAGATCGGCGGGGCGCCCGAGCTCCGCGAGCGCCTGCAGGACCTGCCACACCGCGATCGGGGTGCCCCGGTCCTCATAAAACGGCTGCGGGGCCACCACGAGAACGCGGCCGACCCGCTGCTTCTCCGCCCGTCGACGGCTGGCTTCGGCTCCGCTTCCAATGGCCTCGAAGTGCGGCATGGGCTCCTCTAGAGCCGCAGTGGGCGCCATTCGGACGTCGTGTTGGGTCACGCCGCGCTCCGGGTCAGTCAAACGTGTTTCAGTGAATGACTTAGACCAACCATGGAACACCAACGCCTCCGCGGCGCCGAGGAACAAGCTCTTGGAGTATAGCCGGGCCGTGCGAAGGCTCTGTGATTCGGGTCGCACGAGGCAGCAAGATCCTTGCCCATCACACCCGGGAGGATGGGCACAGGTCGGACAGCGTGCACGCCTCGCACCGAGGCCGCCGCGCGATGCAGACCTGACGCCCGTGGAAGATCAACAGGTGGGAGAGCAGGGCCCAATGGTCCCGCGGGAACAGGGGCATCAGGTCCTGCTCGATCTTGAGCGGGTCCGAATGGCGTGTGAGACCGAGCAGTCGGCTCAGCCGCGCGACGTGGGTGTCGACCGTGATCCCCGCGTTGATGCCGAATGCGTTGCCGAGGACGACGTTCGCGGTCTTCCGGCCGACCCCCGGGAGACCGAGCAGCTCCGCCATGGTCCGCGGCACCTGGCCGCCGTAGTCGGCGACGAGGGCCTGGGCCATGCCGATCAGGCTCCTGGTCTTGTTGCGGAAAAAGCCGGTGGACTGGATGATCGCCTCGACCTCGGCCGGCCTGGCGCGCGCCAGCGCCTCGGGCGTGGGATAGTGCTCGAACAGCACCGGCGTGACGAGGTTGACCCTCGCGTCGGTGCATTGCGCCGAGAGGATCGTGGCGCAGAGCAGCTCGAAGGCATCGCGGTGCTCCAGCGCGCAGTGGGCGTCGGGGTACGCGGCCAGCAGCCGCGTGAGGAGCTCGGGCGCACGCGCCGCCGCGTCACGGGTGCGCCGGGCCGGGAACCCACCCGTCCGGCGCCGCTCGGCGGCGGCGGATTGCTTCGCCTTCATCCGTGCTTCCGGCGCGCCGCGTGCGCCAGGAATGTCTCGACCGGCAGCGTGTTCAGAATGTCGTGGGGCCCCAGCCAGCCCTTCCGCGCGATGCCTACGCCATACTCGACGTTCGCGATCCCTCCCACGCTGTGCGCGTCCGCGCCGATCGAGATGGCCGCGCCGCGGTCGCGGGCGCCGCGCAGCACGCGCCAGTCGAGATCGAGGCGGTGCGGGTCGGCGTTGATCTCGAGCGCCACACCGGTGGCCGCGGCCTTCTCGATGACCGCGTCGAGCTCGAGGCCGTAGGGATCGCGCGAGAGGAGCAGCCGGCCGGTCGGATGCCCGATGATCGTGAGATGGGGATTGTCCATCGCCGCGAGCATCCGCGCGGTCATCTCGCGCTCGCCCATGTTGAAGCGGCTGTGCACCGAGGCGATCACGAAGTCGAGCCGGGCGAGTACCGCCTCGTCGAAGTCGATGCGGCCGTCCTGCAGGATGTCGGCTTCCACGCTCTTGAGCACCCGGATGCCGTGGAGGCGCGCGTTGAGTTCGTCGATTTCGTCCGACTGCCGGGCCAGGTCGTCCGGCTTGAGCCCGCCGGCGTACGCCGCCGCCTGGCTGTGATCGGTGATGCCGACGTACTCGTAGCCCGCCGCCCGGCACGCGAGTGCCAGCTCCTCGACCGAGTTCGAGCCGTCGGAGTACCGGGTGTGGCAGTGGAGGAAACCACGGAGGTTCTCGCGCTCGAGCAGCCGGGGCAGCGCGTGATGCGCCGCCGCCTCGATCTCGCCCTGGCCCTCGCGCAGCTCGGGCGGAATGAAGTCGAGACCCAGGGTCGCATAGAAGCCGGCCTCGCCGGGAGTGGCGACGAACTCGCTGCCGTGCCACAGCGCCGCGCCCGTCAGGGTGAAGTCGCGCGACGCCGCGTGGGCCCCGAGCTCGCACAGGTGGCGCTCGCTTCCCGTGGCCTGCACCAGGACCGCGCCGGTATTGACCGGGGTGGTCACCACGATCTGCGCGCTCGCCCCGCCGGCGAACCGGAGGGTCATCCGCCGGTCGTCCTGGCCGGCGAATTCGTGAATGCCGGGCAACTGGCTCAGCCGCCGGAACAGCTCGGCCGGTGGTACCGCGGCCACGATCACGATGACGATGTCACGCACCACCTCGACCCGGCGCCGGACCTCGCCCGCGACCACCGCCTGGAGCACGCCGGGAAGCCGCTCCAGCGCGGCCCGGAGTCCCTCCGCCTCGTCGGCGGCATGGTGGGAGAGCCGGAAGGCACTCGCCTGCCGGAGGAATGCGATGGCCTTGAGGATGTTCTCGGAGGTCTTGGGGCCGAAGCGCGGGAGCCGCGCGAGCCGCCCGTCGAGCGCGGCGGCCTCGAGCTCGGGGACCGAGTCGATGTCGAGCACCTCGTGGATCTGCCGGATCTTGGCGATGCCGAGCCCCGAGATGGCGAGCATCTCGACCAGGCCGGGCGGAATCTGCTCGCGCAGCTCCTCGAGCATGCTCGCCCGGCCGGTGGCGACGATCTCGGAGACGATCTGGAGGGTCGCGGGGCCCACGCCCTTGGCCGCCGCCAGGCTGCCGTCGTCCAGCCCGTCGCGGAGATCACCCGGAAAGCTGCCGACGGCCCGTGCCGCCGTCCGGAAGGCGCGGATGCGGAACGGGTTCTCGCCCTTGAGCTCGAGGAAGGCGGCGATCTGCTCCAGCACCTGCGCGACCGCCTTCTTGTCCATGAAACTTCGAACCGCGTCCGTCATCTTGGCGCGACCGACAGCTCGCCGGCGAGCGCCCGGGTACGCCAGCCGAGCTCGAGCAGCTCCTCGGCGCCGACGAGGGAGTACAGCCCCGCGGCCGCTCCGCCGGCGAGCACGGGTGAGAAGAGCGGCGTTCCATCGGGCCGCTCCAGATCGCGAGGGCGGGGGCCGGCGGTCTCGACCGCGCTGAAGCCGTCCCGATCGGGGCGGAGACCGAAGATGCCCAGCACGCGGAGGTCGCCGCCGGCACTGTGCACGAAGCACCCATCCATCGGCTCCGCCGCCTGGGCGTCGATCACCCGGGCCCACACGTGACGCTCGAGGAGTTGCACGTAGTAGGCGCGCGGCGCCTCGTCGGCGACGGGTCCCGGCCAGTCCGGCGAGTCGAGCAACGCCGAGAGCCGGTCGCCCGTGAGCGCCAGGGTGGGCGTGCCGACCTCCCACAGGAGGTACGCGTGATGCGCGAGGGCCACGAGCTGGTCCATCCCCTCGCCCAGCCCCTCCGCCGGCCGGAGGTCATGCAGCAGTTGCACGACCTCCGGTACGACCAGGAAGGCGTCGCGGTCGGTCGGGTCGCGCCCATCGCGCTCCAGGGCGGTCCGGACGCTGGGGAAGACGGTCTCGGCGGTGCGAGCGAAGACGAGGTCGAAGGGGGTGGGTCGGGTCATGTCGGAAGATAGCAGCCTGGGGGGTAAGGCCAGGGTCCTCCCCGAGGCTCACAAAAAGCCGCCTACGGTGCTCCGAAACTCTTCGAACGCCTCTACATACGGCACATGCCCGCAGCGGGGGATCGAATGGAACCTCGCGCCGATCAGCTCGGCCGTCACCCGGGCGGCCTCGATCGGAATCGGGTCCTCCGCACCATGCACCACGAGCGCCGGCACGCCCCGCAGCGCCGGCAGCCGGGGGCGGAGGTCGTAGTCGCCCAGGCTGTGCCAGACTTCCTGCTGGGTGCGGCCGGCGACCCGGAAGGGCGTGAGGTCGCGCGCCCGCGAGTGGTCGAAGAAGTAGGGAGCCACCGAGAGCTCGAACATCCGCCGCTGGAACGCCGCCGGCTCGCGCTCGCGGAGCCCGCTTTCCCGAAGCAGCCGGCGCTCCTCCTGGAGTGCCGGATCCAGGTTGCGCCGCGCGAAGGCGGCCTCGAACCGTTCGCGGGCGGCGCGCCAGGTGGGTGCGGGGGACACGAGCGCGAGCCGCCCGACCCGTTCCGGATGCTCGAGCGCGTAGAGCAGCGCGAGGAGTCCGCCCCACGAATAGCCGGCGATCGTCAGCCGGTCGAATCCCCAGTAGGCGCGGAGCGCCTCGAGGTCCCCGACCTGCTCCCTCCAGCCCACCGGAACGTCCCGCGCTACCGGCGAACGCCCGCCGCCGCGCTGATCGTAGTAGACGAGCTCGCGCCCGTGGGCCAGCGCGTCGAAGCCGGGGAGGAGGTACTCGTGGTCCGCCCCGGGGCCGCCGTGGAGCACCACCACCGGCGGTCCCTGTCCGATCCGGCGGACGAGGAGCTCGACGCCAGCGACAGGCACGAGCATCTCACGCGCGGCCCGTGGTTCGAGCACGCCCGTCAGAGCAGCACGGCCAGCGCGTCCGCCACCTTCCGGACCGCCGCCTCCTCGTCGGGCGTGAAGGGGTCGGGAACGTCGCTGTCGATATCGATCTGCCCCAGGAGCATGGCGCCACGCCGGATGAGCACCACGAGCTCGGAGCGGGTCCACGTGTTGCACGCGAGATAGTTCGCAATGGAGTGAACGTCGGGCACGTTCTGGTCGAGCCCGGTCGCCACGGCTGTTCCGCAGACGCCGTGACCCACCGGGATGCGGGTGTGCTCGGTTTCGCGCCCGGCGAACGCCTCGAGCACCAGCTCGTCCCCATGCAGCATGTACAGGTAGACGGAGGTGTAGGGCGCCCCGGCGGCCCGGATCCGCTCGGCCGCGAGCGTGAGGAGCTCCGCGCGGCCCGCGTCCCGGGCGAAGGCGCCCCGGAGCGCCGCGACCACGCGATCGGCGTCGAGGATGGGCATGCTCAGCCTCCGCGGGCGCCGAGGGTGGCGCGAAGCGTGGTGACCGCGTTGCCGCGCCGCACCACGATGCTCACCGTGTCGCCCGGCTGGTGGCTCCGCAGCGCATCGGTCATGGCCTGCAGGTCGGGTACGTTCATGTCCCCGATTTTCGTGATGATGTCGTCGCCCCGGAGCCCGGCCTGCTCCGCCGGGCTCCCGGCGCGCACGCCCAGCAGGCGAACGCCGCCCGGACTGTCCGTCATGTCGGGCACTGTGCCGAGATAGGCGCCGTACCCCGCGCTCGACGAGGCGCGGGGCGCGAGCGAGGTTGGGGTCGCGACCACCGGGGTCAGCGGCCGGGGGCGGTTGGCCAGTGCGGTGATCAGGCCGGTCGTGAAAGCCGCCACCTGCTCGAAACCCCGGACGTTGATCTTTTCCCAGTCGTCGGTGGTCCGGTGGTAGTCCTCGTGCAGGTCGGTGAAGAAGTGCAGCACGGGCAAGCCCGCGGCATAGAATGACGACTGATCGCTGGGGCCATAGCCGTCGCCCTGAGCCCTGAGGTCGAGCCCTGCGTGCCAGTTGAGCGAGTCGAGCAGGGCCGGGAACTCCCGGGCGGTGCGCGAGCCGTAGACGATCAGCCGCCTCTGCCTCAGACGCCCGACCATGTCGAGATTGATCATGGCCAGGGTGGTGGAGAGAGGATAGACCGGGTGCTTCACGTAGTACGAGGAGCCGAGCAGGCCCAGCTCTTCCCCGCTGAACGCGATGAACACCACGGTGCGCGCGGGGGGCGTGGAGTCCAGCCGGGCGGCAATCTCGATCAGCATCGCCGCGCCCGAGGCGTTGTCGTCGGCGCCGTTGTGCACCTTCCCGGTGCTGTCGGGATCGAGGCTCCCGAAGCCGCCGAGGCCCAGGTGGTCATAGTGCGCGCCGACGATCACGGCCTCGTTCCGAAGTACGGGGTCCCGGCCCGGCAGCACCCCGATCACGTTGCGGCCCGTGAGCCCCGCGACATGGGCGTGCTGCGCGACCGGCGCGTCGCGTTCCACGGTGAACGTCTGGAACCAGCCACCTGCCGCGGGCTGGAGCCCGATCGCCCCGAACCGCCGTGCCAGGTAGGCCGCCGCGGTGTCGGCGCCGGGGCTCCCGGTGAGTCGTCCGGCCAGGCCGGGGTCGCTCAGGAACTTGATGTCGTCGATGGGCAGGACCCGCGGACGGACCGGCGGCGGGACCTCCCGCGGCAGGGTCCCGAACTGCGCGTCCAGGCGCGGCGCCATGAGCAGGGCGACCAGGGTGAGCAGAGCAACGGATGAGAGTCGTGCCGGCATACGCCCGAAGAATAGTACCGGACTCAGCGCGGCACGAAATCCGTATCGGGCGCGAGTCGCCGCGCGAACGCCGCCAGCAGCCGCGCCGTGCGGTCGAGGTCCTCGATTGCGACCATTTCGTTGGGGCTGTGCATGTATCGGTTGGGCACCGACACGAGCGCCGTGGCCACGCCGCGGTGGGCATTGAAGATGGCCTCGGCGTCGGTGTGGGTGTCGCGCGAGGCGGCCTCGATGGCGTAGGGGATCTGCTCCGCCTCCGCCGCTTCGGCCAGGCGCTCGAATACGATCTCGCTGACCGACGCCCCGCGCGAGAGCACCGGCCCGCCGCCGAGTCGGTAGTCGCCGTGGCGCCGCTTGTCGATCCCCGGATAGTCGGTCGCGTGGGTCACGTCCACCACGATCGCCACGTCGGGCTCCAGCGTCGCCGCCGACGAGCGCGCCCCCCCACCCGTCGCGGCGATTTCCTCCCGGGTCGTCGCGACAGCAGTCACCGCGGCGGCAGGGTGGGCGCCGTCCGCCAGTTGCCGCAGTGCCTCGAGCACCACGAAGGCGCCGATGCGGTTGTCGATGCACCGGCTGACGAGCCGGCCGTTGGGGAACTCCAGCACCCCTGCCGCCAGCACTCCCGGGTCACCGATCCGGAGCCGGCGTTCCGCTTCGGCGCGGCTGGTGGCTCCCACGTCGATCCAGAGCTCCTCCACCTTGGAGACCTTTTCCCGGTCCTCCTTTTCCATCAGGTGGACGGCCTTCTTGCCGACGACGCCCGCCACCGGCCCCTCGCGACCCAGCAGCCGCACCCGCTGGCCCACGAACACCTGATGATCCCAGCCGCCGATCGGGTCGAAGCTGACATAGCCCTCGTCGTCGATGTGGCTCACCATGATCCCGATCTCGTCGATGTGGCCGGCGAACATCACCCGTGGCCGGCCGTCGCCGTTGAGCGTGGCGAACGAGTTGCCGGCCACGTCGGCGCGCACGCCGTCCGCGAACCGCTCGGCCTCCGTCCGCCACACCCGCGCGGGAGCGGCTTCGAACGCGGAGGGACCGGGCGTGTCGAGCAGGGACTTGAGAAATGCCAGCGATTCGGGTGTCATCTCGGTGGGGGTTGGGGAGCGCCAAAGGTCGCGTACCGGAGGCTCGAAGTCCAGCCGCCGACTGCCACCTCAGCGCTCGGCCAGCCGGCTCGGCCGGTAGCTGGCGA
Source organism: Gemmatimonadales bacterium (assembly GCA_035699205.1). GTDB lineage: Bacteria > Gemmatimonadota > Gemmatimonadetes > Gemmatimonadales > GWC2-71-9 > CAVVWJ01. Next base: position 21,685 of record DASSBA010000011.1, read on the forward strand.
AGAACAGCAGGCCGATGAACGGCGCGAGCAGCGTCCGGAAGTCACGGGTGAGAGTGTAGGCGATGACGCCGAGCAGTGTCGGCGCCTCGACGAGGGCCCAGATGACCACCACCCGGCCGAGATTCGATTGCCACCATTCGTCCGTCGGCGCGCCCCGGCGCGGCCCCGGCAGCCGGGCCGCGCTGAACATGGCGGCCCCGAACAGCGTGGCGCTCACGAGCGCGAGGCCGATGTAGAGCACTCGCCGATCCGGCAGCGCCTCGGCCGGCAGGGAGTGATCGCGGAGCGCCCACGCCAGCGCCCCGAAGGCGAGAATGCCCATGACCAGTGCGCCATATATGATGCGTGCGTGGATCGAGGGCGAGCCCTGCGTCGTCGGCGGCATCGCTCAGCGCCGCGCGACGCGGTAGAGCACCGCCGCCATGGCGGCGAACGCCGCGAGCGCGACGAGATCGTACTGGGCGACGGGGCCGAGCGCGGTCTCGAGGCCGGCCGCGTGCGCCAGATAGTCCGCCGCCGCGACGTGTGCCGCGTCCGCCTGCCGCACCAGCGCCGCCGCGATCCCCGCCACCGCGATGCCCGCCAGCGCCCCGCCGGCAATGAGTCCGCTGGCGAACAGCACGCCGGGTCCGGACTCGACCTCGGCGATGGACCGCTCGGCGCCGCGGGCGTTCCGCTCCATCAGCCAGCGCACCGCGCCGCCCGCGAACATCGCCGACGAGGTCGAGATCGGGAGGTACACCCCGACCGCGATGGGGAGCGACTGGAGGCCCATGAGCTCGATGGCCAGCGTGAGGAAGACCCCGATCAGCACCAGCCCCCAGGGAAGCTTCCGGGTCAGGATCCCGTCGGTGACGAGCGCCATGATCGTCGCCTTGGGCGAGTCGAGCTTGGTGATCGGCCGCCCGTCGATCTCGCGCACCCGTCCGCCGATGCCGGGGTCCACGAGATAGGCGACCTCGCGCGTCGCGGGATCGATCAGGTACTTGCCCGGCTGCACGCCCTCGACCGGCAGGTTCACGCGCACTACCTCCCACTCCCTGCCGTCGTGCCGCATCCGCTCGCCGAGCGCGGTGACCGAGCGGCCCACCGCCTCCGGCGGCGAGGCCTGCAGCGCGACGCCGGGATGCCGCTCCGGCAGGATCGTGGTGTAGGTCTGGTTGAGCAGCGTGAGCGTCCAGCCGATGACCAGGGCCGACGTCACCGCGCCGACCATGATCGCGAGCTGCTGGCGACGCGGGGTCGCCCCCACGAGGAAGCCGGTCTTGAGGTCCTGGCTGGTGGCGCCCGCGTTCCCCGCCGCCACCGCGATGACCGCCGCGATGGAGATGGCGCCCACCCGGTGGTCCACGCCGGTCCAGCCGATGAGCAGGAAGATGGCCGCCGTGCCGATCAGCGCCGCGATGGTCATCCCCGAGATCGGGTTCGCGCTCGAGCCGATCTCGCCGGTGATGCGCGAGGAGACCACCACGAAGAAGAAGCCGAACAGGATGATGAGCACGGCGCCGAGCAGGTTCACGGCGAGCTGGGGCAGCACCGTCAGGAACAGCGCGAGGGCGACGGCGCCCGCCACCGTCACCCACACCGGCAGATCGAGGTCGGTGCGGAGCCGCGCCGCCCGCTCGCCGATGCTGCCCCGGAGGTCCTGGAACCCGGAGCGGAACGCGGCGACGATGGTGGGGAGCGCCCGGATCAGCGCGATGATCCCCGCCGTGGCCACCGCCCCCGCGCCGATGTAGAACACGAAGTTGGCCCGGACCTCGTTCGGGCTCATGTCGGCGATGAGCTTGGTCTCGGCGAAGATCGGTTGGGTGAGCCCGCTGCCGAAGAGCTTGATGGCGGGGATGAGCACCAGGTAGGCGAGACAGCCGCCGGAGAAGAGGTAGCCGGCGATTCGCGGGCCGATGATGTACCCCACGCCCAGCAGCTCCGGCGAGACCTCCGCCGAGATCGACGCCCCCTTGTACGAGGTCGACACCCAGCCCGGATACTCCTTCCAGGCCTTGAGCCCCGACATCAGGAACTTGTAGGCAAACGCCAGCCCGAACGCCTGGAACAGCAGGCGTGCCTGGAGTCCGCCCTTCTCGCCGGCCACGAGGACCTCGGCGCAGGCGGTGCCCTCCGGATACGTCAGCCGGCCGTGCTCCTTCACGATGAGCGCCCGGCGGAGCGGAATCATCATCAGGATGCCCAGCAGGCCGCCCACCACCGCGATCACCGCCACCTTGCCCACGCTCAGGTCGTAGCCCATGAGCAGGATGGCGGGAAGCGTGAACACGATGCCCGCAGCGATCGACTCGCCGGCGGAGCCGGTGGTCTGGACGATGTTGTTCTCCAGGATCGTCGAGCGGCCGAGGGTCCGGAAGAATGCCACCGAGAGCACCGCGATCGGGATCGACGCGGAGACCGTGAGGCCGATCTTGAGCGCCAGGTACACGCTCGAGGCGGCGAAGACGATGCCGAGAATGGCGCCAAGGATGAGGGCGCGGAGGGTCAGCTCGGCGGGTGATTGGGACGGCGGGACAAACGGCTGGAACCCCGGACTCTCGGCGGAGCCGTCCGGTGGCAGCGGTCGGGTCTGAGTCGCCATGCAACTCCTCGGGAGCGTGTCGCCTGCTGCGGACTCAGGAAGGTACGGACGGGAAACGAGCGCGTCCAGCGCCGGTCGACGTCGGTGAGCGTCGGGCCTGGAGACAACCCCGCCAAGCGCAGCAACTTACATGCGTGCCCGTCCCTCGCCCAATCGCGCGCACGAGAGCCCCGTGACTGCGCTCACCGCGCCGGTTCACGTCGCGGTGTACTCTCGTGACTCGCAGCCCCGTGACAGGAACCCACTCGAACTGCCGGGAGGCCGTCATGCTGTGGACCATCTTCATCATCCTGCTGGTGCTCTGGCTGCTGGGCATGGTGTCGTCCTATACCCTCGGCGGCTTCATCCACGTGTTGCTGGTCGTCGCGATCGTCATCGCGCTCATCCAGTTGATCCAGGGCAGGAGGGTCGTGTGAAGCCTGCCGGCATCGTGGGCATCGTGCTGATCCTGCTCGGCATCGCCGGACTGGCGTTCGGCGGCTTCTCCTTCACCCACAAGGAGAAGGTGCTCGATCTCGGACCGATCGAGGCCAGCGCGGACAAGAAGGAATCGCTGCCGATTCCGCCGATCCTCGGCGCGCTGGCGATCGTCGGCGGTGTGGTGCTGGTGGCCGTGAGCGCGCGCCGGGCCTGAGCTGACCACCTCATCCCGAGCGCGGCTCGGGATGAGGTGGGTTCCCTACGAATCGTCGCTGCTCCCCCACGCAGAACCAGCCGGCTCCTCGCATCGTTCACTGGACGGCGCGGCATGCCCGCCGCCGCCGGAGGCTGGCGTCCATCGGCCATGCCATGCATAAGTAGGAGACATGCCCCACTCCGTGCCTCCCCGCCCGGGTGATGCCGCTCCGCCGGACGGCGCGCCAGGCAGTGGCCGCAGGCTCACCCTTGCGGCCGAGGCCTCGCTCCGCCGCCGGCTGGTCGCGCGCGACGAGCAGGCGCTCGTGGAGCTGATCGAGGTGGCCAGCCCGTGGCTCCTGGGCCTCACCCAATCCATGTTGAGCGATCCGGACGAAGCGGAGGAGGTCGTGCTGGAGGTGTTCGCCACGGCATGGAATCGGACCGGCAGTCTGGGCGATGAGCACGAGAGCCTGCTGCCCTGGCTGCTCCGGATCGCGCGGAATCGTGCGATCGACCGGCTCCGGCGCCGGCGCCGCTGGCGGCTCAAGCTGGCACGCGCGGACGCCTACGGCGAGCTGACACCCACGCAGGTGCGCCCGGTCGAGGTGGATGAAGCCGGACGCCCGGGCTGGCATGTGCACCAATCGGTTCACGCGGCGCTTGCGGCGCTGCCCGATGAGCAGCGCGAGGCGGTGCGGCTGGCCTATTTCCGCGGGCTCACCCACTCCGAGATCGCGCGCGAGCTCGGCATCCCGGTGGGTACGGTCAAGACCCGGCTTCGTCTCGCATTCGGGAAGCTCAGGGCCTCGCTCGCGCCGATCAAGGACTGGGTCCTGTGACCGCCCACGACTGGTACGTCGAGAATCGCGCCGCCTATCTCGCCCGAAGCCTCGAGCCGGGCGAAGAACGCACGTTCCGGGATCACCTGGTGCGCTGCGACGAATGCGCGCGCGAGCTCGCCCGGCTGGAACGGGAGCTCGCGTGGCTGCCGATGGGAGTGGCGCCGGCGGCGCCCGCGCCGGGACTCGCGAGGCGGATGGCGGGAGAGATCCTGGACCGTCCGAGCCGGTGGCGGCGCCGCGTGCCGCTGGCCGCCGCCGCGGCGGTGACGCTGGTGGCCGCCGGCATGGCGCTGTCCGGTCGGAGCGAACGCCATGATCTGCGGGCACTGCTGACGGCGCGCGAGAACCAGCTCGCGGCGCTGCAGGACACGCTGTCGGTGCTCCGCCGCGCCCACCAGGTACTGCAGACGCGCATCTCGATGGATGGTCACCAGGGCGGACTGCTGATCTTCCAGGATGGGGTGTCGCACCGCTGGTGCGTCATCGTGCACGGTCTGCCGCCCGCGCCGGCCGGCAGTGTCTACCAGTTCTGGTTCATCACCGAAACCGGTATGGTCCGCTCGGCCGAGGTCAACGCCGACACGCAACGGCCCGCCTTCATGACGCTGCCGATGCCGGGCGTCTCGGCGCCCGTCATGGGCGCGGCGCTCACGGTGGAGCCGGTGGTGAATCGCTCGAGTGAGCCCGAGGGGGTGACGCTGGCGCACCTGGTGTTCTAGGGGGGTCCGGCCTGGTCATCCGGATGCAGCCTAGTGTGTCGCCCCGCCCTCCGTCGAGTCCGGCTCCCTCGCGGCCGCCACCGGGGTGTCCGGTTCCGCGGTGACCGCCGGCGAGAACGATGGCACCGGCGTTTCCTCGCCACCGAGCTGCACCGGCGGCTGCGCTTCCACGGTATCGCTGGGGATCACGACCCCGTTGGCCCCCAGGTCGCGGAAGAGCTTCCACTGTGCTTGGCGGGCGGCCCATGGCCGGGAGCCGTTGTACATGAGCGCGACCAGCAGCGTGCCCTCCGGCCGGCCGAGATAGCCGACGACCGTGGACACCTGGCCGAGGGTCCCGGTCTTGGCGCGGACGACGCCCTCCCCCGGGAAGCCGCTGTTGAGGCGATACAGCGTGCCGGTGCCGTTGGCCGGCAGCAGCATCGGGAAGTTGCGCCCCGCAGGGGTATTGGGAAACCGGGCCAGGTAGGTGACGAAGGTCTGCGGAGCGACCCGGTCGTCGTACGAAAGCCCGCTCCCGTCCACGAGGTAAACCCCATCGGCCGAGCCCACCACCTGGCGCACGTGCTCGGTGAGCAGCGCCGGCGCGTGATCGCGGCCGCCGGCCCACTGCAGCAGCAGCTCGGCCCCCAGATTGAGGCTGCGCCGGTTGATATCGCTCGCCAGCGAATCGAGCGGCGGCGACGAGACCTCCGCCAGGATCTGGGGGCCGCCGGTGGGGGGCGGTCCGATGAAGGGTGAGGGATTCCACACGATCCCGGCGCGCTTGAGCGCGCTGGCCCACACGGCGCTCAGCACGGCGCGGGGATCGCGAGTGGTGGCGGTGAGCCGGCGCGGCGCCGCGCGGACGCCGATGGTCCCGGCTACCACCCAGCCACCGTCCCGGCGACTCCGCAGCACCAGCCGGGACCGGCGGCCGGCGCGGGTGGTGGCCGTGACGCTCACCCTGGAGCCGATCCCCTCCGGCGCGGTCTCGATGATTTTCGCGCGCCGGCCCGCGCGGCTTCCCGGCTGCACCGTGACCCAGATGACGTTCTCGTGCAGCGTCAGCGGCCCGACGAGCGGGGCGAAGATCCGGCCCTGGTGCCGCGGCGACCAGACGGCGGGATAGAGCGCATTGGCGGGACCGTTGGCACTCTGGAGTTGCAGCGGGCCGGTGAGCTTGCGGACCCCGGAGCCGGCCAGCTGCAGGGCCAGGTCATACAGCGTCGGGCCGGAGCCGCCGGCCCCTAACGATGGATCGCCGTTCACCTCCAGCGCCCAGCTCCCGATCCATTCGCCACTGGCCGCGTCGAGAGACCCCACGCCCACCACGCGCGTGGGCCGCCGCGCCGTGCCGCCCAGGACGCTTCGGGCGAACCCCGTGGTGAACAGCTTCACGGTGGAGGCCGGCATCAGCGGCTGATCGGGGTTGACGCTCCACAGCATCCGGCCCGACTCGTCCGCCACCGCGATCCCCCACTGGCCCGGTGCCGAATGGCTCGTGCGCTGGTACCAGGCGTCGAGCCGCCCGATCAACCAGGGCGCGTCAGTTTGCGCCAGCAGCGGTGCCGCGGTGACCTGCAGACAGGCCAGCAGTGCCCAGGACCGGGTGTGGCGGCGGAACGACGAAAGGGGCACGAGGCATCCGGAAAATGGTGAGACGTCCTGACACGAGCGGCCGAAAGTATCGCCCGGGGCGGCTGCGCCTGTCAAGTGCATAAAGCCATGGTCAACATCGATTTACCCGCGATTGCCCGGCCATGGCGCAGGGCCCGGTGGCCCCGGCCGGACCGAGCAAGCGCGTGCAAGTCCCGCGCCCTCCTCACCCGCTGGCCGCTGATTACTTGAGCAGGGTCTTCGCGATCGTCTGCAGCTGCATGTTGCTCGTGCCCTCGTAGATCGTCCCGATCTTGGCATCGCGATAGTACTTCTCCGCCGGGTACTCCGTGGAGTATCCGTAACCGCCGAACAGCTCGAGACAGTTGGACGTGGTGCGATCGGCCACCTGTGAGCTGAACAGCTTGGCCATCGCGGCCTGTGCGGCGAACGGCTGCCCCGCGTCCTTGAGGCGCGCCGCGTTGTAGACCATCAGCCGCGCGGCCTCGAGGTCCGTGGCCATCTGCGCAAGCTGGAATTGCACGCCCTGGAATTCCGCCACCGGCTTGCCGAACTGCCGGCGCTCCTTCACGTACGCGGTGGCCGCCTCGAGGGCGCCGGTGCCCACGCCGATCATCTGCGCCCCGATCCCGATGCGGCCCTCGTTCAGTGTCTCGATGGCGATCCTGTATCCCTGCCCGACCGGCCCGAGCACATTGGCCGCCGGCACCCGGCACTGCTCCAGAATCAGCTCGGTGGTGCTCGACGCCCGGATGCCGAGCTTCGTCTCCTTCTTCCCCACCGAAAAGCCGGGAAAACCGCGCTCGACCACGAACGCCGTGATCCCCTTGTAACCCTTCGAGGCGTCGGCGTTGGCGAACACGATGAAGACTCCCGCCTCGGCGCCGTTGGTGATCCAGAACTTCCGGCCGGTGAGCTCCCAGCCCTCCGCGGTCCGCTCCGCGCGCGTCTCGAGCGCGAAGGCGTCGCTTCCGCTCCCCGGCTCCGACAGCGCGAAGGCGCCGAGCAGGCCGGTGGTGAGCCGCGGGAAGTAGCGGCGCTGCTGCTCGTCGTTGCCCCAGCGGATGAGCGCATTGTTGACCAGGGTGTTGTGCACGTCCACGTAGATGGCGGCGGAGGCATCCACCCGCGCGAGCTCCTCGATGGCCAGCACCGCCATGAAGATGCTGCCGCCGGCCCCGCCGAACTGCTCCGGCACTTCGATGCCCATGAGGCCGAGCTCGAAGAACCGCGGGATCAGCTCGGGGCGGAACTGGGCCGCCTCGTCCATCGCCTGGACGTGCGGGCGCACCTCGGCCTCGGCGAACTCACGGACCGCGTCGCGGAACATGTTTTCTTCGTCGGACAGAGTGGTGAGGGCGGGCGCGGCGGTGCGGAGGTCCTGCATGGACTGGGACTCCGAAAGAGGTCGGCAGCGATCCTCAGGTGCCGGGAGTATACCCCCGGCTCGCGACCGGTTCAATCGGCGCCGCCGCCAGCACATCGAGCGCCACGGGCACCCGGCCAAGCGGCGCCGACACCTGCGCCCCCTGTACCCGCTCGGCGACCGCTTCGAGCATTTCGCGTGAGATGCGCACGCCTTCGGCCAGCGCCGCCTCCTTGCCGCCCGCGCTCGCGGCCCGCATCCGCTGCAGGATCACGTCCGGAACCGAGACGCCTGGCACCTCGTTCGCCAGGAATTCCGCGTTCCGCACCGAGACGAGCGGCCAGATGCCCGCGATGATCGGGATCCGGAAGTTCTCGACCCGCTCGAGGAATCGGTCGAGCTGGACCAGGTCGAACACCGGCTGGGTGATCGCGTACTCGGCCCCGGCCTCGACCTTGTAGGCGAACCGCTTGAGCTCGCGCTCCAGGTCCGGCGCGGCGGGGTTCACCCCGACGCCGATCACGAAGCGGGTCGGCTCGCCGATGGGGTTGCCGCCGGGATCGAGCCCGTGGTTGAGCCGGCTCACCAGGTTGGTCAGCCCGATACTGTCGATGTCGAAGACCGCCGTGGCTTCCGGATAGGGACCCATCTTGGGCGGGTCGCCCGTGATGATGAGCAGGTTCCGCACGCCGGCCGCCGCGGCGCCGAGCAGGTCAGAGAGCATCCCCAGCAGGTTGCGGTCGCGACAGGCATAGTGCACCACCGCCTCCAGTCCCACCTCGCGCTGGATCATGAGCGCGGAGAGCAGCGCGCCCATCCGGCTCTGCGCGCGGGGACCGTCGGGCACGTTCACCGCGTCCACGCCGGCGGCCTTGAGCTGCCGGACCTGCTCGAACATCGGGGTCGGATCGACGCCTTTCGGCGGCACGATCTCGACCGTGGTGACGAAGCGCCCCTCCGCCAGCTTGGCGCCGAGCCGCGACCGCGTGGCGAGCGGCACCGGGTCGACCGCGACCGCCGGAGCCGGGGCCGGGGTCGTTCCCATTTCGAACGCGTGCCGCGGCGAAACGCTCTGCACGAAGCCCACCATCGCCCGGATGTGATCGGGCGTGGTGCCGCAGCAGCCGCCGACGAACCGCGCGCCCGCCTCGACCATGCGCCGGGCGTAGCTTGCCATGTACTCGGGCGACGCCATGTAGATCTTGCGGTCGCCGACCTCGCGCGGGAGGCCCGCGTTCGGCTGCGCGCTGATCGGCAGGCTCACGACCCGCGCGAGCTTCTCCACCGCCTCCAGCACGCCGTGCGGCCCGACCGAGCAGTTCACGCCCACGATGTCCACGCCCATCGCCGCGAGCTCGGGGCCGAACGCCACGGGATCGGTGCCGTAGTGGGTCTTCCCGTCGGTCCCGACCGTCATCTGGGCGATGATGGGGAGGTCGGACAGCCCGCGGATCGCTTCCACGGCCGCTCCCAGCTCGGCCACGTCGCTGAAGGTCTCGAGGATGAACCCGTCCACCCCCCCCTCGAGCAGCCCGCAGGCCTGGCGGCGGAAGGCGGCGCGCGCCTCGTCCAGCGAGAGTTCGCCGAACGGCTCGATCCGGACGCCGAGCGGGCCGACGGCGCCGGCGACCGCGGCCCGCGCCCCGGCCGCCTCCCGTGCGAGGACCGCGGCGGCGGCATTGATCCGCTCGGTGTCTCCGGCCAGGCCGCACGTCGCCAGCTTGAGCGGGTTGGCGCCGAAGGTGTTGGTTTCCAGCAGCTCGGCGCCGGCGCGGACGTACTCGCGATGGATGTCGCGCACGAGATCCGGCTGCCGGAGGTTCAGCTCGTCGTAGCAGACGTTGAGGAACACGCCCCGGCCATACAGCATGGTGCCCATGGCCCCGTCCACCACGTGGACGCGGCCGTCGCCGAGGAGGTCGCGCAGGGTGGGCATCCTAGCGGTCGTAGTTGAGGTTGGGAGCGAGCCAGCGCTCCGTCTCGGCGACGTCCATCCCCTTCCGTGCCGCGTAGTCCTCGACCTGGTCGCGCCCGATCTTGCCCAGGCCGAAGTACTGCGATTGCGGATGCCAGAAGTAGTATCCGCTCACCGCCGCCGTGGGGACCATGGCAAAGCTCTCGGTCAGGGTGATGCCGGTGTTCGCCTCGGCCCGGAGCAGATCGAACAGGGTGCCCTTTTCGGTATGGTCGGGACAGGCGGGGTAGCCCGGTGCGGGCCGGACCCCCTGGTACTTCTCCCGGATCAGCGCCGCGTTCTCGAGTGCCTCGTCCGGCGCGTATCCCCAGTACTCGCGCCGCACGCGCTCGTGCAGCCGCTCGGCGAATGCCTCGGCGAGCCGGTCGGCCAGGGCCTTGGCCAGGATCGCGCTGTAGTCGTCGTTCGCGGCGCGGAATCCGGCCACCAGCTCGTCGATCCCGTGGCCCGCGGTCACGGCAAAGGCGCCGGCGTAGTCGGGCACGCCGGTCTCCCGCGGCGCCACGAAGTCGGCGAGCGCCAGGTTGGGCCGGCCCGGCGGCTTGACCATCTGCTGCCGGAGCGTGTGGATGACGGCCAGGCGTTCGGTGCGCCCCTCGTCCGCGTACAGCTCGATGTCATCTCCCACCGCGTTGGCGCGGAAGACTCCCAGCACGCCGCACGCGCGGAGCAGCCGCTCCTGCACGATCCGGTCGAGCAGCGTCTGCGCGTCGCGGAACAGCCCCGTGGCCGCCGCGCCGACCGTCGGGTCCTGGAGGATGTCGGGGTAGTGCCCGCGCAGCTCCCAGGCCTGGAAGAACGGGGTCCAGTCGATGCGCTGGACCAGGTCCGCAAGCGGGTAGTCGTCGAGCACGGTGAGCCCGGTGGAGCAGGGTACCGGAGGCGTGACGCCGGTCCAGTCTATGGCCAGCCGATTGCGCCGGGCGGCTGCCAGCGGCTGCCGATGCTCGGGGGCGGCCCGGTGGCTCCGCTGCTCCCGCACGTCCCGGTATTCGTCCTTCACCTCGGCCACGAACTCGTCGCGCAGCGTGTCGCTGAGCAGGTTGCTGGCCACGCTCACCGCGCGCGACGCGTCGGGCACGTGCACCGTCGGGCCACCGTAGTGCGGCTCGATCTTGACGGCGGTGTGCGCCCGGGAGGTGGTGGCCCCGCCGATGAGGAGCGGCACGGTGAACCCCGCACGCTCCATCTCGCCCGCCACGAACGCCATCTCCTCGAGCGAGGGAGTGATGAGCCCGCTCAGCCCGATGATGTCCACCCCCTCGCGCCGCGCGGTCTCGAGAATCTTCGCGCACGGCACCATGACCCCGAGGTCGATCACGTCGTAGTTGTTGCACTGCAACACTACGCCCACGATGTTCTTGCCGATGTCGTGCACGTCGCCCTTGACGGTGGCGAGCAGCACCCGTCCCTTGCTCCGGGCCGCCGCCGAGGCGTCCTTCTCCGCCTCGATGTAGGGGATCAGGTGCGCCACCGCCTTCTTCATGACGCGCGCGCTCTTCACCACCTGCGGCAGGAACATCTTGCCGGCGCCGAACAGGTCGCCGACGATGTTCATTCCCGCCATGAGCGGGCCCTCGATCACCTGGATTGGGCGGTCGGCGAGCAGCCGGGCCGCTTCGGTGTCTTCCACGACGTAGTCCGCGATACCCTCGACCAGCGCGTGGGCGAGCCGCTCGTGTACCGGCAGCTCGCGCCAGGCCAGGTCGGTCGCCTGCTCGGTGAGCTGCCCGCGCACCTGGTCGGCCACCGCCAGGAGCCGGTCGGTCGCGTCCGGGCGCCGGTTGAGCACCACGTCCTCCACCCGCTCCAGCAGGTCGGGCGGAATGTCGGAGTAGATGGGGAGCTGGCCCGCGTTCACGATGCCCATGTCCATTCCCGCCTCGATGGCATGGTACAGGAACACGGCGTGGATTGCCTCGCGCACCGGATCGTTGCCGCGGAACGAGAACGAGACATTGCTCACGCCGCCGCTCACCAGGACGTGGGGCAGCGTGGCCTTGATCCGGCGGGTGGCCTCGATGTAGGCCACCGCGTAGCCGTTGTGCTCCTCGATCCCGGTGCCGATCGCGAAGACGTTCGGGTCGAAGATGATGTCCTCGGGCGGGAAGCCCACCCGCTCGGTCAGGATCCGGTAGCAGCGCTGGCAGATGGCGAGCTTGCGCTCGGCGGTGTCGGCCTGGCCCTGCTCGTCGAACGCCATCACGATGACGGCGGCTCCGTAGCGGCGCACCAGCGTCGCCTGGCGGACGAATGCCTCCTCGCCCTCCTTCAGGCTGATGGAATTGACGACGCCCTTCCCCTGCACGCACTTGAGCCCGGCCTCGATGACCGACCACTTGGAGGAGTCGAGCATCACCGGCACCCGGCTGATGCCCGGCTCGGAGGCGATGAGCTGGAGAAATTTCACCATGGCCGCCTGGGAATCGAGCATCCCCTCGTCCATGTTGATGTCGATCATCTGGGCGCCGCTCTCCACCTGCTGGCGCGCGATCTCGAGACCCGCCTCGTAGTCGCCGGCGAGCACCAGCCGCGCGAACTTCCGCGAGCCGGTGACGTTGGTGCGCTCGCCCACGTTGAGGAAGATGCTGTCGTCGTCGATCGTGAGCGGCTCGAGTCCGCTCAGGCGGCAGGCGCGGGGCGGCGAGGGCCGCCGGCGGGGCGGGAGGCCCTGGACGGCTTCCGCGATGGCGCGAATGTGCGCCGGTGTGGTGCCGCAGCAGCCGCCCACGAAGTTGACCAGCCCGCTCGCCGCGAAGTCTCGCAGCACCCTGGCCATGTGCTCCGGGCTTTCGTCGTACTGGCCGAACTCGTTCGGGAGCCCGGCGTTGGGGTGCGCGCTCACGTAGACCGGCGCCACCCGCGAGAGCTCCTGCACGTACTGCCGCAGCCCCTCCGCCCCCAGCGCGCAGTTGAGCCCCACGCTGAGCGGGCGGGCGTGCGACACCGAGTTCCAGAACGCCTCGGTGATCTGACCGGAGAGCGTCCGCCCGCTCGCGTCCACGATCGTCCCGGAGATCATGACCGGCACGCGGAAGCCGAGCCGGTCGAACAGCCCCTCGACCGCGAAGATCGCGGCCTTGGCGTTCAGCGTGTCGAAGATGGTCTCGATCAGGAGCAGGTCCGCGCCGCCGTCCACCAGCCCGCGCGCGCCTTCCTCGTAGGTGGCCACGAGCTCGTCGTAGGTCACGTTCCGGAACCCGGGATCGTTCACGTCGGGCGAGAGCGAGGCGCTCCGGTTGGTGGGGCCGAGGACGCCGGCGACGAACCGAGGGCGGTCGGGCGTCCGGCGCTCCCACTCGTCGGCGGCCTCGCGCGCCAGCCGCGCGGCCGCGTGGTTCAACTCGTAGACCAGGTCCTCCATCCCGTAGTCGGCCAGCGACATCGCGTTCGACGTGAACGAATTGGTCTCGATCAGGTCCGCACCGGCCTCGAGATAGGCGGAGTGGATGGCGCGGATGACCCCCGGCTGCGTGAGCGTGAGGAGGTCGCCGTGGCCTCGCAGGTCGCGCGGCCAATCCGCGAACCGCTCGCCCCGGAAGTCCGACTCGGTCAGGCCGTAGGTCTGGATCATCGTTCCCATGGCCCCGTCGAGCACCAGGATGCGCCGGGCCAGGAGCGGCTCGAGCTGGGCAAGGCGCGACTCGCGCGTCAGCCCGACGGGGGAAGGGGCGGAGGTGGCAGGCGGAATCGGGTGGGTTACAGGCACGGGAACGCTCCGGGACGAAAAAGCCCCTGAAGCCAAAACGCCTCAGGGGTGCGTTTTAGCGGTTTTTAACGTGGCCGCAAGCAGCGCAAATCGCCACGACTCAGTTGTCCGACTTCCGCAACTTAATGCGATCGCTCGCACCGGGCCACTTGCGGGGGCCAGGTCACAGCTGGAGGCGCCGGAAGGCCGCCTCCGGCGTGAGCCCGTGCACCGCGACCAGCTTGGAGCGCCCCGCCGCACCCCGGTCGAGCCGTACCGCCGAACGCGGCACCTCCAGCAGCTCCGCCAGGAAGCGCACGAGCGCCTCGTTGGCGGCGCCACCCACCGGAGGCGCGGCCAACCGCACCTTGAGCGCGTCCCCGTGCCGCCCCGCGAGCTCGGTGCGCGAGGCCCCCGGCTGCACGTGCACCCGCAGCAGGATGCCGGTCCGCGTCGCCTGGATCAGAGCAGCGACAGGACGAAGCTGCGGGCCAGGCTGAGCACCAGCCAGGCCACCAGCGGGCTGAAGTCGATCATGCCGAGCGGTGGCAGGATCCGCCGGATCGGATCGACGATCCAGTCGGTGAGCACCATGACCACGCGCATCCAGCGATGGTAGGGCGAGATCCCGAACCATGACGCGATGACCCGCACGATCACCGCGATCATGACCACGGTGAAGAGCCCACCCACGGCGAACCGGAGCCACGCGCGCGACCCCGCTGCCGCGAGGTAGCGGAACGTGACCGCGAACCCGGCGAGCCAGTGCACCAGGGTGAGCAGGAGCAGACCGCCGGCGATCACGATGCCCAGGAGCCAGAGCGGCGCGTCCTGTGGATTGCCGCCCGCGCGCAGGATACGGCGCTCGAGCGGCAGCAGCACCGGATCGCTCGCCCGGCGCATGAAGCGCGGCCAGACGCCGAACGGCGTGATCCGCCGGCTTCGCACCAGCCAATGGGTAAGCGCCACGACCGACGCACAGGCAAGCGCCAGCACGATGGCGCTTCGGGTGATCAGATCGATCGTGGCGAAGATCATGGGTGGGAAGGAAGGGTCAGCGGCCGGCCGCGCCCACCCGCATGGGCCGCTGCGCGCCCGAGCGGGTCGTGCACATGAGCGTGAACCGCCCGCCGTTCAGTGCCGCTTCCTCGAGGATCCCGCCGTCGCCGCGGCAGGAGGTGATATCGCGGGAGTCGGTCCGGCGGAATGCCACGGTCACGACCGGCTCCCGGGCAATGTTGACCAGGCGCCGCACGGTGGCGGGGGTGAGGCTGTCGATGCCCATCTGGCGGAAGGAGGCGGCGGGACGCCCCTGATGGGACCCCCGGTAGTCGACGGCGCGATCCACCAGCTCGAAGACTTCGTGCCCCAGCGTCTCCGCCTCATCCTGGTCGCGCGGCAGGTCGGCCCGGACCTCGTTCCGCTCGGGCCGGGCCGCGTCCCTGGCGCCGCACGCCAGCAGGAGCGCCAACGCCAGCACGGTTCCGGCCGTGGCCCCGGGCCTCATTCCATCGCGAATTCACGGTTGAACACGACCTCGAAGCTGAACGTCTTGGCGCGGCTCCGGGTCTCCATGATCTCGGCGATGCGCTTGAGCCTCGCCGGGATACCCATGATCTTCTCCTGGGCGATCCGGCCCATCTCGTTGAGTCCCTGGATGCCCTCGATCTTCCAGTAGCGGATCTGCTCCTGCACGATCCGCAGGTAGTCGCGCGGGCCGTAGATGCCGGCTCGGCGGATCACGTCGGCCAGCTCCTTGAACCCCGGCATCGTGACCCCGGGCATGTCGATGGCCGGCAGGATGAAGGACGCCGAGTGCAGCGCGTTGTTGGGGTCGCGCTGGAGGATCAGCTCGAATACGCTCCGGTAGAACGCGTAGTGCCGCGCCTCGTCCTTGGCGACGTGGCTCAGCACTCCGGACAGGCGTGGCTCGTACTCGCCGACGATCCGGCCGGTCTCGGCGTGCGAGAACTGGGTGGCCCGCTCCTGCACCGTGGTGTAGGCGAAGACCCGGTAGGGGTCCTTGTCCCACTCGGGGTGGAAGCCGCGCCGGAGATACTCGAACTGCATTTCCTCGATCTTGCGCTGGTCGAAGAGCCGGGTGTCCCGGCAGTAGTCGTGCAGCACCTGGCCGTGGCGGTCCTCCTCGGCGGTCCAGAGGTTGTTCCACGCGCGCCAGTGGCTGTCGTCCCCCAGGTACACCGCGAGGAGGCGATGGAAGTGAGGCAATCCCTCCTCGGTCAGCATGTTGAGCGCGAGCGCCGCCCGGACCGGGTCCGGGATGCCGTCGGCCTGATCCCGCAGCGTGCGGACGAATTCGTCCGGGCAGCTCTGCGGCTCCGGCGCCAGCAGGTCCGACGGGAACCAGAGCTCGCGCTTGCGCTCGTGGTTCTCCCTGAGCTCGCGCACCGGCTCCTCGAGATCCTTGAGCACTTCGATCTTGTGGGCCAGCTCGCGCTCCGTGTCGGTGGCAATTCCCATGAGGTTCCTTTATGGTGGACTTGCGCCTACGCACGATAAAACGACCGGCCACTGTAACATACAGTGGCCGGTCGCACCCGCGCCAATGCCGCGGCGGTCATTCCCCGGGGCTGATCCGCTTCTCCATCAGCGCCCAGGAGCGATGCCCTATGTAATCATCCCGCTGGAAGATACGGTCCCAGCCGAAGGCGGCGAGAAGACCCTCGGAGCGCTGGTCGTCGGTCCAGAACTCGGCCACGTGACCGCCGGCCTCGGCCGCGCGCTCCTCGAAGGCGGCCAGCAGCCGGTGCGCGTGGCCTCGATGCCGCTCCTGCGGCAGCACCACCACATCCACCAGGTGCGCCACCCCGCCCCGGAGCCAGTACCGCAAGCCGCCGATCCAGTCGCCGATCTCGTTGCTGAGAATGAGGTAGTGCTCATCGAGGGGTCCGGCGGCACCGGTGGGGCCGTCCTCCTGCTCGAGCAGCTCGGAGAACCAGGCCGCGAAGTCCTCGTCCTGACCCATCTCTCGAATAGTGAGCTCGCTCACGTGGCCACCCGCCTTCCCGTTGATTGCCCCACCACATCGCAACAGTAATGCCAACCGAACCGTTCCCGCCCGTGAACGTGGTCACGGTCGCCCGCGCTTGCCCCCGCTGGCCAGTGGTCTAGCTTGCACGATGCCGGGCGGATGCCGCCCGCGTCAGCCATGGAGGCAACATGTCCCAGCCCGCAACCGAGCCGGCGGCCGAGGAGCGGCACGCGGTGGTGCGGTGCGCCGTCTGCGCGACGGCCAACCGGATCGATCTCGGCAGGTTGGCGCAAGGGCCCAGGTGCGCGAAGTGCCACCGGCCCATCCTGCTCGACCGGCCGGTCAAGGCGACCGAGGCGGATTTCGACCAGTCGCTGCAGGGCACCACCGTTCCGGTGCTCGTGGACTTCTATGCGGACTGGTGCGGCCCCTGTCATATGATGGCGCCGACGCTCGACGAGTTCGCCGCGCGCCACGCCGGCGCGGTCCTGGTGCTCAAACTGGACACCGAGGTGAATCCCACGGTGGCGTCACGGTTCGCGATCCGCGGCATTCCCACGCTCATCGTATTCCAGGACGGCAAGGAACGCGGACGCCACGTCGGGGTGGCCGATCTCAAGCGCCTGGAATCCCTGGCCGGCGTGCCCGCGGGCTGAGTCCGGTCACTGCAGCCCCGTCGCCACCGCCGCGCCGATCCCGAGGGCGGCGAGGAGGGCCAGCGCGCCCACGACCGGCGCCGTGAACCGGATCCACTCCTCGTACCGCACGCCGCTCGCCGCCAGCATGGCCATGAGGGCGCCGTTCGTCGGGGTGACCAGCTCACACAGCCCGGCCCCATACTGATAGGCCAGCACCGTCACCTGGCGGGACAGGCCGATCAGGTCCGAGAGCGGAACCAGCAGCGGCATCGTGAGGACCGCCTGGCCGCTCGTGCTGGGCACCGGCAGATGGACCAGCGAGTGGACCGCCATCATGCCCAGCGCGGAGAGCGTCGTCGGCAGGGCGGCGATCGGCGTGAACAGCCCGTGGACGATCGTGTCGACGATGTGCCCTTCATCGAGGACGATGTAGATCCCCCGGGCGAACCCGATGAGCAGGCCGGCAAAAGCCATGGAGCGGAAGCCTTCGACGTAGCCCTCCGCGGTTCCTCCCAGCCCGAGTCCGCCCACCAGCCCCGCCGCCACACCCATCAGAAAGAACAGAGCGGAGAGCTGGTCGAAGTCCCACCCGTAGCCCGTCACCCCGATCACGAATACGATGAAGGTGACGACCACGATTCCGAGCACCACCATCTGCCGCCAGCCGGCCGACGCCCCCTCGGCACCAGCGGGGTCGGGAGGCTCGGGCGCGGTACGGGTCCGCCGCGCGAAACGCATCGTGCCCGCGATCCAGCCGAGCCAGGCCAGCACCAGAAAAACCGACCTGAACTCCCAGCCGCTCAGGAGCGTCACTCCCGCCACCTTCTGCGCGATCCCCACCTGGAACGGGTTGATCGGGCTGAACGAGGCGCCGACGGCGGACACGCCCAGACTCATGGCGACCGCGGTGAGCGCGTTGAAGCCGAGCCGGCGAGTGAGCAGGAGGAGCACGGGGACGAAGGCGATCAGCTCTTCCTGCATCTGGACCAGGATGCCTCCCCACCCGAAGACGAATCCGACGATGGGGATGACCCAGATGCCGCGCCCCGCGAGCCGGCGGACCAGCCAGTTCACGAGGTCGCCCAGGGCGCCGGTCCGCTCCACGACCGCGAATGCCCCGCCGACGAGGAAGACATAGAAAATGACCGAAGCCGCATCGCTCATCCCCTTGGGAATGGCGACCAGCGCGTCGAATCCGTCCACCGGACTCGCCGCGACGGCGTGATAAGTGCCGGCGACGACCACCTGGCGGCCGGCGGCCGGGTCCTCCCGCCGCTCGTACTCGCCGGCGGGCAGCAGCCAGGTGAGGACGGCTGCCGCCGCTACGCAGAGGACGAGCAGGGTCAGAGGATGTGGAAAGCGGAGTCGCGGCGCGTCCACCGCGGCGCGGGCGCTCACAGCGTGCGGCAGTGGCGGCTGACCGGCGGAATCCGGTCGCAGGCGATCCGGTCGTTCATCGACCCGGCGAGCGGCCCGCACGCGGCGGTCTGCGCCTCCCGGGCCGCGGCTTCCTCCGACGCGCCCGACGCCGTGCCGCTGCCCCGTCTGCCCTCGAACTCGACCGCCACCGAGCACTCCACCTGCTGGCTGGACAGCGTGGACCACAGCAGGAACGCGACGAATGCCAGGACCACGAGGAGCGTGATGTTCCGAGTGCGCGGAGTCATACCGGGTGGAACCTCCGGACGAGGTGCGCTGTTCACGAGGGCGTAGCGCGGCCGCGGACGGCCGCCGCCCGGCACGGGAGGACTCGAATGGAATGTCCAGAGGTCGTCGATCGACTCTGGGAATATCTTGACGGCGAGCTCGCAGCGAAAGAGGCCGATGCCGTCGGCCGGCACCTCGCAGGATGTGCCGGCTGCCTGCCCCGCTACCGACGCGACCGTGCCTTCCTCGCGCTGATCGTTCGCAGCCTCGGCGCCGGGGGTCCGGCTCCCTCCCGGCTTCACGTCGCTGTCCGTGCGCGCCTCGCCGACTCCGTTGCAGATCTCCGCAAACGTTGAACAAGACGCCTGACCCCCTCCGCTCGGCACCCCGCCCGAATCCCGTAGAGTCCCGCGCGTATTGAGTTTACCGGCCCGCTCACCGGCGGGTCTGCCTCTTGCACATGGGCAGGCACTCCGACCGGGTGACGCATGCCACACTCCTTTCTCGTGATCGACGACTCGAAGCTGCATCACCAGATGTACCGGCTGATCTTCTCGCGCGGCGCGCTGGCGGGCAGCACCGTCCACTACGCCACCAACGGGCGGGAGGGCTACGGGCTGCTGGCCGCGCACCCCGAGCTCGCACTCGTGCTGCTCGACCTGAACATGCCCGAGATGAACGGCCTCGAGGTGCTCGAGCGGCGCCGAGCGG
Organism: Gemmatimonadales bacterium; assembly: GCA_035699205.1. Classification (GTDB taxonomy): domain Bacteria; phylum Gemmatimonadota; class Gemmatimonadetes; order Gemmatimonadales; family GWC2-71-9; genus CAVVWJ01. Next base: position 41,070 of record DASSBA010000011.1, read on the forward strand.
AGGCGCTGCACCTGCACGTACCCATCGTGCTCGTCACGACGGAGGGCAGCGCGGAGGATGAGGCCCGCGGCCGGAGCGCGGGCGCCTGGGAGTACCTCCGGAAGCCCTTCCAGCCGGCCGACGTCGAGCGCCTGGTGATGCGGGCGCTCGCGCACGCCGCCCCCACGACGTGACGTGAGCCCCGACGAGAACCCCTTCGGCGAGCTGCTCCAGGACTACGTCCTCGAGTGTCTCCCGCTGGCCGAGCAGGTGACGGACACGTTCGTGGAGCTGGAGCGGTCCTGGCGCGATGGCGATCCGGCGGAGGAGCTCCTCGGCTCGCTGCCCGGGCGGCTGCACACGGTCAAGGGGAATTCGGCGATGATGGGCCTGGTACCGGCCCAGGAAACCGCCCACGCGCTCGAGGATGCGTGCGGGCTGCTGCGGCGGAGTCCGGACCGGCGGACCGACGCGGCGGCGGCGCTGCTGGTGGCGGGCGGCAGCCTGCTGGTGGATCTGGTGCGCAACGCCTCGCCCGAGCTCGACCCGGCACCGGCCGCGCGCTACGTCGAGCGGGTGCGACGGTGGATGGAGGCCGGGGGCCAGCCGGCGGCGGAGACCCAGCCCGAGCGCCGGCGATCGGACCGGCGGGCCGGCGGCGAGACCGAGCGGGTGGACAGCGTGGTCCGGATCGACTTCCGGCGGCTCGATGCGCTGCTCGAGGTGCTCGGCGAAGGGCTGATCCAGCACTCGGCGCTCGGCGAGGCCTATCGCCGGATCGCCCGGCGGACCGGCGCGTGCGAGGAGCTGGACCGGCTGGACCAGACGATCCTGGCGCTCCAGAAGACCCTCAAGCGCCTCGAGTCCACGCTGATGGAGACGCGCCTCCTTCCCATCGCGACGGTGTTCGGCCGGTTTCCCCGCATGGTGCGCGATACGGCGCAGGCCGAGGGCAAGCGCGTGCGGCTGATCCAGTCGGGCGGGGACACGCCGCTCGACAAGGCGGTACTGGACCGCCTGAGCGAGCCGCTCCTGCACCTGGTGACCAACGCGATCGTGCACGGGATGGAAGCGCCCGAGGCGCGCCGTCGCGCCGGCAAGCCGGAGGAGGGCACCGTACGGCTCGATGCGGCTCCGCAGGCCGGGCGGGTGGTCATCCGCGTGACGGACGACGGTCGGGGCCTCGACGAGAAGGCGATTCGCAAGAAGGCCGAGGCGCTGGGGCAGGAGCTGCGCGACGGCGACGTCGTCCCGCTCCGGAGCTTGATCTTTCTGCCGGGCCTCTCGACCGCGGACCAGGTATCCAGGCTGGCGGGGCGGGGCGTCGGTCTCGACGTGGTCGCCGGCGCCATCCACGCTCTCGGCGGCACGATCGACGTGGAGACCGAGCCGGGCAGGGGGACGGCATTCACGCTCAGCCTGCCGGTCACGCTCGCGATCGTCCGCTCGCTCATCGTCGAGATCGATCATGAGCGCTTCGCCCTGCCGCTGGCGCACGTGGCCGAGACGGTGCGAGCCCAGCCCGAGACGATCCGCGAGATCAACCACCGGGGGGTGACGCAGTGGCGCGGGGACCTGATCCACGTGGCCGACGGCGGTACGGTGCTCGGCACCGCCGCCGGCCGTGGGGCTCCGCGCCGGTTCTACGTGGTGATGGCCGCCGGGGGCAAGCGCCAGGCGCTGCTGGTGGACCGGCTGGTGGGCCACCAGGACGTGGTGGTGAAGGGGCTCGACCCCGCGCTGGGCCGCCCCGACGTGGTCTCGGGCACCACGATCCTGGGCGATGGCCGGGTGGCCTGCATTCTGGACTCGGTCCGCATTCTCGAGGGAGGGCGCCGTGCCGGTTGAGCAACGCGAGATCCGCGAGCACCTGCTCGGCTTCGCCGACGCGATGGAGGCTCGGGCGGCCACCCAGACGGCGCCGGCGCCCGGTCCCGAGCTGCACCTGCTCACCTTCGCGCTCGACCGGGAGGAGTTCGGCATCCCGGTGACGCAGGTGCGCGAGGTGATCCGCGTCTCCGACATCACCCGGGTGCCGCAGGCGCCGACGCACGTGCGCGGCGTGGCCAACCTGCGCGGCCGCATCCTGGCGGTGGTCGAGCTGCGCTCCCGCCTCGGTCTGCCGGCGGTCGAGCTGACGTCGCGGTCGCGCGTGGTAGTGGTGGAGGTCCGCGGCCGGGTGCTGGGCCTCCTGGTGGATGCGGTCTCGCAGGTGACCAAGGTGCCCGAGGCGAGCGTCGTGCCGGCGCCGGACGAGGTCGTCTCCGCCGACGCCGGTTACCTCACCGGCGTGGCCCGCTGGCAATCCAGGCTGATCATTCTCCTCGACCTCGACAAGGCGCTCCTGCCGAGCGAGTAGCTCTCACGACGGACGGACGACCATGACCCGCTTCGCGCAGATCATCAAGGATTGGACGATCCGACGGAAGATCCTCACCGGCTTCGGGGTGGTGCTGGCCCTGACGGCGCTGCTGGGCTGGCGCGCCATGGACGCCCTGGCGCGAATGAGCCGGCTCGGTGCCGGCGACTTCGCGGCCGCCGAGCAGATCGTCCAGGACTCGCGCACCGCGATCCTGATGCTGCTCGGGATCACCATCGGACTGGGGCTGATGCTGGCCCTGGCGCTGGCGCGGCTCATCGCCGATCCGCTCACGAACCTCCGCGTCCTGGCCGAGCAGGTGTCGAAGGGCAACCTCACCGCCGACATCCGGAGCCAGTCGCGCGACGAAATCGGCTGGCTCGAGCACTCCATGCGGCAGATGGTCAAGAACCTGCGCGACATCGCGGGCCAGATCGCGGTGTCGTCGCGGACGGTCGCGACCTCCGCCGAGGAGATCTCGGCCAGCTCGACCCAGATGGCCAAGGGCGCCGAGATGCAGAGCAGCTCGACCGAGGAGACCTCCTCGACCATGGTCGAGATCGCCTCGCAGATGCAGCACCTGGCCCGGAGCGCCGAGGCGCTGGCAGCCAATGTCGACCAGACCTCCGCCTCGATCCAGGAGATGAGCGCCACGCTGGCGCACACCGCGCAGAACGGCGAGGTGCTGCTCGGTGCGGTCGAGCGCGCCACCGGCACGCTCACCACTATGATCGAGAACGTCGGCGCGATCGCCGCCCGAGTGCACCAGGTGGACGAGGTGAGCCAGCAGTCGGTCGAGGACACCCGCCGGAACGGCGAGCGGCTGCAGGAGGCGATCGGCTCCATCGGCGAGCGGTCGGACGAGATCGGGAAGATCGTCAAGGTCATCGAGGGCATCGCCGACCAGACCAACCTGCTGGCGCTGAACGCCGCCATCGAGGCGGCGCGGGCGGGCGAGGCGGGGAAGGGGTTCGCCGTCGTGGCGGACGAGGTGCGCCGGCTGGCCGAACGCTCGGTGCAGGCCACCCAGGAGATCGGCACCGTCATCGAGACCGTGCAGAAGGACACCCATCACGCCGTGGCCCTGATGGGACACGTGCTCGCGGGGATCGTCGATTCCATCGGCAAGACCTCGACGCTCGTGGCCGACGCCGCCCGCGCCGCCGACGCGCAGGCCGCCGACGCCCGGGCCGTGCTGGGCACGGTGGGCGAGATGGCCACGCTCGCGCGGCACATCGCAGGCTCCATCAACGAGAACGCGGCGGGGGCGCAGGAAATCAGCGCGGCCGCGCAGAAGATGAACCAGCTCACCCACCAGATGTCGGAAGCCGTGACCGAGCAACGCCGCGGCGGCGAGATGGTGGTCAAGGCGGTCGAGGCGATCGCCGTCGTGTCCCGGCAGAACCTGGTGGCCGTCGAGCAGATGACCGGCGCCGCCAAGAGTCTGGCCGGCGAGTCCGAGGCGCTGAAGCAGCGCGTGGCCGTCTTCCAGGTCTGAGGTCCGGATGAGCACTCCAGCCGAACGACTGGCCGCGCTCGACGCGGCCGTACGCGGGCCCGAGCGGGAGCGCGCGATACTCCTGGCGCTCGAGGACGAGGCGATCCCGGTGCGGGAGCGTGCCATCCGCCTGGCCGCGCGGTACGTCGAGCCGGCGGTGCTCGGCGCCATGGTGGCCGACGGCGAGAACGCGGCGCGCCGGAACGCGGGCCTGAGCGCGCTCGAGCGCCAGGGTCCCTACGCCGTGCCCCACCTGACCGTGATGCTGGGGGCCGAGGATCCCGAGCTGGTCATGTTCGCGCTGCAGAGCCTGGCCCGGATCGGGTACACCGCGGCGGGCCGCTCGATCCTGCCGCTGCTCCATCACGCCGATACGAACGTGGCCCAGTCCGCGATCGAGGCGGTCGGCCAGCTCCGGACCCGCGAGGCGGTGCCCGAACTGATCAAGCTGGTGGACGGGGAGCTGTGGCTGCAGCTCGCGGCGATCAACGCGCTGGGCGAGATCGGAGCACCCGAGGCGGTGCAGCCGCTCATGTCGCTGGTGCCCGACTCGGTCCTGGCCGAGCCGGCGGTGCAGGCGCTCCGGAGCATCGCGGCGCCTGAGTCGCTCGAGCGGCTGCTGAGCCTGCTTCCGGAGGTGCGGGAGCGGGCGCTGCGCGATCCGCTGCTGCTGGCGGTCGCCGTCGTGGTCGATTTCCACCCCGACCCCGTGCCCGTCCTGGCCCGGGCCGGGGCGGAGCTCGCGGCCTCCGCGGAGCTCACGGCGTATCTCGCCCAGGCGCTCGTCGCGCGGCCGGCGGAGGACGACGGGGACGGCGAAGCCGACAGCCTGCAGCGCGCCGCCGCCACGCTCGTCGCCGCCGCGGGCATCGAGCAGCTCGAGCCGGCCCTGCTCGCCCGGCTCGCCACCGATCCCGACGCCGTCTGGCTCGAAGGGCTCTTCCGGCGGTTCCCCGACGCGCTCGCGGCGCACCGGCCCCGCCTGCTGGGACACCCCGACCCCGACGTCCGCAGCGGGGCGCTCCGCGCCGGCCGGTTCGAAGAGCACGAGCTGCCCGAGCTGTTCGAGCACCTCGAGGACACGCACGCCCACGTGCGCGCCGCGGCGTGCTACGCGATGGGCCGGCTCGAGCTCGACACGACCGCGCCGCTTCTGGCCGAACGTCTCCGGCGCGGGGAGCCCGTGGAGCAGGCGGCCGCGGCCCAGGCGCTCGGCCGGCTCTCCGCGGAGGCGCTGGCCGATCTCGAGAGCTGCCTCCGACCGGATGCCGATGCCGCGGTGCTGGTGCTCGCGCTCGAGGTGCTGGCCGCCCGCCCGGTCGCGGCGTTCGAGGCGCGGGTGCTCCAGCTGGCCGAGGACCGACGGGCGCCGGTGCGGCGGGCGGGGCTCCGGGCCGCCGCGCGCGTCGCGGCCGGCCGCGCCGACGTGCTGCTGCTCCGCGCCCTCGCCGACCGGGACCAGGCTACCCAGGTGGACGCGCTCGAGCTGCTGGTGGCGCGCGGCGGCGAGAAGTCGGTGGCGGTGCTCGTGGCCCTGCTGGGAACGGCCGACTCGCTCCGGTTCCATGTGATCCGCGCGCTGGGGCACTGCCGCGCCCAGTCGGCCGCGGCCAAGCTGCGGGACCTGCTGCCCGAGTGCGGACCGCACGAGCAGCTCCAGATCGTCACCGCGCTCGTCCGCATCGCCCCGCCGTGGATCGGCGCCTTCCTGCGGGAGCGGCTGGGCGACGGCGAAGTCGAAATGCGCCGCATGGCCGCGCAGGGACTGGCCGACCTGGCCGAGGAGCACGAGCTGCCGGTCCTGCTTCCGCTGGCCGAGGACGCGGACTGGAGCATCCGCAACGAGGCGGCCCGCGGGCTCGGGCGGCTGGCCAAGCCGGTCACGCGGCAGGTCCTCCTGGCGCTCGCCCGCGACGTCGAGCCGGTCGTGGCCGCCACCGCGCGCGCGGCGCTCGAACGGCTGCAGCCCGAGGCCATCCGGATCCCGGCGTGACCGGTTTCGATCAGGCCGAAATCAAGCTTCTGACGGACCTCATCCAGGAGCGGTTCGGGCTGATGTTCAGCGGCATCCGGCTGGAGATTCTGGAGTCCCGGCTTCGGCCGCGGCTCCGCGAGCTCCGCCTCGCCACCCTTCGCGAGTACTACCAGTATCTCCGCTTCCATCCCGACCGGGAGCGCGAATTCGCCCGGCTGCCCGCGATGGTGACGAACAACGAGACCTATTTCTTCCGCGAGACCCACCAGTTCGACCTGCTCATCCGCCACGTGATCCCCGAGCGCCGGCCCCTGCTCCGGGGCCGGCCGCTGCGGCTGCTCTCGGCCGGCTGCTCGTCGGGCGAGGAGCCCTACTCGCTCTCCATCGCGCTGCACAACGCGGCGCTGCCGCTGGCGGGCCTGCCCTGGGAGATCGACGCGTGCGACCTCAACCCGGAGCGGATCGGCCGGGCGCACGAGGCGCTCTACGCGGACAGCTCGCTCCGCGCGTGCGACGAGGATGCCCGCCGCCGCTACTTCACGCAGGAACCCGGCGGATTCCGCCTGAAGGATCGGTACCGCCGGGGAGTGCGCTTCTTCCACACCAACCTGCTCGCGCCCAACGGCGCGCTCGGCTGGGCCATCTACGACGCCATCCTCTGCCGCAACCTGCTCATCTATTTCAGCGAGGAGGCGTTCGCCGACGCCATCCGCCTGTTCGCCCGCTGTCTCGCGCCCGGCGGCTACCTGTTCCTGGGGCACTCCGAATCGCTGCTCGACCGCAAGTCCCCGTTCGCCCCCGCGATGCTGGGTGGCGCGGTGGTCTACCGGAAGCTGGAGGCGGCGTGACCCGGGTCTTTCTGGTGGACGACTCGGCGTTCGTCCGCCGGGCGCTGACCCGGGTGCTGGCGCTCGAACCCGCGTTCCGGGTCGTGGGCGAGGCCGCCGGCGGCGCGGAGGCGCTGGCGAAGATCCCGGCGGCCGATCCCGATCTGGTGACGCTCGACGTGGAGATGCCCGGCATGGACGGGCTGCAGGTGCTGCCGGCTCTGCTCCGCTGGAAGCCGTCGCTCAAGGTGCTGATGCTCTCCGCCCACACGCGGGACGGCGCGGAGGCCACGGTGGCGGCGCTTGCCGCGGGTGCGGTGGACTTCATCGACAAGACCACGTTCAACGTGATGGACCTGGAGTATCTGCGCCGCGAAGTGGTGGACCGGCTCCGGGCGCTCGCGCCGGTCGCGAGGTCGCACGGATCACCCGCGGCCGTGCCGGCCGCCGCTCCATCCGGCCCGCCGGAGACCGACCTGGCGCGCTGCGAGCTCTGCGTGATCGGCGCATCCACCGGCGGTCCGGCGGCGGTGCAGCGCATCCTGCAGGCGCTGCCGGCCGGATTCCCGCTTCCCGTGGTGGTGGTGCAGCACATGCCGATCGGGTTCACGCGCCCGTTCGCGCAGCGGCTGGCCTCCCTGAGCCGCGTGCGCGTGGCCGAGGCGGAGGACGGCGCGCGGCTGGTCCGCGGCACGGCGCTCATCGCGCCGGCGGGACAGCATCTGCGCGTCTCGCCCAATCTGGCGGTGGTGCTGGCGACGGAGCCGAGCGACGCCAAGCATATCCCCAGCGTGGACGTGACGATGCGGAGCGCTGCCCGCTCGCGGCCGGGCAAGGTGCTCGGGGTGCTGCTCACCGGGATGGGGGAAGACGGCGCCGAGGGGATGGTGACGATCCGGGCGGGCGGCGGACTGACGATCGCGGAGAGCGAGTCGAGCTGCGTGGTCTACGGGATGCCGCGCGCGGCGGTGCAGCGGGGTGGCGCGGGATGGGTGCTACCCCTGCCCGAGATCGCCGAGCTGCTGGCAGGGCTCGGGGCGCCGGGCGGTCAGCGGCCGCTGCCCACTGAATCCCCGATCCAGCGCAGGTAGTCCGGGTCGCCGTCCAGGAACGGCACGGCGATGATCTCGGGGACCTCGTAGGGGTGCAGTTCACGGATGCGGGCGCGGAGCCCCGGCACGCGGGCGAGCGTGGTCTTCAGCTGACAGGACCACTCGGTCGCGCGCTCGATCTTTCCCTGCCAGCGGTAGGTGCTCTCCACCGGGCCCGCGATCTGGGCGCAGGCGGCCCAGCCCTCGTCGACCAGGGTTGCGGCGAGCCGATCGGCGGCGGCGCGGTCGGGGAGGGTGGTGGTGAGCTGGCAGCAGGTGGGTGGGTTGGGCACGACGGCGGCTCCCAGGCGGCGGCCAGGTGGATATATTGGTGACTCGCGAATCCGAAGCGCTTCAGCGCGTGGCCGCCGGCGCGCTTATCCCGGGTGTCTCCGCGGCGGTCTTCCCGTCGTCGATCGGCGGCACGCCGGCCCGCCAGCCGCTCTTGAACTGCACGGTGAGCCGGTAGCCGAGCGGATCGGCATGGATGTCGGCGACATCCGGAAGCGTCCGCGCGTAGGCCATCGCCGAGTCGGCCTGGCCGGCCCGCGCGAACTCGCGGCCGATGGCCACCACTTCGGCCTGCTCCTTGCCATAGCGGGCGAACTGGTCCGCCGGTACGAGACCGTCCTGTGAACTGATCGGGGACTCGTACTTGTAGTCGCGACAGGACACGAGCGTCAGCAGCACCAACCACACCCCGAAGCGTCGGCTCATCTGGCTCCTCTGGGCTGAGATCGCGGAACACCGTTCGACCGAAGGTAACCACGGAGGGCGTTCCATGCGATCGAGGTTGCTGCTGCTCGGCCTGCTGGCCGTGGCTCGGCCGGGGTCCGCCGGTGCGCAGGTCCTGGACTCCGCCGCCGCCGACGCGGTCCAGCCGACCCCCGCGACCATCCGCTGGTGGCACGGCGCCGCCGCGCTCGGCGGGCTGTCGGCGCTCATGCTGCTCGACCGCCCCATGCAGCGCTTCTCCCGGCACAACAGCGGCACCGGCGCGGACAACGTGGCCGCCACCGTGCGCCATTTCGGCCAGCCCGAGGTTTACGGCAGCGTCACCCTCGGGCTCGTGGGAGTCGGGTTGCTGGCTCACCGCCCGGAAGTCGCCCGGGCGGGCGGACGGTTGGGTGCCTCCCTGCTGCTGGCGGGCGCGACGGTCCAGGTGGGCAAGGTACTCATGGGGCGGCCGCGCCCGGAGCAGAGCCTCGACGCCGACGGCTACGTTCCGTTCTCCGGTCAGGTGGCGATGCCGTCGGGGCACAGCGCGGCCGCGTTTGCCCTGGCCACTTCCCTCGCCGACGACATCCACCGCCCCTGGGCCACCGTCGGACTCTACGGGATGGCCACGGCGGTCGCGTGGTCCAGGGTCAACGACAACCGGCATTGGCTGACGGACGTGGCGGCGGGGGCGCTGGTGGGGATCACCTCGGCTAAGCTGGCGTCGGGCCGGTGGCGGATTTTCCACCTGAGATTTCCGTCCGCCATCGTCGGACCCGCGGGCGCGGGACTGGGCTGGTCCGCGGAGTTCTGACGATCGGGCCCGCTGGTACGCACCAGGCGATCAGTCACCCATGGCGACGAACACGGTCATGAAGGTGACGACGCCAAGTGCCAGCGGAATCCCGAGGTAGTTCTCGAGTCGTCCCTCGCCACTGTCCCCCGACCGATCCACGAAATAGGCGACTACCACCCCGGCAGCGGCACCGGCCAGAAAACCGAGCCCGGCGGTTCCGAGGCGGGAGCGGTGCGGCCGGCTGATAGTGTCCCCGGCGATGCCCCATGCGCCGGACGGCCGCTGCGGAGCGGCCGCCGCCTGATCGGACGGCCGGAGTGCCGCCCGGGCCGCCACCGCCGACGGATCGATCCGCAATCCCTGCCCGTGGAGCGGCGCGGATGCGGCGATGGTGAGTCCGGAGAGCAGCAGCCAATGCCTGTACATGTTCCCCCTCCCCGGTAGTCGCATTCGTGACCCACGACAGCAGCTGGAGCATGTGGCAGAGCGAGCGATAGTATGCCGCCGTGCGGTTGGTATTGGCAAGCAGGGCGGCGCTTCCGAACCGACGATCCGCCAGGACATTTGCCCATCCTCTCCGTTATTTTTCCATCCTCCCCGAGCCCGGACGTCCTCATGAGCGGTGTCGCCAACATTCCCCGTCCCCACAACGAGCCGGTCCTGAGCTACGCGCCCGGCACCGCCGAGCGGGCCGCGCTCAAGGGCGCGCTCACCGCGGTCGGGAGCGAGCGGCCCGAGATCCCGGCCGTGGTGGGCGGGCGCGAAATCCGGGGCGGTGTCCCCCGGAACGTCGTCTCGCCCCATTGTCATGCGCGCGTGCTGGCCAAGCTGCACCAGGCCGACAGCGCCACCATCGATGCCGCCGTTGCCTCCGCCGTCGAGGCCCAGCGCGATTGGGGGCAGTGGCGATTCGAGGACCGCGCGGCGGTGTTCCTCAAGGCCGCCGACCTGCTGGCCGGCGTCTGGCGGCAGCGGCTCAACGCGGCCACCATGCTGGGCCAGAGCAAGACCGCCTTCCAGGCGGAGATCGACAGCGCATGCGAGCTCATCGACTTCCTCCGGTTCAACGTGCACTACGCCGAGCGGATCTACGCGGAGCAGCCCGACTCGGCGCCGGGCACGTGGAACCGGCTCGATCACCGGCCGCTCGAGGGGTTCGTGTACGCCATCACCCCGTTCAACTTCACCGCGATCGGCGGCAACCTGCCGACCGCGCCGGCGCTCATGGGCAACGCGGTAGTGTGGAAGCCGGCGCACTCGGCGGCGCTCAGCAACTGGCATTTCTACCGGCTGCTGGAGGAGGCGGGACTCCCGCCGGGGGTCATCAACTTCCTGCCGGGCGACGCGGTCGAGGTAAGCCGGAAGCTGCTCGCGCACCCGGAATTCGCCGGGATCCACTTCACCGGCTCGACCGCGGTGTTCCGGAGCCTGTGGCAGACGATCGGCGACAACCTCGAGCGCTATCGCGCCTACCCGCGGATCGTGGGTGAGACCGGCGGCAAGGACTTCATCGTGGCGCACGCGAGCGCCGACGTGGACGCGCTGGCCGTGGGCATGGTGCGCGGCGCGTACGAGTACCAGGGCCAGAAATGCAGCGCCGCCTCCCGCGCCTACATCCCCGATTCGCTCTGGCCGGCGGTGCGCGACCGGGTGGTCGGGATGATCGACGATATCCGGATGGGCGATGTGGCCGATTTCCGGAACTTCATGGGCGCCGTCATCGACGACCGCGCGTTCGCGCGGCTGCGGGAGCACCTGGAGCGGGCCAAACACGATCCGGGCGTGCGGGTGCTCGCGGGCGGCGGGACGGACGACAGCGTCGGATACTTCGTGCAGCCGACGCTGCTCGAGGCGGAAGACCCGGCCTACCGCCTCATGTGCGAGGAGATCTTCGGGCCGGTCCTGACAGTGCACGTGTACCCCGCAGCCAGGTGGACCGAGACGCTGGCGCTGGTGGACCGGACGAGCCCCTACGCGCTGACTGGCGCCGTGTTCGGTCGTGACCGCGCCGCCCTGGCCGAGGCGGACCGTGCCCTGCGGAATTCGGCCGGCAACTTCTACATCAACGACAAGCCGACCGGCGCGGTGGTGGGTCAGCAGCCGTTCGGCGGCGCCCGCGCGAGCGGGACCAACGACAAGGCCGGCTCGGTGCTCAACCTGGTGCGCTGGGTCTCGCCCCGGAGTATCAAGGAGACGCTGGTGCCGCCCAAGGAGTACCGCTACCCGTTCATGGCGGAGGCGTGAGCGCGGCTGCTGCTTCGGTCACCCGCTCTCGGCGGGAGCCAGTTCCCGCGCCGCGTTCCGCAGCCAGCGGATGTTGAACTCCTCGGCTTCGTAGGCCCGGATGTGGTTCTCGCCGCGGCTCATGTTGCACGATGGTGAATCGGGGCTGGGGTGCGTCCGTCGGTGGCGCTGCGCGGAGAAAGTTCTTCGCCGCGAGGCGGCCGGCGGCCGGCGGCCGGCGGCCCCGGCCCCGGCCCGGAGCGAGCGCGCAATGCCCCCGCTCAGGGTGACCCTCTGGCTCTGCGCCCTCCTCGCGGTGCCGCTCGACGCCGCCGCGCAGGGCGGGAGCGCTCCGCCCGCCACATTCCGGTACACAGCCACCCAGCTCGACTGCAGCGCCTTCGAGGAGCATTCCCGTGCCCAGCTCGATGGCCAGACGGGAACCCGCCTGCGGCGCGAGACGCTCACCCGTCACGGGCTGTGGCGCCTGCGCGCGCGGCCGGCCGGGCGGGCGGTCCAGGTCGAGGCGTGGTACGACTCGCTCGCGCTGAAGAGGGAGAGCGCCGAGGGCACGCTGACGCCCGATACCGACGGGCTGCTCGGCGGGCGTTATCGGGGAACGCTGTCCGCCACCGGCAAGTATACGGCCCGGGCGCGGCCGTTCATCCCCGACGAGGTGGCGGAGGTCGCGGAGCTCAGTGGCGCGATGGAGGACCTGCTCCCGCCGCTGCCGCCGGTCGCGCTCGCGGTGGGTCAGCGCTGGTCCGACTCCAGCGGGCTCGAGCTCGAGCGGTTGCCCGACAGCACGGCGGGACGGCGGGTGATCCGACGTCTCGCGCTCCGCGCGCGCAGCCAAACGAGCCAGGCCACCGTGCGAGGGGACACGATCACGCTCCCGGCGCGCCAGACCACCATCGAGGAGGGTCAGGTGGATTGGGATCCGACCCAGGGGCTCGTGCGCCGCGATCGTCACATCGTGGTGGAGACCACGGTTCCCGCCGGGGGGCCACTGCGGCAGCCGCTGCGCTCGCGGCTGGAGCAGGACATCGCGCTGGTGCGGGGACGGGAGGGGTGCGGTGGGCGGTAAGAGGTAAGAGGCGAAATGTGATGATGCCGCGTCCGACGCCGTTTCTTCGCGCCTGCGCCACCGCCCCCGCTCACCGCTCACCGCTCACAGCCTCCCGCTTTCCTCCCACAAACCGCTGCTCCGGATCGAACAGGAGCGCCGTCAGCGCGAACGCCAGCAGCATCGCGGCGATCAGCGCGAGCAGGTTCGTCTCCACGGTGAACTCGGACGGCTGGCCGAAGGCGCGCCGCATGAGGTCGACCTGGTAGGTGACCGGGTTGACCCGCGCGATGAGCCGGAGCGGGGCGGGCATTCCAGCGGTGGGGTAGAGTGCGCCGCTCACGAAGAGAAGGGGAAAGAGCACGATGTTGATGACCCCGGCGAAGTTCTCCACCGATCGGAGTCGGGAAGCCACCAGGAGGCCGAGCAGGGCGCTGACCGCGGACCCCAGTATGAGCACGCCAAAGGCCGCCGTCCACTGTCCGAGCGTCACGGGGAGGATGAAGCCCGCGCAGACCAGCACCACACCCCCCTGGACACTGCCCACCAGCGCCGCGGCGATCGCGCGGCCGGTGAGCACCGCGGGAACTCCGGCCGGGCTCGCGAGCATGAGCCGGAGCATGCCGAACTCGCGGTCGTACACGGTGCCGATGGCGGTGAGCATGGCGCCGAAGAGAGACGCCATCACGACGATTCCGGGGAACACGAACTGGTAGTACGGCAGCCCGCCCTCGAGCCGGGCGATGGCATTGTATCCGGTCCCTACCAGCAGCAGCCACATGAACGGGCGGACCAGCCCGCCCAGGAAGCGGCTCGTCTGCCGCGTGGTGCGGGCCAGGTCACGCGCGACGATGCCGTAGACGGCGCTCCCGGCACTCACGCGACGCCGTCCCGGGTGCGGGCGAAGTAGGCGTCCTCGAGGGTCGCCGGCCGGAGCGCCAGCCGCTCGATGCCAGGCGCGGAGCCCGCGAGCTCGACGACCGGCTCCCGCGGGCCGCGGATTCCTACGGCATACCCGTGCTCGGTCCGGAGCACGGTGGCCGTGGCGCCGAGCCCTCGAAGCGCGCGCACCAGCCGCTCGGCACCGGAGCCCTCGATTTCGGCGACCTCGGCGCCGACCGCGGCCCGGAGCGCGGCCGGTGTGTCATTGGCCACCGCGTGCCCGCGCGAGAGCAGCACCACGCGGTCGGCCGGCTCGGCTTCGGCGAGATAGTGGGTAGAGAAGAGGACCGTGGTCCCGTGCTCGCGCCGCTCGGCGGCGAGGATCCGCCAGATCAGCTCGCGGTGCTCGGGGTCGAGGCCCACGGTGGGCTCGTCGAGGATGAGGAGGTCGGGCCGGTGCAGCGTGGCGCGGGCGATGTCCGCCAGGCGGCGCCATCCGCCCGAGAGCTGGCGCGCCGGCTGCCTCGCGCGCGGGCCCAGCCCGGCACGATCGATCGCCGCCGACACCGCGGCCCGTAGCCCGCGGCCGCCGAGGCCGGCGAGCCGCCCGGCGAACCGGAGGTTCTCCTCGACGGTGAGGAGACCGTCCACGCTGGTCTCCTGGAAGACGAGCCCGAGCCGGCGCCGGACGGCCCGGCGCTCGCGCACCACGTCATGGCCGAAGATGCGGGCGCCGCCGCGAGTGGGAGCGAGGAGGGTGGCGAGGAGGAGCATCGCCGTCGTCTTGCCCGCGCCGTTGGGTCCGAGCAGGCCGACCAGCGCGCCTGGGGGCACATCAAGCCTGAGCGCGTCGAGGGCCCGGACGCCGTCGTAATCGCGTCCGAGCCCGTCGGTGTGGATCGCCGGCGCGTCCGCGCTCACGCGTGCTGGGGCTCGACCGTCACGTGGCGGTAGGCGTACTCGTCGGCGCCCGCGTGTTCCTGCAGCGCCTCGTCGATCAGGTGCCGGTTCGGTCCCAGCGTGCAGACCGGGTCGGTGTTGGCGGCGTCGCCGGTGAGCGCCATCGCCTGGCAGCGGCAGCCGCCATAGTCGACCGCCTTCCTCGGGCAGCTGCGGCAGGGCTCCTTCATCCAGGAGTCACCGCGGAATGCGTTGAAGGCGGGGGATTCCCGCCAGATCCAATCGATCGAGTGCTCCCGGACGCTCGGCAGCTCGAGCGATGGGATGGCGTACGCTCCGTGGCACGGGAGCGCCTTCCCGTCGGGCGAGACGACGATGTAGAACCGGCCCCAGCCGCCGTAGCACGCCTTGGGATATTCCTCGAAGTAATCGGGGAGCACGAAGAGCATCTGCATCCGGCCCTTGTAGCGCTGGATCCGCTCCTCGGCGATCTCCTTGGCCCGGAGGACCTGCTCGCGCCGCGGCATCAGGGCGGCGCGGTTCCGTAGTCCCCAGCCGTAGTACTGCGTGTTGGCCAGCTCCAGCCGGTCGGCGCCGTAGCTCGCGGCCAGGTCGATGATCTCTCCGATCCGGTCGAGGTTGGCCCGGTGGAGCACCACGTTGAGCGAGAAGGCGAACCCCAGCTCCTTCACCAGCGCGATCGCGGCCTGCTTCTGCTTGACCGAGCTCACCCCGGCGATCCGCTCCGCCGACTGCGGATCCGAGTCCTGCAGCGAGATCTGCACGTGCTCGAGCCCCGCGTCCCGGAGCCCCTCGGCCCGCCTGCGGGTGAGGCCGAGCCCGGACGTGACGAGCGTCGAGTAGAGCCCGAGCCCACGGGCATGCGCCGCCAGCTCCTCGAGGTCCTTCCGGATCATCGGCTCGCCACCGGAGAGGCCGAGCTGCAGGACACCCAGCTCGCGCGCCTGGGTGAAGACGCGCTTCCACTCGTCCGTGCCGATTTCGCTCTCCGCACGGAGCAGGTCGAGCGGGTTGGAGCAGTACGGACAGTGCAGCGGGCAGCGATGGGTCA
Organism: Gemmatimonadales bacterium; assembly: GCA_035699205.1. Lineage (GTDB taxonomy): Bacteria > Gemmatimonadota > Gemmatimonadetes > Gemmatimonadales > GWC2-71-9 > CAVVWJ01. Next base: position 56,455 of record DASSBA010000011.1, read on the forward strand.
GCTCCGCCAGCAGCGTGGTCGGACGTTCGTTGGTCATTGAATCAGCTCCCTCTCCGCCAGGCGCGACAGGTATTCGGTCACGTCGTCGGTGACATCGGTCCGGTAGCGCTCGCTCAGCTCGGCCGCGATCCGGGCCACGCTCCGCCTCCCGTCCACCAGCTCGAGGATCGCGCGGCCGGTCTCGTTCAGGAGCACGGCGCCCTCGGGATAGAGCAGTACGGGGCGCTGGCGGGCAGGATCGTAGTCGAGCCGGGCCAGCCGCCAGAGCCGCGGTACCGCGTCGAGCGGGATGGCCACCATCACTCCTCCCGATAGGCGTTGTGGATGGTGTCGATCATGGCCCACAGCATCTCGAGCTTGTAGGCGAGCGCTTCGAACACCTTCTGCTGGCGCTCGGGGGTGGTGGCCCACGCCCGCACGATCCGGAGTCCGTGGTTGACGTCGCGCGGCGCCTGCACCAGTCGGCTCTTGAAGTAGTCGAGCGCCTCGGGCGGAATCCACGGGTAGTGCACCGGGAACGATTCGATGCGCTCCTGGTGGATCCGGGGCGCGAACAGCTCGGTCAGGGACGAGGCACACGCCTCCTGCCACGAATGGTTCCGGCAGAAGGTCACGTACGACTCGCAGATCAGCCGCACCGCCGGCAGGACGTGGCGCTCGTCCTCCATCTCCTCGCGCGGGACGCCGAGTGCCACACCGAGCCGGATCCAGAGCTCGATCCCCCCGCCGCCCGGCGTCGTACCGTCGTGATCGATGATCCGCTGGATCCATTCGCGCCGGACGGCCGGGTCGGGGCAGTTGGACAGAATCGCCGCGTCCTTGCGCGGCACCACGCGCTGGTAGGCCAGCCGGTTGGCCGCCCAGCCCTGGAACTGCCGCTGCGACAGCTTGCCCGCGTACATGAGCTGGTGAAACGGGTGCTGCACGTAGTACGAACCGTGAAACGAGCGGAGGGCCGCCTCGAGCTCCGGCGGGCCCAGCGGGCGATCGAGCACCGGGACTGGCGGCCGCGGCGGCGTGGCGAGTTGCGCAGCGGCGAATGTGGTCGTCATGGCCTGATCAGAGAGTGAACCGCATGCCGTCGGCGCCGACCCGGAGGCCGGCCTCCTCGACGCGGGCGCGCTCGGGCGAGTCCTCGAGCAGCATGGGGTTGGTGTTGTTGATGTGGGTGTAGACCCGGTGCCGCGCCGGCAGCGCCCGGAGCCGCTCGAGGCTGCCACCCGGGCCGGACACCGGCAGGTGGTCCATCTCCCGGGCGGTCCGCTCGCCGATGCCGAGACCAATCAGCTCGTCGTCGGTCCAGAAGGTCCCGTCGAAGAGCACCAGGTCGGCCGGCGCGAGCCGGGTGAGCAGTCCGTCATCGAGCCCGCCGCAGCCGGGGACGAACGCACAAGCGCCACCGGTGTGTTGGTCCTGGACGATCAGCCCGACGGTGTGGCCCGGGCGCTCCTCGCTGGCGAACCGAGGGGGCCCGGCCGGCACCGGGAAGCCGGTGACCCGGAGTCCGCTCGGGGTGCCATCGGCGTAGCAGAGGCCGAGCGGGCGACCGGGCTGGAGCTCGTGGAAGCGCACCTCCGCGAAGGCGCGGGTGACGGCCAGGATGCGGGAATCGTCGTCCAGGATGCGGCGGACCGCGTCGGTGGCCGCCACCTGGAGGCGCCGCGCCTCGCGCAGGAGCATGATGCCGACGGTGTGGTCCAGCTCGGCGTCGGTCAGCACGATTCCGTCCACCGGCACGTGACGCATCCCGGCCGGCGCGGGGGCCGGCAGGCGGGTGAGCTGGTCGCGGACGTCAGGCGACGCGTTGAGCAGGAACCAGCGCGCACCGTCCGCGCTCACGGCTGCGGACGACTGGCTGCGCGGGACGGCCCGACGGGGATCGGATCTCGCGACACGGCACGGAGGGCACCAGCAGTTCCATTGGGGGAATCCCCCGCCGGCAGCGGTACCGAGGAGTATGACTTGCACCCTGGAAAGATCGAGGGGCCCGCTTTCGCGAGCCCCTCGAAATCAGTGCTTCGCCTTAAAGCGTGGCGACGTAGGCGGTGACTTCCATCGTGACGGCCACCACTTCGGCTTCGGGCTTGGTCCACTTCATGGTGATCCTCCTGAGGTGTGATGAGGCGGGCCGGACTGGCCCCGTGGCAGTGGGTGGGAACACCCAGCCGGATCGCTGAGGGACCCGACGATACCCGCTCATATGCAGACCACGTGCCCGAATGCGATCGGCCTGGGAGGAGAGCTGCAAACTGCTGGCGGTGTAAGGGTTAATGGGGTCGGGATGGAGAGGATTGCACGGCCGGCGAGCAGGCGCCGCCTGGGTGAGGTCACCCAGCTGGGTGACCTCACCCAAGGCACTTCAGTGCGACGCCATCAGCGCGGGGCTGCCGACCTGGATCACGCCGACCGCGCCCTTATCGGCATCGGCGAAGGCGTGGGTGACGAAGGCGTAGTTGCCCTGGCCGCTCTGGCCTTCCCTGAACTCGAGCTCCATCACCGCGCCACCGCCGGTCGGGATCGTGTAGGTCTGCACGCCATCGATCACCTGGCTCACATTGCCGCCGGGGTAGACCCGGTCGAAGATGTTGCCGACCACGTGGAAGTCGCTCCGAATGTTGGGCCCGGCGTTCATCACGAACAGACGCACGCGGTCGCCGACGTCCACCTTGAGCGGGGCATCCTTGTACTGAAATGCCCGGCCGTTGAACACTACGTAGGTGGGCGTGGCGCGCTGCATCGCGGCCCAGTCGCCTTCCTTCAGCGTACTGTCGCTCACCGAGCCCCTGGGGTAGAAGTCGCTCTGCACCAGCACGAACTCCTTGTCCGCCTTCGTGGGCCAGCCGCCGCGGGGGTCCACGATGATCGGCAGGTACATCCCCTGCGCGATGTGCATCAGGACCGGCGGCGTGCCGCAGTGCACCATGAAGACGCCGGCGGTGGTGGCTTCGAACTCGAACTGCAGGCTGTCGCCGGGGACGATCGACTTCATCGCGTGGTCCATCGGGATCCTCGCGGCATGGAAGTCGATCGAGTGCACCATGTCCCTGGCCTCGTTCACGAGCGTGATCTTCACCCGGTCGCCCTGGCGCACGCGGAGCACGGGACCCGGCACCGTATGACCGAAGGTCCAGCCGGTATACCGCACGCCCTTGGAGATCTCGATCGTCTCGTGGGTCATAGGGATACGAAATTCCTTGATCGCCGCGTGCGACACGGGCTTGAGCCGCGCGTCATAGGCTGGTGCCGTCGCGGTGCGGACCGCGTCGAAATCGACGCGATCGATCGTGGGGGGCAGTCCGGCACCGGTGGTCAGGACCGCGGCTCCGACCAGGCCGAGGGTGGTGGCGGTCGCCAGGGTCAGCTTTCTCTTCGTCGCGCTCAGCATGTTCGGTATCCTCGGGTCCGTTCGTACACCTGCCGCCGTCGTATCGCGGGGCTCATCGGAACGGGTAGAGGATAGCGATCAGGCGCCTAAAGAATTGGTAAAGAAGGGTTAAGCAATCTTCATGTCGAGGTGATGATTAGGGGGCTGGATGGGATCGTGGCGGTATTCACCACGAAGGCACGAAGGCCACGTCGGACACGGAGGGCTCCCATTCCGGGAGGGCACCTTGGACCCGGACAACACCAACAACCTGGTGGTGGCTCCGCATCCCGATGGACTCCGTGCGCCGAGCCCACTTCGTGAACCTTCGTGCCCTTCGTGCCTTCGTGGTAAATGCAGCCACGATCTCAACCAACGATCTCGATCGAGGCGCCGGCTACCGCGGCGTTTCTACGCCTGAATCCCGTACTTCTTGAGCCGGTACCGCAGCGTGTCCCGGCTGATCCCGAGCCGCTGCGCCGCGCGGGTCTGGTTGCCCTCGGACTCCCGGAGCGCCTGCTCGATCAGCGCCCGCTCCCACGCCTCCAGGTCCACGCCCGACGGTGGCAGCCCGGGCGTGTCTCGTGCGACCGGGCCGGCAGGCGCCGGCGCCCCCGCGGGAACGGCGGCCGGCGGCTCCAGACCCGAGGCGCTCGGGGTGAGGTTGCCGAGCGAGAGGTGCTCCACGTCGAGTACCGGCCCGCGGCTCCAGAGCACCGCCCGCTCGATCACGTGGCTCAGCTCCCGTACGTTGCCCGGCCAGGGATAACCGAGGAGCAGCTCACGCGCGCGCTCGTTTACCTGCCGGACCTGCTTTCCGTACTTCGCGTTATACCGCTGCAGGTAATGCTCGGCCAGGAGGAGCACGTCGGCGCCGCGCTCCCGGAGCGGGGGCAGCTCCAGGATGATCACCGCCAGCCGGAAATAGAGGTCCCGGCGGAACTGCTCCCGCTGCGTCTCGCGCTCGAGGTCGCGGTTGGTGGCGGCCAGGATGCGCACGTCGATCTGCCGGTCGCGGATCCCGCCGACCCGGCGCACGGTGCGTTCCTCGACCGCCTTGAGCAGCTTGCCCTGGAGGGCCAGCTCGAGGTCGCCGACCTCGTCCAGAAAGAGGAACCCGCCGTCCGCCGCCTCGAACAGGCCCATGCGCGATTCCTTGGCGTCGGTGAACGCGCCGCGCTCGTGCCCGAACAGCTCCGCCTCCATGAGGGTGGCCGGCAGGGCCGTGCAGTTGACTTCGATGAACGGCTTCCCCGCGCGCGAGCTGGCCGCATGGATGGTGCGCGCCACCAGTCCCTTGCCGGTGCCGGTCTCGCCGGTGATCAGCACCGGCGGCGTCTCCTCGAGCCCCGCGATCTGCCGCGCCTGGTCCAGCACCGCCAGCATCGCGGGCGACTCGCCGATCACGCCGGCGAGCGAGTCGTTCCGCGCGGCGTCCCGGCGCCGGTAATAGCTCAGCTCCTGCTTGAGCTTCGAGTTCTCCCGGGCGCGGTCGGCCAGGAGCTTCAGCTCCTCGAGGTCCACCGGCTTCTTGAGGTAGTCGAACGCGCCGAGCTTCACCGCTTCGACCGCGCCCTCGATGGTGCCGTGGGCGGTCATGATGATCACCGGGATGGCGGGATCGAACTCGCGGATCCGGCGCAGCAGCTCGATGCCGTCCATGCCGGGGAGCCGGACATCGCAGAAGATCACGTCCGGGCGCATCGTCTCGAGCAGCCGGAGCGCCTGCTCGGCATCCCCCGCCACCTCGGCCTCGTAGCCGGATTCGGACAGGAATGCCTTGATCGCCCGGGCGAGGGTGCGCTCGTCGTCCACGACCAGCACGGTGGCGGCGCTCACGCGGCGGGCTCCGCCGGCAACCGTACGCGTACGCTGGTGCCGTCGCCCGGGCGGCTCACGATCTCGAGCCGGCCGCCGTTCTGCTCGACGTACCGTTTCGCGATGGCGAGCCCCAGCCCCGTGCCCTCCTGCCGAGTGGTGAAGAACGGCTCGCACACGGAGGGCAACACCTGCTCGGGGATGCCGCCGCCGGTGTCGCTCACCTCGACCACCACGTCGGCCGGGCCGGTTCCGTCGGCGACGAAGGCACCGATCCCGAGCCGTCCGCCCGACGGCATGGCATCGAGCGCGTTGGAGACGATTTCCAGCATCGCCTGCTCGAGCTGCATCGGGTCCACCCGCACCTGCGGCAGCGAGGCGGGAACGGTCAGCTCGAGCTGCACGCCCTGGTCGCGGATCGGCTGGGCCACGGCGGGGAGGAGGTCCTCGATCAGCCGCGGCAGGCTTTCGGACACCGGATGGAACGGGGCCGGGCGGCTGAAGCTGAGCAGGTGGGTGATGCGTCGGTCGAGCCGGTCCACCTCCTCGATGATGGCGTCGAGATGCTCGGTGGCGGACGGCGAGGCCGGGTGCCGGCGCACCAGCTGCGCGGCGGCCCGCAGGCTGGCCAGCGGGTTACGGAGGCCGTGGGCGACCGCGGCCGACATCTCGCCGATCGACGCCAGCTTCTCCGCCTGCACCAGCTGCTCCCGCGACTCCCGGAGCTGCCGGGTCATGCTGGCGAGCGCGCGGGCGACGTCGCCGATCTCACCGCTCGAGCTCACCTGGATCGGATGGTCCAGGTCGCCGGCACCCACGGCCGCCATCGCCCGCGTCAGCTCGCTCACCGGACGGGCCAGGCTTCGCGAGATGAGCCACGAGGCCGCGAGTCCGGCGAGCAGCGCCAGGACGATGATCGCAACCAGCGTGCGCCCCTCCGCGCGGAGGATCTCTTCCAGCCGGCCGTAGGCACCGCGCACGCTGGACTCCCGGGCGCGACGGTAGATCTCGCGATTGAGCTGGGTGAGCGCGGGCTGCAGCCGTCCCTTGAGCTCGCGCTGGGCCAGCCGGTAGGCGGTCTCCCGCTGGCCCGCATCGGCGAGGCGGAACACGCTGTCGGCCACGGCGACGATCTGCCGCTGGATCTGCGCCACTCCGTCGGCCAGCGGGGCCTCCTCCGGGCGAAGCTCGTTCCGCCACCGGGCCTGCCAGTAGTCCACGACCTCGCCCGTGAGGCGGAACTCCTCGCGCGCGGTATCGTCGAGGCCGCTCAGGTAGCGCCAGACCAGCTCGTTCTGGTCGAACATGGCGGTCTCGAGCTCGGCATAGGTGCGGGTCCGGGCCATGCTCTCCCCGAGCGCGCTCAGCGCCCGCCGTTCGAGCGCATTACTGCGAATGGCCTCCGCGCCGACCAGCAGCGCGGGCAGGGCCATGAGGGAGAAGCCGAAGAGGAGCTTGCGCTGGAAGGTCACCGGGGAAAGATACGGGCGAGACGCGGTAAGCGGTAAGCGGTAAGCGGTGAGCGGCAGCGGGTGCTGGCCGCGGTGCGCCGGTGCTGGCCGCGGTGCGCCGGTGCTGGTCGCGGTGCGCCGGTGCTGGTCGCGGTGCGCCGGTGCTGGCCGCGGTGCGCCGGTACTGTCATCCCGAGCGCAGCGAGGGATCTTGCTCGCATGCGCTCCGACCGCGGCTTCTTCGTGTACATCCTCAGCAGTACGTCACGAGTCCTCTATACAGGCGTCACATCCGACCTCATCCGGCGAATGCACGAGCATCGTGAGGGAGCCATTTCCGGATTCACCCGCAGGTACGCCGTGCATCGGCTGGTATTCTTCGAGCGCACGCCGAACGTGGCCGCCGCAGTTGCGCGTGAGCGGGAAATCAAAGGCTGGACGAGGGCGAAGAAGGTCCGCTTGATCGAGTCGGCCAACGCGGGCTGGATAGATCTGGCCGCGGATTGGTTCGAGGCATTCCCCGAGTAGATCCCTCGCTGCGCTCGGGATGACAGTTGACAGTTCCCAAGTACCTCCGCCCACCGCTCACCGCTCACCGCTCACCGCTCACCGCGTCAGTGCGCCGCCGCACCTCCGCGGATCTTCCCGGTCCGGAACAGCACCAGCAGCGGCAGCGCGGCGGCGAAGGTGATGCCCATGGTGAGGAAGACCTTCTCGAACGCCACCATCGAGGACTGCTGGCGGAGGGTGGCCTCGAGCAGGGCGTGGGCTTTCTGCTGCGCCTCGGCGAGGGTGCCGCCGAGCGCGAGCAGGCGGCGCGTGGCCTGCTCCAGCCAGTCCAATGCCGCCGGGTTCGACGGCGCGAGGTGCGGCAGCAGCGCCTCGCGGCTCTGCTCGCCGAACCGGCTGAGCAGGGTGGCGGTGACCGCAATGCCGAAGCTGCCGCCGAGCTGGCGCGAGAGGTTGAAGAGCCCGGTGCCCTGCGCGAGCTGGTCCGGCCGGAGGTCGGCCACCGCGACACCGGTGAGCGGCACGAAGATGAAGCCGAGCCCCACGCCGCGGAGGACCATCGGCCAGAACAGGTCGGCCATCCCGGTATCGGTGGTGAAGTGGAAGTGCAGCCACATGGACCAGAAGAAGAGCAGCACGCCGATGGTGATGAGCACTCGCGCGTCCACTCGCTGGCCGAGGCGGCCCATCGCGGCCATGGTGATCGCGGCCGCGATCGCCCCGGGCAGGATGACCTTGCCCGTGTCCCAGGCGCTGTAGCCCAGCAGGTTCTGCAGGAAGACCGGCAGCGCGAACACGCTGGCGTACAGCGCGAAGCCGAGCACGACGCCGAAGATGACGCCGCCGGCAAGCTGCCGGTTCCGGAGAATGCGCAGGTCCACGACCGGGTGCCGGGTCCGGAGCTCGTGCCAGACGAACGCCACCAGGCCGAGGCCGGCGAGCACCGCCTCCACCACGATCTCGCGCGACTGGAACCAATCCTTGCTCTCGCCCCGCTCGAGCAGGATCTGCAGGGAGCCGATGCCTACGATCAGGAGCGCCAGTCCCGGCCAGTCCATGCCGGTGCGCGCCACCGCATGGCCGGGCTCGGGCACGCTGCGCCACGTCATCACGGCGGCCACGAGGCCGAGCGGCACGTTGATGTAGAAGATCCAGGGCCAGGAGTAGTTGTCGGTGATCCAGCCGCCGAGCGTGGGCCCGAGGGTCGGCCCGACCATGACGCCCATGCCGAAGATGGCCATCGCCTTGGCCCGCTCCTGCAGGGGGAACACGTCGAACAGGATCGCCTGTGCCGTGCTGATCAGCGCGCCGCCACCGATCCCCTGGATCACGCGCCAGAACACCAGCCCTTCGAGCGAGCGGGCCGCCCCGCAGCAGAACGATGCCAGGGTGAACAGGAGGATCGAGCCGGTGTAGTAGTTCCGCCGGCCCAGCCGGTCGGAGAACCAGCTCGTGAGCGGGAGCACGATCACGTTGGCCACGATGTAGCCGGTGCTCACCCAGGCGACCTCGTCGAGCGTGGCCCCCAGATTTCCCATCATGTGCGGAATGGCGACGTTGACGATGCTGGTGTCCACCAGCTCGAGCACGCTGGCCAGCGTCACGGCAAAGGCGATCAGGTAGCGCGAGCGGTAGATCTGCTCGCGGCTCCGCGGCCGGGGCAGCGCGGGCAGCGCCAGGGTCGTCATGAACGGCGCGCTCAGTCGGTGGTGATCGTCACGTCCACGGACATCCCCGGCCGCAGCGGGTGGGCGGGATCGGCTTCGCCGTCGACCGCGATCCGCACCGGGACCCGCTGCACCACCTTGGTGAAATTGCCGGTGGCGTTATCCGGCGGGAGCAGGGCGAAGCGCGCCCCGGTGGCCGGGCTGAGGCTCTCCACCCGCCCGTGAAAGGTCTCGCCGGGATAGGCATCCACGGTGAACTCGGCCGGGTCGCCCACCCGGACGTCGGCGAGCTGGGTCTCCTTCAGGTTCGCCGTCACCCACACGTCCTTCTCGGGCACGAGGGTCATCAGGTTCTGCCCGACCTGGACCAGCGCGCCGGGCTCGGCGTTCCGCTTGGCGACGACGCCGTCGTTGGGGGCGAGCAGGGTCGCGTAGCTGAGCTGCAGCCGGGCGTTCTCGACCGCCGCCTGCGCGGCCGCGAGGCGCGCGTCGGCTCCGCGCAGCGCCGCGCCCGAGGCCGAGACCTGGCTCCCGGCGGCGGCGGCCTGCCGCCGGGCGGCCTCGAGATTGGCGGCCGCGGCGTCGCGCGCCGCCTGCGCCGCGTCGAGCTGCTGCGCGGAGATGATCTTGCTGGCCGCGAGGCCGCGGTAGCGCTCGTAGTCGGCGTTGGCCTGGTGGTAGGCGGCCTCCGCCGCCGCGATCGAGGCCTTGGCCGAGGCCGCTTCGGCGCGGGTGGCCTGCAGTTGTGCTTCCGCCTGTCCCGCCTGCCGGCCGGAGCCTACCGCAGCCTGCGCGTTCCGCAGCTCGGCCTCCGCCTGGTCGAGGCGGACCCGGAAGTCGCGCTGGTCCAGCACGACCAGCGTGTCGCCCGCCTTGACGTGCTGGTTCTCCTCGACCGGCACCCGCTCGATGAAGCCGGGAATGCGGGGCGCGATGGCCGTGATATGGCCGTCCACCTGGGCATTGTCGGTGCCCACGTGGTGCCGGCTGTAGAGCCACCGCCGCACGCCCCAGGTGGCGAGCGCGATGACCAGCAGGGCCCCGATGATGAGCGGAAGGCGTCGCGCCCAGCTCTTGCGTTCGGCGGCCGCGGCCGGCACGTCCATGGCTATGTCAGTCGTCATAGGAATTCTCAGTGCAGTTGATCGATGACGCCCAGCGCGCGGTACGCGCCGACGCGCGCGGTGCCGAAGTTCACCCGCGCCTGGATCAGGGCATCGCGCGCGGCGATGACCGAGCTCTGCGCGTTGGTCGTTTCCACGGTCCCCGCCACTCCGGCCTGGAACCGCTGCTGGGCCTGGGACAGCTCCTGCTCGGCCAGACGGAGGCGCTCGCCGGCGATGGCAACCTGCTGGCGCGCCGAGGCCAGGTCGAGGACCGACTGGCGGGCCTCGGTCTCGACCTGGTTGACCAGATCGTGCTCGCGAATCTCCTGGATGTCCACGCGCAGATTCTGCTCCTTCACCCGGTGCTGCCGGCGGAAGCCGTCCAGAATCGGGACCGTCAGCTCGAGCTGCACGTTGTAGCTCCCCGACAGGCTGCTCGTCTGCTGGCCCGTCCTCTGATAGGCCCCGGTCACTCCCAGGCTGGGCAGATACTCCGCCCGGATGGCGCCGAGGGACCGGTGCGCGGCCTCGGTCCGGGCGTGCTCCGCCGCCAGCTCGGCCCGGTGCGTCCGGGCGAACGCTGCCGCCGAGTCGGGATCCAGCGGCAGGTCCAGCGCGCCGGTCCCGAGCGAGTCGGCCAGCTCGAGCCGGGTGCCCGAAGGCAGGTCGAGCGACCGAAGCAGATCGAGGCTCGCGCGGTCGGCGCCGTTCCGGGCCACCTCGAGCTGCGTCCGCACCGCCGCGAAGCTCACCTCGCTGCGGGTCGCGTCGATGGCGGGGCTCACACCCGCGCCCACCAGCCGGCGGGCCTGCTCGAGCAACTCGGCCGCAATGGTGCTGTCGGCCTCGCGGGCCCGGACGGTTTCCCGGGCGCTCAGGGCGCGCAGGTAGGCGAGGCCGGCCGTGGCGCCCGCGATCTCGCCCGCCGCCCGCGCGTCGAGACCGGCCGCCACCGCCGTGTCACGCGCGGCCCGAAGCCGGCCGATGAGCGAGGCGTCGAAGATCGTCTGCGACGCCCGGAGCTGGAGCCGGTAGATGTCGAACGGATCGGTGACGCCGCTGGCGATGGGAATGCCGAACTCGTCGAGGTTCAGCGTCTGATGGGTGAGCGCCGCGTTGCCGTCGATGGTCGGCAGCAGGTCGGCCCGGCGCTGGCCCACCCGGGCCTCGGCGGTCCGCACGTCGAGCCGGGCGATGGCGGCGTCCACCCCCTGGCTCCGGCCGAGGGTGATGGCCTGGAGGAGGGTGAGGGGGCCGGGCGGGACAGCGGGCTGCTGCGCGACGGCCGCGGCCGGGACGGCCAGCACGAGCGAGAGCACCAGCGGCAAGCGAACCATGCGGCGGGCCTCAGCTCCGTTTGGTGGGGTGGGCGAGCACCCCGTTGAGGTAGGTGTCGATCAGCCCCTCGACCGCGGACTCGTCGGAGAGCGCCGTGGGATCGCAATCGTGGAAGAAGCTCTGCATCTGCGCGGTGTGGACCAGCAGCGAGCAGAGCCCCCGCGCGGCGAAGTCGTGGGCCACCGGCCGGAACTCGCCCGAAGCGACCCCGCGGGCAAGCACCTGCTCGACCAGTCGCCGGGCGCGGAGGATGACCTCGTGAAAATAGAACCGGGCCAGCTCGGGGAAATTGCCGAGCTCGCCCTGGACGATGCGGGCGAGCCGCAGCATCTGGTCGCACCGCAACCGCGCGTACATGCGACGGATCAGCTCGACCAGAAGATCGCGCGCCGAGCCTTCGTGAGTCCGCGCGTACGCCTCGGCTTCGGCGAGCGCCGCGACCACCCGCGCGCGCACCATCTCGCGGAACAGCGACTCCTTGGAATCGAAGTAGAGGTAGACGGTACCCTTGCTGACGCCGGCGAGGCGGGCGACCTCTTCGATCCTGGCCCGGGCGAAGCCGGTTTCACCGAAGACCGTGAAGGCCGCGTCCAGGATCTCCTCGGGGCGGGCCTCGGGCCGGCGCTGCCAGCGCGGCGAAGAGGAGTGGGCGGTGGGAGTCGGCTCGGACACGGTTGCTCGAATCGCTGGTTAATAACTGACCGGTCAGTAAGATATGCATCCAGCAACTCGCGTCAAGTCCCCGGTGGTTCTCTTGCTCCCACCGGCGGAAGTCCCTAAGTTGCAGCAACCTACCCGCCGGAGGACCCTCGATGTCGGACGCATTCCTCAGCTCCGACGACTTCGACGAACAAGCCCATCACCTCTACAACGAAGGCCGGTACGATGAAGCGCTGCTGATCCTCAAGGAAGGCATCACCCTCTACCCGCACGCCGTCGAACTGCACATCGGAAAGGCTTACGCGCACCTGGCCCGGGAGGAGTACGCCTGGGCCCGGCGGAGCTTCGAGCAGGCCCTGTCGCTCGATCCGGACCATGAGGACGGGCTCGCGGGGCTGGGCGAGACGCTGCTCAAGCTGGGCGACCGGACGGGGTCGATGCGCGCTTTCGAGCGCATCCTCCAGCTCGGCTACGGGGAAGATCACGATCTGATGCTGCAGGTCGGCCGGGCCCTCTTCCGGGAGGGTCACATCGCGCCGGCCCACCGGTTCTTCGATCTGGCCGCCTCGGCGCGCCCCGACTCGCCCGACGCCGCCGCGTGCCTGGGCTACGCGTCGCACCGCATGGGCAACGACGCGGGCTCGCTCTACTGGCTCCGGCGCGCGCTCGAGCTCGACGCGTCGTACGCGGAGGCGCGCATCTACCTCGCCAACCTGCTCTACGACCGCGGCGAGACGGAGGCCGCCCTTCACCAGCTCGAGCGCACCCAGCCCGAGGACCACTTCGACGAGCTGGGGATCTGGCGGCACATCGAGCTGAAGAAGACGGTGTACCGCCTGCCGGACGAGGATCCCGAGCTGGCGCCCTGGCTCACGCGCCTGGGCGAGGTGGCCGGCGAGCCGGACGCGATCGACATGCTGCTGGCCGAGGTGGAAGCGCAGCAGGCGGACGGCGGCGTGCGCGATCCCCACCAGCTCGAGCTGTTCGGCACGCTGCTGAGCGAGCTGCACGCCATGCAGAAGAAGCCCGGCCAGGGCGAGTCGCACCTGGTGGTCACCCTCGCGGGCCAGATGATCCGCGGCAACTGGGACGAGATCCTGCTCGAGATGAAGGCCGCCGACCGCGACTGGGCGCACGGCTCGCTGAGCGATTTCATGGCCAGCCTGGCCCGCCGAGGGCAGGCCGAGACCGGCATCGTCATCCCCACCACGGATGCGGAGGCCTTCATTCGCGGCAGCGCCGAAGCGGGCGTGCTGCGGATCGTCGCGTAGGCGCGGCGGGTGACGGGCTTCTCCACGGGTCCGGCCCGCTGGACCGAGGGCGTCCGTCGTGAAGTGCTGCCGAACGGTCTCACGCTGCTGGTGCAGGAGGACCGTTCGGCGCCGGTAGTCGCGGTGGTGACCCACGTGAAGGCGGGGTTCTTCGACGAGCCCGACCGCTGGACCGGCATCTCGCACGTGCTCGAGCACATGTTCTTCAAGGGCACCGCGCGCCGCGGGGTCGGGGCCATCGCGCGCGAGACCAAGAGCGCCGGCGGCTATCTCAACGCCAGCACCACGTACGACCACACCTCCTACCTCACCGTGCTCCCCGCCTCCGGCCTGGCGGCGGCGCTCGACATCCAGGCCGACGCGCTCCGCCACTCGGTGCTGGACGCGGGCGAGCTGGCGCGCGAGCTCCAGGTCATCATCCAGGAAGCCAAGCGAAAGCTCGACACGCCGTCGTCGGTGGCGTACGAGACGCTGCACGAGGTGATGTTCGATCGCCACCGGATGCGGCGCTGGCGGATCGGCCACGAAGCCCAGCTCGCGGGGTTCGGCCGTGCCGACGTGCACGGCTACTACGCGTCGCGCTACGTCCCCGAGCGCACGATCGTCTCGATCGTGGGCGACGTGGATGCGGCGCGCGCGCTCGCGCTCGCGCGCCAGACGTACGGCGCCTGGCCGGCCGCGCCGGGGGCGGTGGATCGCTCGCCGGCGGAACCGGCCCGCCGCGAGGTCCGCGCCCGCACGCTGCGGGGCGACGTGAGCCAGGCCCAGCTCGTGCTCGGCTGGCGGGCCGTGCCGCCGCTGGACCCCGCCGCCCCCGCGCTCGACCTGGCCGCGGCCGTGCTCGGCGCCGGCCGCGGGAGCTGGCTCTACCGACGGCTGCGCGAGCCCGGTCTGGTCACCTGGGTCAGCTCGCACTTCTATGCGCCCACCGAGCTGGGCGTCTTCGGCGTCGCGGCCGAGCTCGCGCCGGGCCGCGTTTCGGCGGCGCTCGACGCCATTGCCGGCGCCGTCGCGCGGCTCTCGCTGCTGGGGCCGCCGGCCGAGGACCTCGAGCGGGCCCGCACGCTGCTCCGCGCGCGGTGGGCTCGCCGGCTCGAGCCGATGGAGGGCAGGGCCGCGGCCCTCGCTGCCGCCGAGGCGCTCGACGGCTACGAGTATCTCGACCGCGAGTTCGAGGCGCTGGCCGCGGTGGGAGCGGACGCGGTCCGCGTGGCGGCGGCGCGGCACCTCCAGCCGGACGCGGTGTCGGCGGTCCTTTACCTTCCGGAGGACGAGGGCGACGAGCTCACCGCGGCCGCGCTTGGCCGGGCGTTCGCGGTGAGCGAGCTCAGGCCGGCGGACGCCGGGGCCAACGTTCCGGCGCCGATCCCGGCCGCGCCGGCGCCGGACGCGGACCAGCGCCCCGTGCGCCGCGAGGCCGGCGTGGTGCACACCAGCCTGGCGGGCGCGGACCTGCTCGTCCGGCGCAAGTCCGGTGTCCCGCTCGTGCACCTGGGCGTGTACGTCCCGCGGGAGCTCGACCCCCCGGCGCAGGCAGGGCTGGGCGCGCTGACGCTGCGGAGCGCGATACGCGGAGCCGGCGCCCTCGACGCGGGCGCGCTGGCATTCGCGTTCGAGCGGCTCGGCGGTACGCTCGGTCCGGTCGCCGCATCGGACTGGCTCGGGTTCGCGACGTCCGTGCTGACCGAGCACCTGGGCGAGGCGGCGGCGCTGCTCCACCTGGCGTATGCGTCTCCGCGGCTGGAGGCGGAGGAGGTCGAGCGGGAGCGCGGGCTGATGCTGGCGGAGGCGCAGCAGGTGGCGGACGACATGTTCCGCTACCCGTTCCAGCTCGCGTTCGCGGCGGCCTTCGGCGAGGAGGGGTATGGTCTCCCGGTCGCCGGGCTGCCGCACACGCTGCCGGCCATCGCCGCCGCCGATGCGAGGGCATGGCACGCGCGCGCGGTGCTCGGTGCCCGCCCGGTCGTGATCGCCGTGGGCGACGTGGACCCCGAGCGGGCATCGGCGGTGCTGGCCGGGGTGTTCGAGCGGCTGCCGCCCCGGTCCGACGCGGGCGCGCTCGCGCCGCTCGACTGGGTGGCCGGTGCGGATGGCGAGGCGCCGATCCGCGTGGTCCAACGGGACAAGGCGCAGGCGGCCATCGCGATGGCGTTCCCGGGGGTGGCCCGCCGCCACCCCGACCGCGCCGCCGCGCAGGTATGGGCCGCGGTCGCGAGCGGGCTGGGCGGGCGGTTGTTCGAGGCGCTCCGGGACCGGCGCTCGCTGGCGTACACGGTGCTGGCATCGGCCTGGGAGAAGGCCCGGGCCGGGGCGCTGGTGACCTACATCGCGACGTCACCGGAGCGGGAGGAGGAGGCGCGGGAGGAGATGCTGCGCGAGCTCGACCGCTTCACCCGCGAGCCGGTGAGCGCCGTCGAGCTCCGGCAGGCGGTGAATTATCTCGCGGGTCAGGCGGAGGTGAACCGGCAGAGCGGCGGCGCGGTGGCGGCCGAGATCCTGGAGGCGTGGATCGCCGGCGCGGGACTGGGGGAGCTGGCGGACCCCGCGGCGGCCTACCGGGCGGTGGGCGCCGAGGACGTGCTGCGCGTCGCGCGGGAATCGCTCGACCCGGCGCGGCGGGCGGAGGGGGTGGTTCGCGGCACCGGAGCGGCCCGGCCGCTCATGGCGTCCGCCGCCCGCCCTCCCGCGCCAGTCCGCGGGTGATCACTTCCAGTCCTCGTCCCACGTCGGCCGGCGCGCGCGCCACGACGGCCACCAGACACAGCCCCTCGGCCGGCACGGTGTGCAGCACGATGTGGCCCTCGCGGCAGAGCATGACGATCGCGACTCCGCC
This sequence comes from Gemmatimonadales bacterium, assembly GCA_035699205.1. GTDB lineage: Bacteria > Gemmatimonadota > Gemmatimonadetes > Gemmatimonadales > GWC2-71-9 > CAVVWJ01. Next base: position 72,473 of record DASSBA010000011.1, read on the forward strand.
CGGACTCTCGCGCACGATCGGCGGCCCCAGCGCCGGCATTCCCACCGCGCCGGCCGCGGCCACGACCATGGCCGAGAGCCCGGTGGCGTCGGCCAGCCGGGCTCCGCTCAGGGCGGAGAGCTCCAGCAGGTGGTAATTGAAGGCGGAGTCCACGCCGGGGCATCCGCCGGTCAGACCCGCGGGGGAAGGGCGGCCACGGCATCGTGATAGCCCTCGGGCACCCCGACGTCGTAGAATCTGGCGCGGCTCATCACGCCGGCGAGCGCGCCGCGCCGGGCCAGACGCTGGAGCACGGGTATGTCATCCAGCTCGGCGCCCGGCGGCAGGCCGCGGCCCACCTCGTCGAATTCCTCCAGAATGCCGCCAGGGAACGCCATCCTGCCGATCGGCGTCACCGCCGGGGACTCGCCCGCCGTGTCGAACCGTCCGGCCCCCTTCTCCGCCACCTCCGTGACCCGGAGCGAGCCGTCGGGTTCGGCGCGAACCCTGGCGTGTCCCGTGGCACCCCTGGCGCCGGCCTCCTCGCGGGCGATCTCGGCGAGCAGCACCGTGGCAAGACCGGTGGCGCGGCAGGTGGCGAGCACGGTAGCGGTCGGGTTGGGTCCTTCGAAGATGTTATCGGGCAGCAGCGCCAGGAAGGGCGAACCGGCCAGCGGGTCGCGCGCGCGGAGCAGCGCGTCGCCCAGGCCGTGGGGATGATCCTGCGGGACGAACTCGAGCTCGAGGGGGCCCTCGTAGTTGCGCGCGGCGGCCTCGAGCACCGGCTTGTGCGGATTGGTGATGATGATGGCGCGGAGCAGCCCCGCGTCAGCCGCCTCGTCGAGCGCCCAGTACAGGATGGGGCGGAGACCGACGGGCAGGATCTCCTTGGGCAGCCAGCGCGTGATCGGATGGAGCCGGGTGCCACGTCCGCCGCAGGGAATGACCGCGGTATCCAGCATCATATGGGTATCTTGCACGCCATGCCGTCCGAACCTAGTCCGCGCCGAGGGGGGGAGCAAGGTCGTGACGGGTGGACCACCGCCGACCTGTTGAGCGCGGTGCGCATCCCCCTCGCCGCCGCGTTTCCGTTCGTGTCGAACGACTGGCGGCTGGGGTTGCTCGGCGCCGCCGCGGCGAGCGACCTGCTCGACGGGCGGATCGCGCGGCGATTCGGCAGCTCGTCGGTCGGCGCGGTGATCGACCCGGTCGCCGACAAGCTGTTCATGGTCTCCGCGTTCGGGGTAGTGGCCGCGAGCGGCCGGCTCGAGTGGTACGAGATCGCCGGCGTGCTGCTGCGCGACATCGTCGCGACCATCGCGTTCGTCGCCACGCTCGTGTCCCGCCGCCCCCGGGCGATCCCGGCGCGGGCCGGCGGGAAGGCGGTCACGGTCGCGCAGGTGCTCACCCTCATCGCCTTCCTGACGGATTCCCCGCGGCTGCGTCCGCTGGCCTGGGCCACCAGCGCCGTCGCGCTGTATGCGATCTGGGACTACTACCGCGTGGCCCCACACGCGGGGCGGCGGGTGGGCCGGCCGGAGGCGCAGTGACGGCCGAGGCCAAGCACGTGATGCTGGCGTGGGAGCACGGGCTGGTGTTCCGCGGCGGCGAGCCGGGCGGGCCAGCGATGGTGATCGACGGCGACAATGCCACGGCCCCCGGTCCGATGCTGACGCTGCTGGCGGCCGCGGCGGCCTGCAGCGGGGCGGACGTCGTGAGCATCCTGGAGAAGATGCGGGTGACCCTGCACGAGCTCCGGATCGAGGTGAGCGGGGAGCGCCGGGAGGAGCACCCGCGGCGCTACACCGCGATCCACCTGCAGTATCATCTTCGGGGCGACGGGCTCGACGAGGACCGGGCGGCCCGCGCGATCGACCTCTCGATCGAGAAGTACTGCTCCGTGATCCACTCGCTGGCGGCGGACATCCGGGTCACGCATGGGCTTACGCTGGGCTAGCGTGGCCGGGGTCTGGCTGGCGGGGCTGGTCGGGTGTCCGAGTGCCGCGGCGGCTCAGGCGGTTCCCGAGCTGGGCGTCGTCGGTATGGTAACCGCCTCGGATCCCGCGATCGTGGCGGCGGGCGCCTACGGCGGGCTCCGTACCTCGCTCCGGACCCGGGTGTCGGCCGCGGCATTGGCGGGGGTGAGCGATGGCGAGACCGCGTGGCGCGGCGAGCTGCTGGCCCACTTCCTCCTCAACCCGACGCGGCTCCGGGGCGCGGGGGTGTATGGGGCGGGAGGCATCGCCCTGGTGGGCGGGCCGGTGGACCGGAGCTACATCGTGCTGACCCTCGGGGTAGAGGCGCGCCCCGGTGCTTCGTCGGGGTGGTTCGTCGAGGCGGGGGTGGGCGGCGGGGCGCGCCTGGCGGCGGGCTACCGCTGGCGCAGGTTCCCCGCCGGATGGCGGGGCTTCTAAGACAAACGCCCCGGCGCACGACGGCGCACCGGGGCTACGGCTTCAGGAACCGACCGGCGGTTTTACGCCGCGCCGGTCTCGACCGCCTCCACCTTCCGCTGGACCGGCTGGCAGAAGCGCTCGCCCAGTACACGCAGCTGGGTCCGCTCCTCCTCGCTCAGGTCCTCGTACCGGTCGGCCAGGTAGAGCATGGTATCATCGAACCAGTCCTTCTGATGCTCCGGGAGCGCGTCGATCACGCCACACCGGAGGATGTGACTGAACAGCTCGTCACGGGCCTGGGCAAACGCTACCGCTTCGGGATCACGCTCGGGTTTCTT
>DASSBA010000012.1:0-29314 GCA_035699205.1 Gemmatimonadales bacterium
CTCGTCATAGGGCACGTACTTCGTCCCCCAGCCCTGGTCGGCCGACACCTTCGTCAGCGCCGCCGTCGTCGTCGTCTTCCCGTGGTCCACATGCCCGATCGTGCCCACGTTCACGTGCGGCTTCGTCCGGTCGAATTTGGCTTTGGCCATGTGCTGAGTCCCGATCTACGGTTGAGTGCGTGCCTCAGTCGTGAGTCGTGGGTCGTGAGTCGTAGCGCTTATGACTGATTACGACCTACGACCTACGACTTCGTTCCCCCCAAGCTCGCGACCGGGATCGAACCGGTGACCTCATCCTTACCAAGGATGCGCTCTACCGACTGAGCTACGCGAGCGACCCCCTGCTTCGGCTTCGTCCAGAGCGGGCGACGGGGCTCGAACCCGCGACCCTCAGCTTGGAAGGCTGATGCTCTACCAACTGAGCTACACCCGCATGCCAGTCGTCCCACGACTCACGACCCACGACTCCATGGTGGGGGTAGGATTCGAACCTACGTAGGGCAGAGCCCGGCAGATTTACAGTCTGCTACCATTAGCCACTCGGTCACCCCACCGTGCCTGCCCACCGTGCCTGCGAGTCACCCTCATCTGAGACAGAACCCCGCCGGCGAAGAAGCGGGGTCCTGGTCGTCGAAGGTGTCGGCATCAACCGAGCTGACGAGGGGAATCGAACCCCTAACCTCCCGCTTACAAGGCGGGTGCTCTGCCAGTTGAGCTACGCCAGCCTAGAAACAGGCCGAGTAGAAACAGACTCGTATCATATCGGGCAAGTTGGCCTGAGTCAATGGGGTGGCTTCACCACCTCGATGGACCCGTCCCGGTTGTCCCGCACCTCCCACCCCGCCGTCCGGAGCAGCGCCCGGATGCGGTCGGCCTCGCCGTAGTCCCGCGCGCTCTTGGCGTCCTTGCGGCGCACCGCCCAGCGGATGGCCCACGACCGCTGTGCCTCCTCGTCCGTCCCCTCCGGCGGCGCCTCGGCGAGCGTCACCCCCGAGGCGGGCTCGACCTCGACGGCGGACCCGACCTTGACCACCGCCACCGCCGAAGTGACCCCGAGCACCCCCTCAGCCCACCGCCACGCGGCGAGCGCCCGCGGACCCGCGGGCGTGCCGGCGTCGAGCGCCGCGTGGCCGGTGGAGGCGAACGCGAAGAGCGCCGCCACGGCGCGCGGCGCGTTCAGGTCGTCGTCGAGCGCCTCGGTGACCTCCCGCTCCAGCCGCTCGCCGGCCTCGGCGAACGCGGGGGCGTCGGCGTCGCCGGCGGTGGCGAGCAGCCGGGTCTGGAACTCGCCCAGCCGCCGGGACCCCTCGCGCGCGCTGGCCAGAGCCTCGTCGGTCAGATCCAGCCGCTGCCGGTAGTGCACCTGGCTCATGAGCAGCCGGATCGCGCCGGCATCCACCCCGTCCTCGCGGAGATCGCGCGGGGTGGTGATGTTCCCGAACCGCTTCGACATCTTGGCGCCACGGACGTTGAGGAACTCCCCATGCACCCAGAAGCGGGCGAAGAGCTCCTCGCCCGTGTAGGCGCAGCTCTGGGCGATCTCGTCCTCGTGGTGGGGGAAGATCAGGTCCACCCCGCCGGCGTGGATGTCGAGGACGTCCACCCCGGCGTGCTTCCGGATCAGGTCGAGCGCCATGGCCGAGCACTCGAGGTGCCAGCCGGGTCGGCCGCGACCGAACGGCGCGTCCCAGACGGCGCCGACCGCCTGGTCATCCGGGCGCGCCGCCTTCCAGAGCGCGAAGTCGCGGACATCCTCCTTGGCGTAATCGTCGGCGCTCACGCGCTCGCTGGCGCCTGGCTTGAGCTCCCGCCGGTCCAGTTGCGACAGCTTTCCGTACTCGGGGAACCGCGCGATCGCGAAGTACACCGAGCCGTCCTCGCCCTGATAGGCCACGCCCTTGGCGAGCAGCCCCTCCACCAGCTCGATCATGGGCGCGATGAAGTCGGTGGCCCGCGGGTAGACCGAGGCGTCCAGAATCCGGAGGTAGCGACGGTCCTCGTGGAAGGCGTCGATGTAGCGCTGGACGTACGCCCGGAGCGGCTGCCCGGCCGCCACCGCGCCGGCGATCGTCTTGTCGTCCACGTCGGTCAGGTTCATGATGTGGAAGACCTCGTATCCGCTGGCCTCGAGCCAGCGCCGGAGCAGGTCCTCGAACAGAAACGTGCGGAAGTTCCCGATGTGGGCGTAGTTGTAGACGGTCGGGCCGCAGGTGTAGAGGGTAACGCGTCCCGGCTGGAGCGGGACGAACGGCTCGACGCGGCGGGTGAGCGTGTTGTAGAGGCGAAGACTCATCCGCCGGCGGCCCCGGCCGCCGCGCGAACGACGGGCTCGGCACCGGCCCCGCCCTCGACCCGGACGTGCACCCGGCGCTGCGGGTAGGGGATGTCCAGGGTCTCCTTGTCGAACCGGTTCTTGATGCGCCGGCGGAACTCCCGCGCGACGGCCCACTGGGATCCGGGCTGGGTCCGGAGCATCGTGCGGAGCACGACCGCGCTGTCGTCCAGCGACTCGACCCCCAGCACCTCCACCGGGCCGTCGAGCTGCGACCCCCAGGCCTTGTCGGTGGAGAACTGGGCGGCCTCATCCCGCAGAATTTCGAGCGCGCGGTCTACGTTTTCCTCGTAGGGCACGCCGACGTCGACCACCGCGCGCGACCAGCCCCGGGTCTTGTTGCTGACGACCTTGATCTCGCCGTTGGGCACCACGTGCATGACGCCTTCGCCATCCCGGAGCACGACCACGCGGAGCGTCATCTTCTCCACCACGCCGCTCCGCCCCGCGACCTCGATCACGTCGCCGATGGCGAACTGATTTTCGAACAGGATGAAGAACCCGGAGATGACGTCCTTGACCAGGCTCTGCGCGCCGAACGAGACCGCGAGGCCCAGAATGCCGGCGCCGGCCAGGATCGGGCCGATGTCGATGAAGACGTTGAAGGTCAGCAGGATGGCGATGGCATAGATGACCACGCGCCCCATGCTCCGCAGGAGCTGGGAGATGGTCTGCCCCCGACGCTCCCGCAGCGTGGTGACGGAGTCGTCGCCGTCATCCACCTCGACTTCGATCCGGCGCGCCGCGAGCCGTACGACCCGGTAGGCCAGCCACGCGAGGATCCAGATGCCGAGGACGCGCACGGCGCCACGAGCGAGCACGTCCCCGTCGATCCGGAGGATCTCGGCGATTCGGCGGACTACGTCACCGAAGCTGAAGAGCGGGACGAGGTTGGCGGCGAGCATGGGCCCAGGTTGAGAGCGAGCACTAACCTAGGGAGGCCGCCTGCTGCGAGTCAACCGGAACCGGCGCCCGGGTACTCGATCCAGGTGGCTCGCACCGGCAGCCGGGCCGCGGCGCAGGCCGCCAGCGCGGGCTCCGCCCCGTCGAGGCCGAGCGGCAAGGCGACGCGGCCGCCCATGACGCGGAGATTCGGATAGATGGCCCGCAGCTCCTGCACCTGCGGCAGGAACGGTGCGCCGACCACGATCTGGAGGGTGCGCCAGGCGATCAGCCGATCGGCGTCCATGACGACGGCCCGGTGGCCGTGCCGAACGAGCACTCGGCCGCAGCGCCTGAGCAGGTAGCCCAGGTCGTTGCCGGCGAGGAGGGCGCGCCCGCCGGCGCGCAGGGCCAGTGGCCACCTGGCCATGCGCACCCAAGCGCCGAGGAGATCCCCGGGGTGCGCCAGGCCGAGCACGCGGCGGAGCGGGAAGGATGGATGGAGGCGGGAGGGGGCGCCGGGGAGCATGCCGGAACCTGGCGCCGGCGGGCGGAGGGAGCACCATCCTTCCATGCCCGGCCGGTGCGAATCGGCGCAGAAGCCGGGCGGTACTCAGGCGGTACGGCGGGTCTGCTTGTGGCGGGCGCCCGCACCAATGACGGCATCCACCAGGGGGGCCGGGTCGAACCGCACCGGATCGGTCGCCGGGAGGCCGGTCTCGCTGGCCGCGGCCTCGCAGGCGCGCCGGGCCTCGGCCTCGCTCAGGTCATACGTGTTGAGCGAGATCGCGATGACCCTGGTGGGGTGCACCGCCGAACCGATCGCCTCGTACAGCCGGATGTACTCGGCGAGTGGCGGGATCCGGAGCCAGGCTTCCTCCCGGTAGTCGCCGATGTACTCGCGGGAGCATTGGTGGCAGAGGATGAGCGCGTCGGGACAGGACCCGTGGAGCAGACCGAGGGTCACGCCTGAGTAGCCGGGGTGATTGATGCTCCCCTGGCCTTCCACCAGCACCACGTCGGCGTCCTGGCTGCCCTCGAGGACCAGCCGCTCGGCGGCCCCGGCGATGAAGTCCGCGACCACGGCGTCCACCGCGATCCCCCACCCCTCGATCATGATCCCGGTCTGCCCGGTGGCCACGAACCGGGTCCGCACCCCCCGCTCGTTGAGCCGGCGGGTGAGCTGCAGTTGCGCGGTCATCTTGCCGACGTTGCAGTCGGTCCCCACCGCCAGCACCACCAGCGGCTCGACCGACTTGGCCAGTCCCGACGCGATCGGCAGATCGGCCGGGGGCCGCCGCAGATCGAAGATCCGGCAGCCGGCGGCCCGGGCCTTCTCGGCGAGCAGCGGGTCATCACCCAGGAAGGTGTGGAGCCCGCTCCAGAGATCGCAGCCGTGATCGAGCGCCTCGGCCAGCCAGCCGCGCCACTCCGCCGGCATCCGCCCGCCCTTGGGCGCGATCCCGATGAGAATGGCCGTCGGTCCGAGCGCGAGCCCCTCGCGCATCGAGGCAACGACGGGGATGGCGCCGCCGAACCCGAGCACGTCCTGCACGGTCCGGCCGGCCTGGACCCGATCGAGCACGCCTACCGTCCGCTCGGGGAGATAGCGAATCACGGAATTGGCGGTCTTGGAGGTCATGGCCGAGAAGTCGCCGTCGGCCACGATGAGAAAGCGGGGATCGGTCATCCGGTCAGGGGTGCGACCCGTCGTCCCGCTCGTCCACGACCTCGGCGTCGTGGACCTCGTCCCCGCCCTTGTTGAGTTGCCGGGACTCCTGGCTCCGCGCGGGCAGGAGGCCCATCCGCGACTTGAGCTCCAGCAGCTGCTGGTCGGAGCTGCCCTTGTATTCCAGCGCCTCGAACTGCCGGATGAGGTGGTCGCCGGAGACTTCCTCGTTCAGTTCGGCCGCGGCGATGGCGCGCCGCTCGGTGGCCTCGATCTTCTCCGCCATCCGCTCGAACGACTCGAAGGCGCTCTTGTCGGACATGCCCGACATCGTCTGCTGGATGCGCTGCTGCGCCTCGGCCCGCTTGGCGCGCGCCACCAGGATGTTCTTCTTGCGCTTGGCTTCTTCGATTTTGTCGTTGAGCTGCCGGAGCGAGAGCTTGAGCGCGTCGGTCTCCGCCTTGTGCTTGAGCCAGGTCTCGTGCAGCTGCTGGGCGCCCTGCATGTGCTCGTTGTACCGGCCGAGCGCCTGCTTGGCCATGTCGTCCCGCCCCTCCTGCACGGCGAGCATGGCGCGGCGCTCCCAGTCCTCCGCCTGCTTCTTCATGTTCTCGGCGTCGGCCTGGAGCTTCTTCTCGTCCGCGATCGCCGAGGCCACCTGCTGCTTGGCCTTGGCCAGCTGCGTCTTCATGTCGACGATCAGCTGGTTGAGCATCTTCTCGGGGTTCTCGGCGCGCGAGATGAGGTCGTTGATGTTCGACCGGAGCAGCCCTGAGAGACGGTCAAAGATTCCCATGTCGCTTCACCTTTCCCGGTACGGAGCGAGCGCGGTGAGGTGCGATGCCAGCGCCAGCGTCATCGAGTCGAAGCTCGCCTCGAACTCGCTGAAGTCGAGATTCTCCAGTTCGAGCGTGTCGGTCAGCACGACGTGATCGCCCTCCAGGCCGTAGGAGCCGTGTACCAGCTCCCGGGCGTTGTATTCCAGGAGCTGGCGGAACAGCTCGCTGCGCCGCGGTTCGTTGTCGGGGAGCTCCATGACCCGCACCCGGAGAATGATCACCGGAGGCGCGAAGTGCACCACCACCTCCGCATCGTCGGGGGTCCGGGCGAGCCACAGGTTCGGCTCGATCTCCATGACCGTCAGGTTCCCGGCGTCGAGCCGGTCCAGGAACGACTGGATGTCCTCGCGGGTGATCATCTGGGGGCTCCCCCTCGAATCTGGTCCGCCTCTCCTCCGCGGGCGAGGAGTCGCTCGGCGAAATCTAATCGCTCCTCTACTTCGGCCAGTCGCAGTCGCAGCTGCTCGACGTCGTCCGCCAACCGCGGATCCGCCTCCCGATCGGCTCGATCACCGCGCAGCCGGTCAGCGAGGGCCGTGGCGAATGGGCTCAGGATCTTGGCTACCCCAGCGACGATGGCGATGAGGGCGAACGCGTCATAGGGACTCATGTGACCTCGACTATCGCTGGAGGCGGTCGGGCTCCCGCGACTGGGCCAGCAGGCGCTCGGTGAAGTCGAGACGCTCCTCGAGCTCGGCCATCCGGCCCTGCAGGGCGTCCACCTCGCCCAGACGCTGGTGGAGCTGCTCCACTTCCGCCCGGAGCGCCGCGTCCACCGTCCCGCGCCCCTCCAGCCGCCGGGCGAGCGCCCTCACGATCGGCCACAAGATGATGGTGGCGGCGGCCACCACCAGCAGCACGATCATGACGATGGCCGGCGAGTCCGCGTTCATCAGAAACAGATTGGGATCGAACGGCGGTGCCGGCGGGACCTGCGGCACCGGCGGAACCGCCTGGAGCCCGATCATGGCCAGCTCTCCTTCCCCAGCTCCCCCGGTTGCCGCTGGCCCAGGAGCCGCTCGGCGAAGTCCACCCGCTCTTCCAGCTCGGCCAGCCGGCGATGGAGGTCGGTGATCTCGGCTTCGTGATCCGCCCCCGGGCCGGCCGTGGGCGAGGCCCCGATCCGCCGGCCCAGCGCCTCGGCGATGGGTCGAAGGATGCGGGTGCCGGTCCAGGCGGCCGTGACGATCGTGATGAGGATCAGGACCTGGTCCGGGCTCACTCGCTGGCCCCGATCTTTCCCGGCTCCTGCCGCTGGGCCAGGAGACGCTCGGCGAAATCCATGCGCTCGTGCAGTTCGGCCACGTCGGCGCGCAGCGCATCGACCTCGGCAAGCACCTCTGGGTCCGGAGCCGGGTGGGGACCGTGGCTTCGAATGCGCTCCGCCAACGCCTTGCCGACGGGACTCAGGGAGAGGAGAAACAGGGTTCCTCCCCCGAAGATGAACGTGATGGCGAGCACGCCTTCCATATCCATGTCCTTGCTCCTCCGTGGCTCGGCCCTACGGCATCACCCGAAACTATGTTTCAGGACGCAACGCCGATTGTCGGAGGGATGACCTCAGACGAGCTCGACCTCCTCGATGGCACCGAGGGAGACGGCGATCTCGGTATCATCGCTTCCGGCCGGGCGGAGGTACACCTCGTGGGCCGCCACGTCGGTATCCACGCTCATCGGGATGCCGACCACCTCGGTGCGGTCGGTTGTGGTGATACGAACAACCTGCTCGTGCCCGCCCGCGTAGCCCAGGAGCGTGATGATGTCTTCGTAGGTCATGGGGTCCCCCAGAGTGGTGGGACACCTAATGTAGGGCGTGGGCGGGCGAGCCCGCAACGCGGCCCGCGGTCACGGACCCGCGGCGGCGCGCTCCGGGGGTGCGGCCACGGGAGCGAGGAGATTCTGGTCCAGATAGCGGGTAATCAGCGAAAACAGGTGCAGCGTCGTGTTCTTGCCCTGGCAGAGGCAGTGCGTGCGGTTGGGATAATCCATCATCTGGAACGGCTTGTTGGCGGCGACCAGCGCATTGATCAGCCTTTCACTGTTCTGGAAGTGCACGTTGTCGTCCCCGCTGCCATGCACCAGCAGCAGGTTGCCCCGGAAGCCGTCCACGTAGCTGATCGGCGAACCGCGGTCGTAGCCCTCCCGATTCTCGCTGATCAGACCGTTGAAGCGTTCGGTGTAGACGTTGTCATAGAGTGCCCAGTGCGTCACCGGCGAGACCGCGACGCCGGTCCGGTAGATGTCGGGATGCTGGAACAGCACGTTCAGGGTCATGAATCCGCCGTAGCTCCAGCCCCAGATGCCCACCCGCGCGTTGTCGACGTACGGTCGCTGCATGAGTGCCCGCGCCGCCGCGGCCTGGTCCCGGGTCTCGAGCACACCGAGCTGACCGTAGATCGCCTTGCGCCACGCGCGCCCGAGCGGGGCCGGGGTTCCCCGGTTGTCCACGATGGCCACGAGGTATCCCTTTTGGGTCAGCATCGAGTGCCACAGGTAGTAGCCGCCCCATTCGTCTTCCACCTGGGCATTCCCCGGACCGCCGTAGACGAAGAACAGGAGCGGGTACTTTCGAGTCGAGTCGAAGCTCGCGGGCTTGAACAGTACTCCCGGCATCCTGGCGCCATCCTCCGCCGGCACCGACAACCACTCGACCGCCGGCCGCCGGAGCGCGGCCACCCGTGCGCGCAGGCGCTCGTTGCCCACGAGCGTGCGGACCACCTGATTGCCGGGCAGCCGCACCAGCCGGACGACGGGAGGGGTGCCCAGGCGGGAGTACGTCTCGATGGCGTACTTGTAGCTGGGCGAGCGGTCGTAGGCGTGCGTTCCCGGCTCGCCGCGCGGGCTGATCCGCTCGGCCGAGCCCTTGCCGTCGAGGCGGACGCGAAAGAGGTACTTCTGGGTAGGGTTGTCCGGCGAGGCGATGAAGTAGAGCCATCCCCCCTTGTCGTCCACTCCCTCGATTGCCAGCACGTCGTAGGCGCCCTTCGTCAGCAGCCGCACGGACTTGCCGTCGCGCGAGACGGCATAGACGTGGTTCCAGCCATCCCGCTCGCTCACCCAGGTGAACTCTCTGCCGCCCCGCAGCCACACGACCTCGTCCACCACATCGACCCAGGTCGTATCGTGCTCGGTGAGCACCGTACGGACCGCGCCGGTGCGGGCATCGGCGAGCATGACCTCGTTGGTGTTCTGCAGCCGGTTCAGCCGCTGGAGGACGAGCTCATCCGAGCTGGCCGCCCAGTCCATGCGGGGGATGTAATGGTTGCGCGGATCGCCTTCGATCCGCAGCCAGCGGGTGGTCCCGCCCGTCGCCGGGACGATGCCGACGCGCGCGGCGGAGTTGACCTCCCCCACCTTGGGGTACTGCACGGGGATGACCCGTGAGTAGAGCGAGTCGGTGTCGTTGATGAGGTTGAAGTTCTTCACGCTGTCGGCGTTGAGCTGCCAGTACGCGATGCTCCGTCCGTCCGGACTCCACCGCCACCCGTCGGCGTTGTAGTCCATCAGCTCTTCTTCGTACACCCAGTCGAACGTCCCGTTGATCATCGTGCGGGAGCCATCGGTGGTGAGGGCCGTGATGCCGCCGGCTGCGAGGTCCTCGACGTACAGATTGTTCTCCCGGACGTACGCGACCCGCCGTCCATCGGGGGAGAACTTGGCGAACATCAGGGTCGAGGGCCTGGCGTCCTTGCCCCCGAGCTGCCGCAGGCTGCCGCTCGTCCGGTCGAGCACCCAATAGTCGCCGCGCGTATTGAGCCGCCAGACCGGCCTGGTATTGGTGAAGATCAGGAGCATCCGGCCGTCGGGCGACCAGGAGTAGTTCTCCACCTCGAGCGGGCCGTCCGCGCCGCGCGGGGTGAGCTCGCGCGCCGCCACCATCACCTCGCGGCGGCCCGACTCGACGTCATAGCGAACCAGGTCCTGCCCCGGCCCGTCGGCCGCCGGCTCCAGTGTCGTGTAGGCCGTGCCGTCCTCGAGCCAGCGCGCGGGGCCGAACGGCTGGGGGGCGAATTCCTTGGAGCCGTAGATCCGGTCCAGCGTGAGGAGGCTGGAGTCGGCCTGCTGCGCCGAGGCGGCGGCGGGAGCTGCAACCGGCGCGAGGCCGAGCAGCAGCACGAGGGCGTGGCGATGAAGCACGGGAAGTCCTGGTGAGAAGTTGGTTGCAAGGCGGGCGGGCCGGGGCTATCCCTTCAAGAGTATACCCGGCCCGCCGCGGCGGAGCACCTGCCATACTTCGGCGGCCGGGCCGCGCCGGTTTCAGGCGGAACTCGACACTCACGCGGCGAGGCAGCATGACCCGCAGGACCTACGGCTACTCCCAGTCGCTCGCCGTGCTGCTGACCGTCTCGCTCGGCGGCGGCCTGCTCGCGGCCTGCTCCGGCAGCACCCCGGAGCCGTCAACCGGTGCCGCGCCGGCGCCGGCCGACACGGCCCGCGCGGCAGCGGTCGATCGGGCACCTGAGGCGTCTGCGGCCGATTCGGCGCAGCCGGCGGCGCCGGACACGGCGGCCGCCGCGGCGCCGCAATCCGCCGACGCGCCCTCCGACACGCCCGCGCCGGCGCCCGCCGACTCGTTCCTCAAGTTCGACGCGGCCACGAACACGGTCACGTTCGAGCTGGTCGCGGGTCCGTTCGACTTCAACGGCTACACCAGCGGGGGCGCCACGCTGACCGTGCCTCCCGGCAGCAACAATGTGATCAATTTCGTGCAGAATGACGGCACGCCGCACAGTGCCGAGATCGCCTCGGGCACCGGGCCGGTCCCGAACTCCGGCGGCGAGGCGGCGATCCCGCGGGCCTACACCAACAAGCTGGTCGAGGGGCTGCCGCAGGGCGCCACCGATGTCATGAAGTTCACCGCGCCCGACAGCGGATCGTACCGGATCATCTGCGGCGTGCCGGGGCACGCGTTGTCGGGCATGTGGATCTGGTACAAGGTAGATCCCGCGGCGAAGACGCCGAGCTTCGGGGCGACGTCGAAATAGCCGTCAGCCGTCAGCCGCCGGTCGCCAGTCGCAGGTCCGTCCGACGACCGACCACCGGCGACTGGGGGCCGATGACTTTACGCAGGAACTGGCCCGTGTGGCTCGCCTCCACCGCGGCCACCTCCTCCGGCGTGCCGGCCGCCACCACCTGTCCCCCCCGCTCGCCGCCCTCCGGGCCGAGATCGATGATCCAGTCGGCGGTCTTAATGACGTCGAGATTGTGCTCGATCACCACCACGCTGTTCCCCTTGTCGACCAGGCGGTGCAGCACGTCCAGCAGGAGACGGACATCCTCGAAGTGCAGCCCGGTCGTGGGCTCGTCGAGGATGTAGAGGGTACGGCCCGTGTCCCGCTTGGCGAGCTCGGTGGCGAGCTTCACCCGCTGCGCCTCGCCGCCGCTCAGCGTGGTGGCCGCCTGTCCCAGGTGGATGTAGCCCAGCCCGACATCGTTCAGCAGCTCGAGCTTCTCGGCGATCCGGCGCTGGTTGCCGAAGAACTCCAGCGCGTCGGCCACCGTGAGGTCCAGCACGTCCGCGATGCTCCGGCCCTTGTAGCGCACCTCCAGCGTCTCCCGGTTGTACCGCCGTCCCTTGCAGACCTCGCACGGGACGTAGACGTCCGGGAGGAAGTGCATCTCGATCTTCACCAGCCCGTCGCCCTGGCATGCCTCGCAGCGTCCGCCCTTTACGTTGAAGGAGAAGCGGCCCGGCCCGTAGCCGCGCATCTTGGCGTCGGGGAGCTGGGTGAACAGCTCGCGGATCGGCGTGAAGAGTCCAGTGTACGTGGCGGGGTTCGACCGGGGCGTGCGTCCGATCGGGCTCTGGTCGATGTCGATGACCTTGTCGATCCGGTCGAGCCCCTCGATGCGCGTGTGCGTCCCCGGCACCAGCCTGGCCCGGTAGAAGTGCCGCGCCAGCGCCTGGTACAGGATGTCGGTGACGAGCGTGGACTTCCCCGAGCCCGAGACGCCGGTCACGGCGGTGAAGACGCCGAGCGGAACGTCCACCGTGAGGTTCTTCAGATTGTTGGCCCGCGCGCCGACGATGCGGAGGCGGTGTCTGGGCGCCGCTTCGCGGCGGCCGGGGGGGACCGGCACCCGGAGCTCGCCGCGCAGATAGCGTCCCGTGAGCGAGTCCGGGTGGCGCCGCACGTCCGCCACCGTGCCCTCCGCGATGACCTCGCCGCCGAAGCGTCCGGCGCGGGGGCCGAGGTCGATCACGTGGTCGGCCGACTCGATGGTCTCCGCGTCGTGCTCTACCACGATCACGGTGTTGCCGAGATCCCGCAGCCCGCGGAGCGTGGCCAGCAACCGCTGGTTGTCGCGCTGGTGCAGCCCGATGCTCGGCTCGTCCAGGATGTAGAGCACGCCGACCAGCCGGGAGCCGATTTGCGTGGCCAGGCGGATCCGCTGGGTCTCCCCGCCCGAGAGCGAGGTGGCGCCGCGGCCGAGGGTGAGGTACTCCAGCCCGACGTCGCGCAGGAAGCGCAGCCGGTCCACCACTTCCTTGAGGATCGGCCCGGCGATCTCGGCGTCCACCCCGGCGGTGCGGCCGTTTCCCCGGAGCGGGACGCCCTCGAAGAACTCGATGGCCCGCTCCACCGGCAGGTCCACCACGTCACCGATGCCGCGCCCGTCCACCAGCACCGCCAGGCTCTCGGCCTTGAGCCGCTGCCCCCCGCAGCTCTGGCATGGCTGCTCGATCATGAACTCCTCGAGCGCGGTCCGCACCGCGTCGCTGCTCGATTCGCGGTAGCGCCGCTCGACATTCCTGAGCACGCCCTCCCAGTCGCTCTCGTACTCGCTCCTCCCGCGCGCCCCGTCGGTCTGGAACCGGAACTTCCCCGGCGCGCCGTGGAGCAGCGCCTGCCGGGCTGCCGGGCTGTGCTCGCCCCACGGGGCGGCGAGGTCGAACTTGAACGCTTTGGCGAGCGTGGGCAGCACCACCTTGCGCAGGTAGCCGGTGGGCTCGCCCCAGGGGAGGATCACGCCCTCGAGGATCGAGATGCTCGCGTCGCCGAGCACCAGATCGGCATTGACCTCGCGACGGGTGCCGACGCCGTGGCAGTCGGGACACGCGCCGAACGGCGAGTTGAACGAGAACTGCCGCGGCTCGAGCTCCGGCAGCGAGAGCCCGCACACCGGACAAGCGAAGCGCTCGGAAAACATGATCGATGCGCGCTCCGCCGGGCCGGCGCCATATCTGACCACCTCGACCGTGCCGTCCGCCGTCTTGAGCGCGGTCTCGATCGAGTCGTTGAGCCGCGACCGGTCGTCCGGGCGCACCACGAGCCGGTCCACGACCACCGCGACGTCGTGGTTCTGCCGGCGATTGAGCGCGGGGACCTCGGCCAGGTCGTAGGTCTCCCCGTCCACCCGCACCCGGACGAAACCTCGCTTCCGGATGTCCTCGAGCAGGTCGCGGAACTCGCCCTTCCGGCCGCGGACGATCGGCGCGAGCACCTCGATCCGCGTCTCCGCCGGCCACGCGAGGACCGCGTCGGTGATCTGGGCGGCGCTCTGCCGGGTGACGGGCGTGCCGTCGTTCGGACAGTGCGGGACGCCGACCCGCGCCCAGAGGAGGCGCAGATAGTCGTAGATCTCGGTCACCGTGCCGACGGTGGAGCGCGGGTTCTGTCCGGTGGTCTTCTGTTCGATCGAGATGGCCGGGGAGAGCCCCTCGATGGCGTCGACGTCCGGTTTCTCCATCAGACCGAGGAACTGGCGGGCGTAGGCGGACAGCGACTCGACGTAGCGCCGCTGGCCCTCGGCGTAGATCGTGTCGAAGGCGAGCGACGACTTCCCCGAGCCCGAGAGCCCGGTGATGACGGTAAGACGGTTGCGGGGAATCGAGACGGAGACGTTCTTGAGGTTGTGCTCGCGCGCGCCCCGGACCTGCAGGTATTCCTGAGCCATAGCCCCGAAAGCTACCCGAAGCCGGGCTCGGGGGTCAACGGGTTCCCGTTTGAGCGGCCGCCGTCTAGCATTCACCAGCCCCGATGACACCCTCTCCTGACGAGCCTCCGGCCGCGATCGCCACGCCGGCGCGGACGCCCAGTCCCGCCGAGCGGCTGCTGGAGCGGGCCGACGCGCTCGCGGCCGGGCCGCGGCCCGCCGACGCGCTGCCGGTCTATCGGGAGCTGCTCACGGGCGAGCCGGAGCACTTCGAGGGGCGGGTCCACCTCGCCCGGCTCCTCGGCGAGCTCGACGAGCCGGCCGAGGCGGTCACCGTGCTCGACGAGGCCCTCCGGCACGTGCCCGATGGGACCGAGTTCCTGCTGCTGCGCGGCGCGATGCACGCCCGGCTCCGCCGGCACGAGCAGGCGGAGGCCGACCTCCGCCGCGTGCTCCGCCTCCACCCCTCGCACGCACCGGCCCATCTGGAGCTCGGGCGACTGCTGTGGCGCAAAGGGCTCGCGTCCGAGGCCGCGGCGCATTTCCAGCGCTCGCTCGAATTTCAGCCCGACAATGCCCGGACCTGCCACTACCTCGGGGATGCCCTGAACCAGGCAGGCGATCTCGCGGGCGCGCGTACCGCCCTCGAGCGCGCCGTTCAGCTCGACCCGCGCGATGCCAGGGCCCACCATCTGCTCGGCCGCGTGCTCGACCGGCTCGGTCACCCCGAAGAGGCGCGCGAGATGTACCAGCGCTCGCGGGAGCTCGCCGGCGGGTGATCCGCGTGGTCGTCGGCGATCTCGCACGCATGTCGGTGGACGCGGTCATCCGCCCCGCCGACGCGGCGCTGGCGTCCACCGGCGCGGCGGGCGCGCGGCTGGACGAGGCGGGCGGCGATCGCTTCGCGGCGCAGCGCCGGACCGCGACGCCGCTCGAAGCGGGCGCCGCGGTAGTGACCGGCGGCGGCGACCTGCCCGCCGCCTTTGTTCTGCACGTGGTGATCGCGGACGAGCGCGGGCCCGCCGACCGGGACCGGATCCGCCGCGCGCTGGTGTCCGCCTGGCAGCGGGCCGGCGACTGGGGGCTCCGGCGTGTCGCCACCCCGCTGGTGGGCGTGGCCGGCGGCCGGCTCACGATGGAAGAGTCGGTGCGCCTCCTGATCGAGACGTTTCCGGGCGAGGGGGCCGAGGGCGGCCCCGCGGAGCTCCAGATCGTGGTCGACGCGGCGGCGGAGCGTGACGCGGCGGAGGATCTTGTGCGGAGGATGGCGTGATCCGGTTGACCGAACTGACCAAGCACTACGGCAAGTTCACCGCCGTCGCCGGCCTCGACCTCGTCGTGCCGCGCGGCGAACTCTTCGGCCTGCTCGGGCCGAACGGCGCGGGGAAGACCACGACCATCCGGATGATCGCCGGAATCCTCCGGCCCACGAGCGGCACGGTGACGGTGGGCGGCATCGACATGCTGGCCCGCCCGCTCGAGGCCAAGGCGCGACTCGGGTACATCCCCGACCGGCCATTCGTCTACGACAAGCTCACCGGCGGTGAGTTCCTCCGCTTCACGGCGGCGCTCTACGGGCTGCAGGGTCCGGCCATCGAGCGCCGCATCGACGAGCTGCTGGAACTGTTCGAGCTCACGCCGTGGAAAACCGAGCTCACCGAGGCGTACAGCCACGGGATGCGGCAGAAGCTCATCATCGCCGGCGCGCTGGTGCACCGGCCCGAGGTGATCGTCGTGGACGAGCCGATGGTCGGGCTCGACCCCCGGAGCGCGCGGCTCCTGAAGGAGCTGTTTCGCGAGTTCGTGACCCGGGGGGGCACGGTGCTCATGAGCACCCACACGATGGAGATCGCCGAAGTGATGTGCGACCGGATCGCGATCGTCTACCGCGGCCGGATCGCCGCGCAAGGGACGATGGCGGAGCTGCGGCAGCAGACCTCCTCGGAGGGAATGAGCCTCGAGGACCTCTTCCTCAAGCTGACCGGCGGCCATCAGCGGCCCCGGCTCGACACCGTGCTCGACGCCTGACGGATGACCGCGCCCGCCCGCATTCAGCCGAGCCTCTGGACCGTCCTCACCCCCAAGTGGCGCGGGGTGCTGTCCCGGCTGCGCCAGGAGCGCGGCGGGTCCCGGGCGAAGCTCCTGCTGCTCCTGGTCGTGGCGATCGGGTTCTGGGCGGCGATCTTCGGCGTGGCGTACCGGGTGCTGCGGTATTTCCGCGAGGCGCAGGAGATCGGGAACCTGCTTGCCGCCAAGGTGCTCGGCGTGACCCTGCTGGCGTTCCTGTCGATCCTGCTGCTCTCGAACGTGATCACCGCGCTCTCGACCTTCTTCCTGGCCCGGGACCTCGATCTGCTGGTCGCCGCGCCCATCGGATGGTTCCGCTTCTATCTGGCCAAGCTGTTCGAGACCACCGTGCACTCCTCGTGGATGGTGGGGCTGCTCGCGCTGCCGATCCTCACCGCGTACGGGGTCGTCTTCTCGGGCGGACCGCTCTTCCCGTTCGTCGCGGTCGCGGCGATGGTGCCGTACCTCATCCTGCCGGCGGTGGCGGGGACGATCCTCACCGTCCTCCTGGTCAACGTCTTCCCCGCGCGGCGAACGCGGGAGCTGCTCGGGCTCGTAGGGCTCGGGGCGGTGGCCGTGGTGGTGGTGCTCCTGCGCGTCATCCAGCCCGAGCGGCTCGCGCGCCCGGAAGGCTTCCGCAGCTTCGTGGACTACCTGACCGTGCTCAAGACCCCGACCAGCCCGTGGCTCCCGAGCGAGTGGTCGGCCACGATGATCATGAACTGGCTGGCCCGGGTGCCGGACCCGTGGCCGATCGCCCGGCTGTGGGGCGCCGCCGCCGTGGCCCTCGCGGCGGGCGCGTGGGTCCACCGGCGGCTGTTTCATCTGGGGTACTCGAAGGCGCAGGAAGGCGCCGAGCGCAAGGTGCGCCGGCCGCTCCGCGGACCGCTCGCGCACCTGCTGGGCTGGCTGCCGCCCCAGAAGCGGGAGTTCCTGTTCAAGGACATGCGGCTGTTCTTCCGCGACAACACGCAGTGGAGCCAGCTGATCCTCCTGGCCGTGCTGCTCCTGATCTACATCTTCAACATCAAGTCGCTGCCGATCCATACCGGCGAGAAGGTGCCGTTCGCCCTGGTGACGATGATCTCGTTCCTGAACCTCGGCCTCGCGGGCTTCGTGCTGTCGGCGGTGGCGGCCCGGTTCGTCTTTCCCGGAATCTCGCTCGAGGGACGGCAGATGTGGCTGCTCCGGTCGAGCCCGCTCGATCCGCGGTCGATGCTGTGGAGCAAGTACTGGATGGGGACCATTCCGCTGGTCGTGCTGGCGCTCGTCATCACCGGCCTCACCAACGCGCTGCTGCAGGTGAGCCCATTCATGATGGCGGTGAGCCTGGCGACGATCGTGCTGTACACCATGGCGGCCAGCGCGCTCGCGCTCGCGTTCGGCGTCTTCTACCCCCAGTTCGGCACCGAGAACGCGGCCCAGATCCCCACGAGCTTCGGCGGGATCGTCTACATGATGGCGAGCCTCTGCCTGCTCGCCGTGGTCATCATGATCGAGGCGGTCCCGGTGACGGAGCAGTTGCGCGCCTGGCGGCGCGGCGAGAGCCTGCACGCCGGCCCGGAGCTCCTGGCGGCAGGTGCGCTGGTCATCGCGGTGTGCGTGGGGGCCACGGTCGTCCCGCTGCGCCTCAGCGCCCGGCGGCTCGAGCTGATGGAGTGGTAGCGTGAGCGGCATCGCCGTCGATCTCGTGAGCGACACCGTCACCCGCCCCGGCCCGGCGATGCGCCGCGCCATGGCCGAGGCCGAGGTGGGCGACGAACAGAACCGCGAGGACCCTACCGTCAACCGGCTGCAGGAGATGGTGGCCGGCCTGCTCGGCAAGGAGGCCGCGCTGTTCCTCCCGTCGGGCACGATGTGCAATCAGGTGGCGTTCGCGGTGCACTGCCGCCCGGGCGACGAGATCCTGCTGCACGAGACGGCGCACCCGCTGCTGTACGAGGCCGGTGGCCCGTCGGCGCTGGTCGGCGCGGTGATGCGGCCGCTGCCGGGCCCGCGGGGAATGTTCGGCGCCGAGCAGGTGCGCCGGGCGGTGCGCCCGCCGGTGCACTACATGCCCCGGACGCGGGCGCTCTCGGTGGAGCAGACGGCCAACATCGCGGGCGGGGTGTGCTGGCCGCTGGTGCAGGTCGAGGAGGTGTGCGCCGCGGGCCACGCGGCGGGGCTGGCGTGCCACCTGGACGGGGCACGGCTCATGAACGCGGTCGTGGCGACCGGCACGCCGGCGGCCGCCTTCGCGGCGCCGTTCGACAGCGTGTGGCTCGACCTCACCAAGGGGCTGGGCGCGCCGGTGGGCGCGGTGCTCGCGGGCTCGCGCGCGTTCGTGGAAGCCGCCTGGGTCTTCAAGCAGCGGCTGGGCGGAGCGATGCGCCAGGCGGGGATCGTGGCGGCGGCCGGGATCTACGCGCTCGAGCACCACGTCGAGCGGCTGGCCGAGGACCACGAGCGCGCCCGGCTCCTGGCGCGGGGGCTGGCGGAGCTGCCGGGGATCGCGCTGGACGCCGACCGGGTGGAAACCAACATCGTCATCTTCGACGTGCGCGGCACCGGGCTGACCGGCGAGGAGTTCGGGCGGCGGACGCTCGAGCGGTTCGGCGTGCGGTTCAGCGTACTCGGCCCCACGCTGGTGCGGGCCGTGACCCACCTGGACGTGCCGGTGGACGGGATGGAGCGCGCGCTTTCCGCGGCACGGGGCGCGCTGCGGGGATGAAGGATGGGAGCAACCTCCCCGCGTTCACCACCCACAGGGCGGCTCCGGCCGCCCTTTTCCGTTCCCATCGGCAGCTTCGCGGTCCCAGACCCTCACCTCGGCTCTCCTAGGTTGGCCTCGCCGTCGGACCCTGCGCGGCCGTCAGCGCGAGCACCCTACCCCAGGAGGAGCCATGAACCGCCCATACCGACTCGCCCTTCTCGCGCTGCTGGCGGGGGCCGCCGGCTGCAGCGACCGCGCCGACCAGGCGCCGCCGACGGCCCCGCCGGACGGCGCGGACCCGGTCGCCGCGGCCACGACACCGGATCCCCGCGGCGAGCGCGCGGCCCAGGACCGTCTTGCCCGCCGGATGGCATTGGCGCTCGCGGACCCGGCGTTCCGGACGTACGTGAAGGATGCGCTCGACGGGTCGACGGTGCGCGAGCACAAGTTGCAGCTGCAACGCCTGATCGGGCGGTCCGACCACCGTGCGCTCCAGGCGTTGGCCAGAGCGGGCCGGGAACCGGAAGCCGCGGTCGAAGCCGATGCTCGAACGGCCCCGGCGCTCGAGTTCTACCTGCCGGTGCCGGCTCACCGGGCCGCCTGGAACGGCGGAGACGATATTCTCGTGGCCACGGCGCGGGAGGACCACGAGACGCCGGTGGCGTTCGACGTCCGGGGGCGGCGGCGTCTGCTCAGCCCCGACACCCCGCCGGCCACGCCGGTGCTGGCGGTGGTCCCGGTCGAAACCGATTTCGACGCGCGGCCCGATGTGGCGCTCGCGGTGGCCGGCGAGGGCGGCGGCAGCAACGGTGGGGGTGGCGGCACCGGTGGGACCACCACGCTGCCGGGGTTGTACATGACGTATTCGCACTTCGTGGACGATTTTGAGGGTTGGTTGAAGGGAAACCCAGAATATGAGATCCACATCCTGGGGCAGTTGGGAGCGAGCGACTCGCTGACGAGCTACCAGTGCGCCGGAGAGCACGCCGCAAGCTACTACTCGTTCGACCAGAACGGCCGGGACTGGACGGGGAATGTCTTGCTCTTCTCGAACGCGCAGCTCGCGAACTACAACACGGTGCATCCCAATCAGAACGTCCGGGTCCTCGCAATCGAAGACGACGACGGAGCGTGCCAGATCAAGCTGGACGGGCAGCGCTTCAAGACGTTCCAGAACACAATCCAGTCGGAGTATCCCAATCTCACCGGTGGCAGGGATACCACCAGCGGCCTGACCCGGACCTTCAAGCGGGCCAACGCGCTCCAGAAGATCCTCCGGGCGGCTTACTCCTGGATCACGTCCCAGGACGATCTCATCGGCAATGCCATCGAAGACACGGTGGTTGGCGAATTCCGCGCGGGCGCCAACTGGATCGTCCGGGGTGAAGGCAACGTCACGAACGGCTGGCTCAAACTTCAGATGCGGTGACCACCATGCGCAGCCCACTCACCCTGCCCCCGCTTGTCTGGCTCGCGCTCGCGTTCGTCGCGGCCGCCCCCGTCTCCGCCCAGTGGAGCGTGGGCCTGGGAATCGCCGCACCGCGCTTCTCCGGCGGCGCGGAGGAGTCTGCCACGGGACGGTCGCTCCTGCCATATCGGCCCACGATGTTCCAGGTCGGCGTCACGAGGCTCGGGGGGCGCGTCGGCGTCGGGCTGCGCGTGCACTACGCGTCCTCCAGCCTGGCATTCGAGGGCAAGGAGGCGTTGGCGGCCATCAAGGATGTGCTGGAGGTCTACGGCGCCACGCCCGAGCTCTCGGTGCGCGTCACCCGGCTCGGGCCTGAAGGCGTAGTCCGGCTCTACGCGGGCCCCGTCTTCGAGATTTGGAAGCTGGATGACAACACGTCGCACTCCCGACTGGGAGCGGCGGCCTCGATCGGCCTGGAGGTGCCCTTCGGCGGGCGCTGGGCCGGATCCGCGCGAGTCGGCGCCGCGGTGACGCCGTCCTCGCCGTTCGCGCGGGAAGACCTGGAAAACGGGCTCGAACCCCGGGCGCTCTGGCGCCGCGAGGTCAGCGCCGGGCTCAGCTATCGGATGTAATCCGGCGCATGCCGGGACCTACGCCGCCACCCCGGCCCCGCACCGTTCGCAGAACCGGCTTCCCGGCCCGAGTTCGGCGCCGCAGCCGGTGCAGGCCCCGCCCGGCTGCAGGCGTTGACCACAGGTGGAGCAGAACACCGCGTCCGGCTCCGGACGCGGTCCACAGGCAGGGCAGGACGGGGCCCCCGGCGGTGCCGAGGTCGCAGCGGAGCGAAGGGCACGAACCCTGGCAGCGATCATGACCTCGACATCGCCGACTCCCCCGTCCGCGGCCGCCTCCGCGCGCAGCGCTTCGAGCGCGGCGCCGGTGTACTTGCGCTTGAGAAAGCCATAGTCCTCGTCCGAGAGCTTGCCGGTCTCGCGGTCGAACTCGATCTCCTTGAGCGCGGCCAGCGCCACTCCCTTGAGGGTCTCCTCGGGATCGAGCGGCTCGAACACCGGCGCCCGGGGAGGTCCCGGAGCAATCAGCGGCTGCAGCACGAGCCAGAGGACCGCCGCGCCCACCAGCGCCGCCGCGATCACCTCGAGCCCCATCAGTCCTCCACCTCCTCCAGCGCTCGCCTCAGCCGTTCCAGCTCAGCGTCACTCGCCTGCACCTCCGGCGCTGCAGCCGCCGGGCCTGCGGTGGCGGCCACGGCACGTCGGCGGCCGATCAGCCAGGCCAGCGCCGCCCCCGCCGTCGTGATCAACACCCCCGGCACGAGGTAGCCGGCCAGGTTGAACCCCCGGGGCTTCGGCGCCATGAGCGCCTTCTCGCCGTACTTGGCCACGAAGGCGTCCAGCACCTCCTGCGCCGAAAGCCCGTCGTTGCGGAGCGCCAGCACCTCGCGATGGAGTCTGGGGGAGTAGGTGCAGGAGAAGTCGGTCGTGCGGCAGGTGAACACGTCGAGGGTGCAGCCGCAATTGCAGGCCAGCTTGAGCTCGATCGCCTGGATCTCGGCGGCGTTCTCCGCGGGATCGGTGGGTGCCAGCGGCCGGCCGAGCGCCGAGGGGTCCCGCACGGTGCCGAGATCGCCCCGGCCCGACAGCGAATCCTGCACGGAAGGCAGCATCACCACCCCAAGCCCGGCGCGCAGGAACTCGCGCCGGGTCCGAGGCCGGTGGTCGCGTCGCTCCATCACTCGCCTACTCCTTCCCCGCGCCCACCAGCGACACCCCGTAGCCGCCCTGAGCCCGGCGGGTGGACGCGATGGTCGGCCCCCCGCCGGGCCACATGGTCACGATTCCGCCGAAGGCGAGCACGAACCCGCCGAACCAGACCCACCAGACCAGCGGGTTGATGTTGAAGCGATACACCGCCTCTTCGGTGCCGCCCACCGCGCCGGCGAACACCATATAGAGGTCCTCCCGGAGCCCGCTCCGGATTCCCACTTCGGTGGACGGCTCGAACGTGGGCCGCTTGAAGCTGTCGACGTGCTGGCGCTTCTCGCTCGTGAGCAGACCGGCCGGCTTGCCGTCCACCGCCACCTGCACGGTCGCCGCGCTGACTACACGGTTGAGCGCCTCGTACTGCGAGATGCCCACCTGGGTGAAGGTATAGGTATGGCCGAACGGGCTCCGCAGCTCCACCGATTCGC
Organism: Gemmatimonadales bacterium; assembly: GCA_035699205.1. Classification (GTDB taxonomy): domain Bacteria; phylum Gemmatimonadota; class Gemmatimonadetes; order Gemmatimonadales; family GWC2-71-9; genus CAVVWJ01. The sequence continues at coordinate 21,977 of DASSBA010000012.1, forward strand.
CCGGCTTGAGCGTCGCCTCGCGCTCCACCTTGAATGCCATCCCGGCGAACGCCACGAAGTAGATGAGCACCCCGACGTGGACGATGTAGCCGCCGTACCGCCGCCGGTTCCGCTCGATGAGCCGGAGAAATGCCAGCGGCACCGATTCGCCGTGCATCCGGCGCCGCGCCCGCACGCCGCGATAGAATTCCTGCCCGATCGTGCCGGCCACGAACCCCGCCAGCGCGAACGTCATGACAGGGTACAGGTCGCGCACACCCGCGGCCAGCAGCACGACCAGCGTCACCGCCCCGGTCGCCAGCGGCGTCACGAACTGCCGCCGCAGGTTGGCCGCGGATGCCTTCCGCCATGCGATGAGCGGCCCGATCCCGGTGAGCCCGAGCAGCAGCAGGCCGAGCGGCACGTTGACCCGGTTGAAGAACGGCGGCCCGACCGTGATCTTGCTCCCCCGCACCGCCTCCGAGAGGATGGGGAACAGCGTGCCCCAGAGCACGGAGAAGGCGATTCCCACCAGCAGCAGGTTGTTGAACAGGAACGCCGCCTCGCGGCTCAGCATCGATTCGAGCTGGACCTCGGCCTCGAGCAGCGGCCACCGGGTGTAGAGGAGCGTGAACGAGAGCACCGCCGCGATGACCAGGAATCCCAGGAAGAAGTAGCCCACATTCGACTGGGTGAAGCTGTGCACGCTGGCAATCACCCCCGAGCGGGTGATGAAGGTCCCGAAGATGCTGAGCAGGAACGTCCCCACGATCAGGCCCAGGTTCCACCGCTTGAGCATCCCCCGCTTTTCCTGGATCATCACCGAGTGAAGGAACGCGGTCATCGTGAGCCAGGGGAGGAAGCTGGCGTTCTCCACCGGGTCCCATGCCCAGTACCCGCCCCAGCCGAGCTCCACGTAGGCCCACCACATCCCCAGCGTGATCCCGATCGAGAGGAACAGCCAGCTCACCAGCGTCCACTTCCGGATGGCGTGGATCCAGCCGGTGTCGAGCCGGCGGGAGAGCAGCGCGGCGATGGCGAACGCGAAGGGAATGGTGATGCTGATGTAGCCCAGGTAGAGCATCGGCGGATGGATCACCATGCCGACGTTCTGGAGCTGCGGATTGAGCCCCCGGCCGTCCGCCGGCGTGAACCCCAGGCGCTCGAACGGATTGGAGCCGAACAGCATGACGCTCACGAAGAACGCCACCACGGCCGACGTGACCCCGGCGACGTGCGGCATGAGGTCCGCGTAGCGGCGGGGGGTGAGCAGCTGGGCCAGGCTGGCGAAGAGCGACAGCACCACCGCCCAGAAGAGGAGCGAGCCCTTCTGGCCGGCCCAGAACGCCGAGACGATGTAGTAGGGCGGCAGGTTCCGGCTGGTGTAGGCCGCCACGTATTCGATATTGAAGTCGTGGGTGATGAGCCCCTTCCACAGCGCGAGCGAGGCCACCACCAGGCAGCCCAGAATCGCGTAGACCGAACGGGTCACCGTGGTCGCCAGCTCGGGCCGGTCGCGCCACCGGCCCCGGAAGGCGATCGCCACGCACCACAGGGCGACCAGGAAGGCGACCCACAGCGCGAACTGTCCCAGCAATGTCATGGCAGAGGTCTCAGGCTTTCGGGACTGCCTCGTAGCGTGAGCCGCATTTGGCGAGCACGTCCGTGGCGCGGATGACGCCATCGCGGCCCAGCCGGCCCTCGACCACCACCTCGATATCGTTGGCGTCGGTGAAGGTATCGGGGACGAGGCCGTGGTAGGTCACCGGGTAGGTCTTCCGGCCGTCGGACACCTTGAAGTCGATGGTACGGGTGGCGTCGTCGCGGCGGACGGATCCAGGCACTACCCGGGCGCCGACCTTGAAGCCCACGTTCTCCACGAAAGTCGGGTCCGACGCCGTCTTGGCGGCAAGTTCCGCGGGCGTGAGGAAGTACACGCCCGTCTCCTTCACACCTTCGGCGATCAGAAAACCCACGCTGCCGACGATGAGCGCGGCGCCCAGGAGGAACTTGTGGCCTGCCTTCATGATCTGCTCCGGTGGTCGGGGTGTTCCGCCACGTAACTTCCTTCCCCACGGCCGGGGATTCAAGTGCCCGGACGCTCGTCCCGGGCCCACGCCAGAGCCGCGCGCACCGCCCGCTCCCACTCGAGACGCCGTGCCCGGCGCTCCGCCTCGTCGGCGCTCGGCCGGAACCGCCGGTACCGCCTCCCCGCCAGGAACTCCTCCGGCTGCTTCCACACCCCGAGCGCCAGCCCCGCGAGTCCGGCGGCACCGAGCGCGGTGGTCTCGATCATGTCGGGCCGCTCGACCGGGATTCCCAGCACGTCGGACTGGAACTGCATGAGCCAGTCGTTGGCCGACGCGCCGCCGTCGACCCGGAGCACGGGGACCTCGATGCCGCCCGGCGCCGCCATGGCCGCCAGCAGCTCGGCGCTGCTGAACGCCATTGCCTCGAGCGCGGCGCGGACGAGGTGGGCCCGGGTGGTCCCCCGGGTCAGCCCCGTAATGGTGCCGCGGGCCTCCGCCTCCCAGTGCGGCGTGCCGAGGCCGACGAACGCCGGAACGAAGTGGACGCCGCCGGTGTCGGACACGCTGCGCGCGAGCGCCTCGGACTCGCTGGCCGCCCGGATGAGTCCGAGGCCATCGCGGAGCCACTGCACCGCGGCGCCGGCGATGAAGACGCTGCCCTCCAGCGCGTACGCCGGTTCGCCGCGCGGGCCGCAGGCCGCGGTGGCGAGCACGCCGTCGGCCGGAGCGGGAAGGCGCTGGCCGGTGCAGACCAGCAGGAAGGCGCCGGTCCCGTAGGTGTTCTTGGCCATGCCGTCGGTCCAGCATCCCTGGCCGAAGAGGGCGGACTGCTGGTCGCCCGCGAGGCCCGCGATGGCGAAACTCGCGCCGAGATGCGCCGGATCCGTCTCGGCCACCGTACCGGAGGAGGGCACGATCTCCGGCAGCAGCTCCCGCGGGATGTCGAAGACGGCGAGCAGCTCGGCATCCCAGTGGCGCTCCGCCAGGTTGTACAGCAGCGTGCGCGAGGCATTCGTGTGGTCGGTGGCGTGCACGCGGCCACCGGTCAGCTCGGCGACCAGCCAGCTCTCGACCGTGCCCGCCGCCAGCTCACCCCGCCCCGCCCGGCGCCGCAGCGCCGGATCGCGCAGCAGCCACTCGAGCTTGGTGGCCGAGAAGTACGGATCGGCGACGAGGCCGGTCCGCTCGCGCAGAAGCGACTCGACGCCGGTCTCCCGCAACTCGCGGCACCGGTCGCTCGTCCGGCGGTCCTGCCAGACAATCGCGGGGCCGACGGGCTCGAGCGTGCGGCGGTCCCACAGCACCACGGTCTCGCGCTGGTTGGTGATCCCGATGCCGGCCGGCCGTTCCCCCGCGGCGGCCAGCGCCTCGCGCATCGCCTCGAGCGAGACGCGCACGATCTCGGCGGGGTCGTGTTCCACCCACCCGGGCCGCGGGTAGTGCTGGGCGAACTCCCGATACCCGCGGCCGAGCACGGTGCCGTCCTGGTGCACCACCAGGGCGGTCGAACCGGTGGTGCCCTGGTCGAGGGTGAGGATGGAGGGCATGGGGGGTCAGGAAGCGATTGGCTTCGCCCACACAACTCCCCCGACGTCCCCCGGCGCGAACACACCCCGGTCGGTGATGATCGCCGTCACCAGCTCGGCCGGGGTCACGTCGAACGCGGGGTTCCACGCCCGCACGCCAGGGGGCGCCGCCACCTGGCCGCGCCAACCGGTCACCTCGTCGGCCGCGCGCTGCTCGATCGGGATCCGCGTCCCGTCGGGCGTCGCCGGATCGATCGTGGAGGTCGGGGCGGCCACGTAGAACGGCACTCCGTGTGCCCGGGCCGCGAGCGCGACCCCGTAGGTGCCGATCTTGTTCGCCACGTCGCCGTTGGCGGCGATCCGGTCGGCGCCCACGATGACGCAGGCGATGTCCCCCGCGCGCAGGCGGCTCGCGGCCATCCCGTCGGCGATGACCGTCACCGGCACCCCGGCCCGCGCCAGCTCCCAGGCGGTGAGCCGGCTGCCCTGCAGCAGCGGCCGCGTCTCGTCCGCCACGACCGCCACGCGCCGGCCGGCCGCGTGCAACGTGTAGACCGGGGCCAGCGCGGTCCCGATCCCGCCGGTGGCGAGCGCCCCCGCGTTGCAGTGCGTCAGGATCACCGCGTCACCGCCGATCAGCTCGGCCCCCGCGGCGCCGATCCGCGCGCACATGGCACGGTCCTCCTCCCGGATGGCGTCCGCCTCGTCACGGAGCGCTCGCGCGAGGTCCTCGCCGGCCGCGGCGGCCGCCGCGGCGCGCCGCTCCATCCGGCCGAGCGCCCAGTGGAGATTGACCGCGGTCGGGCGAGTGGCGCCCAGCGCGGCGGCGGCGGCGCAGACCGCCTCGAGTGACGCGGCGCCGCCGCGCACGGCCAGCGCCACGCCCATCGCCGCGGCGATCCCGATGAGCGGCGCGCCGCGCACCCGCAATGTGCGGATCGCCTCCGCCACGGCGTCCACCGTCTCGAGCGCGACGTAGCTTTCCTGGTCGGGCAGCAGGGTCTGATCGAGGATCCTGACGGCGCCGTCATCGGTCCAGCCGATCGGGTCTGGGATGGTCATGGGCAGGAAGATACCATCGCCGCGGAACCCCGCGCCGCAGTAACTTCCGGACCGGCCCCAGGGCCGGGCTTCCCCTTCACAGCCGCGCCGGAGCAATCATGCCGTTCACGACTCTGCTGTACGAGGTGGCCGGCGGCATCGCCCGCGTCACCGTCAACCGCCCGGACAAGCTGAACGCGCTGAACGGCACGGTCATCGCCGAGCTCGAGGAGGCCGTGAACGGCATCGAGAGCGATGCCGAGATACACGGCGTGATTCTGACCGGCGCCGGGTCCAAGGCGTTCGTCGCCGGCGCCGATATCGCGGAGCTCGGCGGACAGACGCCCATGGAAGGCCAGGCCCGGGCGCTCACCGGCCAGCGGATGATGCGCCGGCTCGAGCGGTGCGGAAAGCCGGTGGTGGCCGCGGTCAACGGCTTCGCGCTGGGCGGCGGCTGCGAGCTGGCCATGGCCTGCCACCTTCGCGTGGCCAGCGAGACCGCCCGCTTCGGTCAACCGGAAGTCAAGCTCGGCATCGGACCCGGCTACGGCGGCACCGTCCGGCTGCCGCGCCTGGTTGGGCGGGGGCGTGCGCTCGAGCTGCTGCTGACCGGGGCAATGATCGACGCCCAGGAGGCGTGGCGGATCGGGCTCGTGAACCGCGTCGTCGCCGCCGACCGACTCATCCCGGAGTCGGAGCAGCTCCTGCGGACCATCCTGGACAACGGGCCACTCGCGGTCCGCGCCTGCCTCGAGCTCGTCGATGCGGGCCTCCAGATGAGCGTGGACGATGCGCTCCGCCTCGAGGCGACCTGGTTCGGACTCCTCAGCGCCACCGCCGATATGCGGGAGGGGACCCGGGCGTTTCTGGAGAAGCGAAACGCGGGATTCACCGGGTCATGAGCCTGCAATTTCACCCTCGATCCGGCTATTTTTCCATGGTTCCGATGCGGACCATCTGGTGGGGTACACTCGCCGTTCTGGCGGGCTGCGGCGAGCGCGAGCGGCTGACCTTTCCGACCGAGAATCCGAGCGGTGGCTCGGGCCCGATCACGGAGATCTTCCAGCCGGACGCGGCCGACACCGTGGTGCCCGACGGCGACCTGCTGCTGGTGCAGGGGCGGTCGCGCGATCCGGACGGGGTGGACAGGGTGGTCTTCGAGGTCGGCGGGGTCAACCAGGGGTTCGCGCCGCTGGACGCGGGAGGGGTGGATACGGTGAGCTTCGGTCTGCAGCTCTCGACCATCAACCACACCGGCGACACCGCGTCCATCCGGATCTTCGCCGTGGACCTGCTGGGCGACACCGGACGCGCCGCCACTCGCCAGATCCGCATTCGATAGTGCGGCTGTGCCATCTGGCGGCCCGAGGCTTCCGGAACCTGGCGGACCTCGACCGCGAGCTTCCCGCCACCGGCGTGGCCCTCCTCGGCGCCAACGCGCAGGGCAAGACCAGCCTGCTCGAGGCGGTGTACTACCCGGTGCTCTTCCGCTCGTTCCGGGGCGCGCCCGACCAGGAGGTGGCGCGGTTCGGTGGCCCGGGGTTCCAGGTGGAGGCGCGGCTGGAGGGGGGTGCCGCGCGTGAGGTCGGCACCACCTGGAGCTCCGCCGGACGCCGCAAGCGGATCGTGGTGGACGGCGGCGAGCCCGAGCGGGTGGCGGATGCCGTGGGCCAATGGCTGGCAGTCTCGTTTCTCCCGGACGATGTGGGGTTGGCCACCGGGTCGGCGGCCGAGCGGCGGGGCTACCTCGACCGGCTCCTGTCACTCGCGAACCGGCACTATCTCACCTCGCTGGCCCGCTATCGGGCCGCACTCGCGCAGCGGAACAGCGCGCTCCGGCAGGGCCGGACCGAGCTGGCGCGCGCGTTCGATGCGCCCCTGGCCGCCGCCGGCGCCGAGATCGTCCGGATCCGCACGGCGTGGGCCGCGGACGCCGCCGAGCAGTTCGCGGCGGAGCTCGAATGCCTGGGCGAGGGGCACGGGACACGGCTCCGGTACCGGAGCGGCGAGGGGCTCGTCGAGCGCCAGGCCTGGGACGCGGCGCTCGCGGCCGCGCTGCCGCGCGACCAGGCCCGCGGCCTGACGACGATCGGCCCGCACCGCGACGATCTGGTGCTCGAAGTCGGGGGCCGGCCGCTCCGCGAGTTCGGGTCGAACGGGCAGCAGCGCGGCGCCGCGGTGGCGCTCAAGCTGATCGAGCTCGCGGCGCTGCGCCGGGCCCGCGGCACCGAGCCGGCCCTGCTCCTCGACGACGTGTTCGCGGCGTTCGACCGCGAGCGGCAGCGGCGCCTGGCCCACCGCCTGCTGGACGCGCCCGAGCGCCAGGTCTTTCTGACGGCGCCGAGGCTGGACGAGCTCCCGCCGGGCCTGGCCCTGCCGGTCTGGCGGATGGAAGCCGGAAAGGTCCTCGAGTGAAGGAACGGCGCCCCCCCGCCACCCTGGCCGACGCGCTCGCGAGCTACCTCCGGCAGTCGGGGTTCTCGAAGCGGCTGCAGCAGGCGGGCATCATCGAGCAGTGGGCGGAGCTGGTCGGACCGCAGATCGCGGCCGTCACCGCCCCCGAGTCGGTCACCCCCGACGGGGTGCTCCGGGTTCGCGTCGCGACGGCGGCGTGGGCCAACGAGTTGAGTCTGATGACGCCCCGGATCCTCGGCCGCCTCAACGCGGGCCGCACCGGACGCGTGAAGGAGATCCGCTGGATGCCCGCTGCCGGCCCCAGCCCCAAATGACGGAGCCTATGGCCAAGACCGAACCCGCCGTCC
>DASSBA010000013.1:0-27286 GCA_035699205.1 Gemmatimonadales bacterium
TGAGCCGTCCGGGCACCGAGCTGGCGGCGGTGCGGGATGCGCTGGCGTGGGCGCGGCCGGGGGATCTGCTGGTGCTCACGGTTCATCAGGACCGGCCGGTGGTGCTGGAGTTGATCGAGCGGCTGCGGGCGCGGGGGTGGCGGGCGGGGGAGACGGTGTCGTAGGCGGTCGGGCGGGCAGGCGGTCAGGTGGTCAGGCGGGCGGGCGGCGGACGCATCGAGGGACAGATGCCAGCGCTGGGATCGAGGGACAGATGCCAGCGCTCGGCGCACGTTCGCGACGTTCCGCGAAGCAGCCCGCGAGTCACCCTGAGCGAAGCGAAGGGGGCATAGTTCGGGTCATGCCCCCTTCGCTTCGCTCAGGGTGACTCGCGAGCTGCTTCGCACACTTCCCACCTGCCGACTGGCCGATTGGCCGACCGCCCGCTTGGCCGACGTCCGCCTGGCCGACCATCCGCCTGGGACCCTGCCCGCCTGCCCGCCCGCCGCCGCCGGCGCGGCTAGATTTCCCCGCTCGCCCCACTCCGAGGACCTGCAGGGTTGCCCAAGCCGATGGTCGCTTCCTCCCCCCAGCGCCCGTGGATCTCCCTCACCCTGAGCGCCGCGCTCCACGCGGCGCTTCTGGTGCTGGCGGTGCTGCTCACGCGGCAGCCCGCGGAGCCGGCGGCCGAGGACCGGGGGAGCCCGGCAACCGACCCGGCGCGGCAGGTCCAGATGGTCTATCTCGAGCCGCCTCCGGCGGTCAAAGTGCCGCCCCCGGAGCCGCCCACACCCGAGCCTCAGCCGCCCCCGAAACCCAGGCCGCCGGAGCCGCCGCCCCCGCCGGCAACGCCACCAAAGGCGATGGCTCCGCCCCCCGAGAAGGAGCAGCACGCTCCGGAGCCCGACGCCAACGCCCCTCCCGAGGCCACGCGCTCCACGGGTGAGGAGCGGACGACCGACGATCCCGCCGGCGGCGAGCGTACCGGGGGGGACGCGACGAGCGGATCGCCCACCACCACCACCGACGCCGCGCCAACGATGGAGTCCGAGGCGAAGCGGATCTTCGGCCGCGCCCGGATCGGCCCGCAGCCCGGCGCGGGACCGCGCGCGATCCGGCCGATGGAGGCGTACCTGCCCGATCACCCGGAGCGGTGCATCCCCAAGGAGCCGGCTGCGCACGATTCGGCGGGCGGGACGCAGTTCGGCGTGGCGGTGGGAAAGATCTTCCGGAAGGACGACGGGAAGCCGCTCTCCGGCGCGCACCTCCAGATGCTCGGCACGCCGTACGTCACCTTCACCGACCAGGGCGGCGAGTACCGGTTCCGGTTCGATCTGGCGCTGGTGGATAACTGCCGCACGCAGTACGTGCGGGTGACCGCACCCGGGTACGAGTCGCGGCTGCTGGTGCTGATGGTCGGTGCGAACGTGCGGAGCGAGGACGTGCTGCTGAAGCGGAATTAGCGCGCAGTGCGCATGGGGCATGCGTCTGCTCATGGCTCCTTCGCTCCGCTCAGGATGACTCCACGCGGGGTTTCGCAACGTACTCCTAGCCGCCAGGCGGTCAGGCGGCACGCATCAGCGGCAGCAGGAGCGCCGCGAGGGCCAGCACGCAGGCGGCAATCACGGCCAGCCACATCGCGCGCATCCGGGCGCGCGCGGCGGTGGCGCGGGACTCCGCTGCGTCGGTAGCGGCCTTGGCCGCCGCGGCCTGCCGCTCGTCCAGCTTCTGCAGCCGCTTCTCCTGGCGGCGCTCAAGGCCGTCCAGCCGCTCGGCGACCAGCGCGAGCTCCGCCCGGAGCGCCTCCTGCCCTTCCGACATTTCCTCCATGAGGCCCGCGGCGCCGGCGGGGGGCTCGTCGAACAGCGACTGGGCCATCACCCCGGTGCCCGCGACGACCTCCTCCATCCCCTGCACGAAGTGCCGCTGGTGGATCCGCTTGCCGGTATCGGGCCCCGGCTCGGTGGTGGCGATCTGGGCCGCCTTCAGCACCGCGTTCTTGATGTCGCCGCCGCTCCTGGGGTAGGCCTCGGCGAGCGCGCGGAAGTCCACGTCGTCGGCCAGCGGCGTCTTGCGCGGGTGCAGCTGCACCTGCCAGATCCGCTCCCGCTCCTCCACGTTGGGCATCTCGAAGAGAATGTGGGTGCGGATGCGCCGCTCGAACGCGGGATCCATGTTGGAGGCCAGGTTGGTGGCGAAGATGACCACTCCCGGGAAGGTCTCGAGCTCGTGGAGCAGCACGTTGACGACCGAGTTGGCCTCGCGGTCGACCGCCGCCTGCATGGACGCGAACCGGCGCCCCGCGATCGCGTCCGCTTCGTCGAAGAAGAGCACCGCGTCCTGCCGTTCGGCGGCCCGGAACACCGCGGCGACGTGCTTGGCGGTCTGGCCCACCCAGCGCGACTCGAGCTCGGAATAGCGCACCACGAGCAGCCGCCGGTCGAGGGTGTACGCCAGCGCCTCGGCGCAGATGGTCTTCCCCGTCCCCGGCGGGCCCGCGAAGTGGAACGCCAGGCCGAGGCCGGTGTTGTGCCGCTCGGCGAGACCCCACTGGCGGAAGATGAGATCGTGCTTGCGCACGAGCGCGAGGGCGTGGTTCAGCGCGCGGAGGGTCCGCTCGGGGAGGACCACGTCGTCGAAGGAGCGGCGGGGCTCGACCGCCTCGACGAGGTCCCGGGCCGGGGCCCCGAAGAACAGATCGCGAATGGAATCGGCCATTCAGGAAATATGCACCGGGGCCCGGCGGACGGCGCTACTCGCGCAGGTGAGGCCGGTTCGCCTCGTCGGTGGCGTCCACCGTGCGTCCTCCGGTCACACGGTCCCACGCATCGCGAACGGCGGCCTTGATCTCTTCCCAGGCCGATGGAGTCCCGCTCTCCTGCTGGTACCGCGACCAGCCCTCGCGAAGGTCGGGCTCCGCATCGTCCCAGGAGCGGCCGAGGTTGTCCCGCGCGGAGACGAAGCCATACCGGTACGCGGGCCGGAACTTGTCGTAGTAGTCGGGTCCCAGCGCGTAGGGCCGGCTGCTGAAGTTCTCCTGCCAGTAGTTGTCCTCGGTCTCCCACGCGGCCTTCCAGTCGATGCCGAGCTCCCCGCGGGCAACATGGTCGTCGTCGGCCATACCTTCCCCCATGCCACGGAATTGACGAAATGTCTCGTGCGAACCCATTCAAGGTAGCCCACCACCGGCCGCCGCCGGGTGACCGTGGTCACGCAGCGGCGCCGCCCGGTTTGCGTCGCTGCCGCGCTCCCCGCCATACTCCCCGCATGCAGCGTCCCCCTGCCCGCGTGCTCGCGCTCCGCGCGGTCTTCCGCACCGTCGGCGCCGCGGCACCTCAGGTCGCGGCCCGGTGGGCGGAGACCATCTTCTGCACCCCTCCCCGGCACGAGCCCCGGAGCGGGGACGAGTCATTTCTGGCGACCGGACGCAAATTCGGGGTGCGGAGCGAGGGGCAGGAGTTGGCCGCGTGGGAATGGGGCAAGGGCCCGGCGGTGATACTGGTCCACGGCTGGGGAAGCCGGGCCGGACGGTTCGAGGCGATGGCCCGCGCGCTGGCGGAGGCGGGGTTCCGGGTGGTGGCCTACGACGCCCCGGCGCACGGCGGTTCGACGGGCCGCCTCGCCTCGCTGCCCGAGTTTGCGCGCGCGCTGCGGTCGGTCGCGGAGGCGGTCGGCCCGGTGTACGGACTCGTCGGCCATTCGCTCGGCGGAGCCGCCGCGACGATGGCGCTGCGCGACGGGCTCGGGGCGGAGCGCGTCGTCCTCCTGGCGGCGCCGGCGGACGTGACCCCGTTCACGAACGCGTTCGCCGACCAATTCCAGCTTTCACCCGCCGTGCGGCAGGCGATGCGGCGGAACCTGGAGCTGCGCCTCGACGTCCGGCTGGACGAGCTGCACGTGCCGACGATCGCGCGCGCGCTCCTGGCACCCGCCCTCCTCGTGCACGATCGCGAGGATCCGGACGTGCCGTACCGCCACGCCGAGGAGATCGCCGCGACGTGGACGGGGGCCCGGCTGATCACGACCACGGGGCTGGGTCACCGCGCCATCCTGCGGGATCCGGCGGTCGTGCGTCAGACGGTGGATTTCTTCCTGGCGGAGAATGGATCGTGATCGTGATGGACCGGGAGAACCGGTCGGCGCCCGGATGGTCCCACGTCCTTTCCACCACCAACGACATCGCCGAGCTCGAGCGGTTCCGCGAGCGGATCGGCGCGCCGCCGGCCGCACTGCATCTCGGCAACCGGCGATGGCCTCACCTCGATCTCAAGCTCGAGCCTCGGGAGCGCGCGCTGGCGGATCCGGGCGTCAGAGTGTTCGACCGGACCGCCGACATGCTTCGCTTTCTCAAGGCGCTGCCCTGAAGGGCAGCGCTCACGCGCGCACCAGAATCGCCCGCGCCGGTGGGAGCGGCGCATCCCAATCGGGATGCCGGTGGATCCAGCTCCGAAGCTCGCGCAGCGCGGCGCTGTCTCCCGGCGTCACGGGGGTCGCTTCGCCCAGCGGATCCGTCGGGAACGAGTCCACCGGAGCGGTGGCGTCCAGCGTGTCGCTCGGCAGGGTCGGGGCCAGCTCCGGCATCGGCCCGGGGACGCTGCGGGGGGCGTAGTTGGCCTCCAGCGTGTCGCTCGGCAGCGTGGGACTCGGTGAGGTCTCGGCCTCCTGTGCGGCCAGGCCCCGCGCGCCCGACAGCAGGAGTACGGCGGCGAACAGCGTCGGCATCTTGCGGGTCACGTGGCCCTCCTTTGCTCGTGGATCCCGTCCTGCAGCTCACATACTATGAACCGGTTCGGCGGCATCCGCGTCGCTCCAGCACCGCCCCCGCGTGTGACGGCCGACACACAGCCGGCGAAAGGATCGGAGACGGTACAGGGGGTACACCCCGGACACCTGCCGAGGCATACCCCCCGTTGCCCGCGAATGCCGGTCAGCCCGTGCCGCCGCCCGACCGACCTCCACGCGAGCGCGCCGTCTCGCCCTGCTGCTGCTGATGCTGCTGCCCCGTGCCCTGCGCCGCGTGCTCTTCCTGCTTGCCCTGAACGCGCAGCCGGTTGTGCACCTGCTGCACGCCGGAGCACTGCTCGGCGAGATCCTCGGCGAGCCGCTTGGCATGGCGACTCTCCACCGTGCCGGTGAGGGTCACCTCGCCGTCCTGCACCTGAATCTCGATCTCGCTCGGGTCGATCTCGGGATGGCGGGTGAGGTCGTCGCTGACGTCCTCGCGGATGCGGTCGTCGGACCGCCGGTAGCCCTTGGGGCCCCGTCCGGTGTAGGTGGTGAGGACGTAGCCGTAGACGTACGCGGGGCTCTGGCTCATGCCGGAATAACCCATGGAGCCGGGCTGGCCGTAGGCTTGGGAGGGGTAGGCCGGCGAGCCGTAGCCCTGGCCGCCGTAACTCTGGCCGCCGTAACCCTGGCTGCCGTAGGCCTGCATGCTGGAGCCCTGACCGCCAAACCCCTGCGTCCCGTATTCGCGGCCGCCGTATTCCTCGGGTGAGCCGTACCCGGGCCGGAAGTTCCCGTACTGCGGCCCTTCAGGTCCGCCCGGGCCGTAGGCGTTCTGGTAGCCCTGGCTGCCATAGCCCTGGCTGCCATAGCCTTGGCTGCCATAGCCTTGGCCACCGTAACTCTGGCCGCCGTAGCCACCCTGGAAGCCCTGCTGTCCACCGCCCTGGCCCATCCCGCCGCCGTACGTCTCACCGTACCCGCGTCCGAGATTCCTCATCTGCTCCCAGCCGGGGCCGCCCTGAAATCCACCGCCTTGAGGCGGGCCGCTCCGGTATCCCTCAGCCTGGAAGCCGCCGCTCTGCTGGCCGCTGCCCTGGTATCCGCCGCCCTGGAAACCACCACCCTGATAACTCCCACCTTGGTACCCGCCGCCCTGATAACCGCCACCTTGATAGCCACCACCCTGGTAGCCGCCACCCTGGTAGCCTCCGCCCTGATACCCGCCAGCCTGATAACCACCACCCGGGTAGCCACCGCCCTCGTGGCCGCCGCCCTGCCATTGTCCGCCCTGCCATGAGCCCTGCCGGTATTCCGGGTTGCCGCCCTGCTGCCAGCGGTCGGACTCACCGCCCGTGCGGCTCCCATAGTTCCAGTCACCTTGTGCCATGATGTGCTTCCCTTCCGTCGTGCGCGTCAGGAGGTGGCGGACGATGCCGAGCGGCCCGTCCGCGACTTGGTCTCGCTCTCGTGTTCGCTGGCGGCCTGCCCGCGATTCACGCGGAGCTGGTTATGGACCTCGCGCACGCCCGAACAGCGTTCCGCCAGGTCCTCGGCGAGACGCTTGGTGCGGCGCTGGTCCACGGTGCCGGTCAGGGTGACCTCGCCGTTCTCGACCTTCACCTCGATGTCGGTGGCGTCGATGTCGGGGTTGCGAGTCAGCTCCTCGTTGACGTCCTCGCGGATCCGGTCGTCGCCGCGCTTGTAGCCCTTCGGCCCGCGGCCGGCGAACTGCCCGCGCCGGATCTCCTGCTGGCTCTGACTCTGCTGGTAGCGCTGCTGACCGGAGAAGCCACCCTGGCCGAAGCCGCCACGCCAGGCCTCGCGGTCGCGAGTCGACTCGGTCCCGTGCTCCTCACGCGAATAGTCACGCCCCGACATTTCCCGCTGCTCGGGCCAGGCCACGCGGCCTTCGCCGTAGGCGCCCTGCCCCGACCAGCCCTGCCCGTAACCACCCTGGCTCTGCCCAGGCTGCCCGTACATGCCCTCGTGCTCGCGCGCCTGCCAGCCCGGCTGACCGCCTCGGTGTTGGCCGAAGGTCTCCGGCCCGTAGCCGCCCTGGCCATACCCACCTCGCCCCTGTCCGCCCTGGCCGGACCAGCCGGGACCGTAACCGCCCTGCGCGAATCCGCCCTGGCCGTAGCCGCCCTGGCCGTAGCCGCCGCGACCATAGCCGTAGCCACCCGGGGCGTAACCCCCTCCGGCCCAGGGTTGCCCCTGGGGCCGCCACTGACCGGGCTGCTGCCGGCCACGCCAGCCGTAATCGTTGTAGTCATCGCGAGCCATACTGCCCTCCTCGATCCTGAAATAGACGCTGGTCCGGAAGCCGCACGGACTTCAGCGAGATGCCCGATCACCGGTGCGTCACGGGCACACGGGATCGGCGAAGGTCGGAACTCAGGTTGTCAACGTGGCTGCGGAGAATCGACGGGAAGCGACCGAGCGGCGGAGGAGAGTCACGACGAGATCGATACCGGCAACCACGTGGGGAACCTATCGGCCGCGCCACAACCGAACCGTGACTGTGGTCACCAACCGGCGCGCCGCCTCGCTGTCGCGATGTGCCGGAACGCCGCGATTCACCAGAGGGCGCGAGCGGCGCGGACGACCACCTTCCCTCGTGAGCGCGTCTGGCCCGCGTCGTGCAGCAAATCCACCGGCCTGTCTGCACATCCCCATCAACATGCCGTGGAGCACTGCCGATGACCCGGTCTCGCGAGACGATTCTGGTCGTGCACGAGGACGAGGCGCTGCGGACGCACGTCTGCCGCGTGCTGAGGGCCGAGGGCTATACCGCCATTCCAGCCGGCCACTCGGTGGAGGCGCAGTGGTGCGTCGAGCGCCACGGCGCGGAAGTGGATCTCCTGCTGATCGATCTCACCCCGCCGGCCTCGCGCGACTACAATCTCGGCATTTCGCTCGGGGCGCTGTGGCCGCACACCCCCGTGATCTTCACCTCGACGGACGGGCGCGACGAGAACATCCGGCGCGGCCTGCTCCACCCCCGCGCGCCGTTCCTCCAGAAGCCCTTCCCCCCGTATGTGCTCACTCGCACCGTTCGCACGGTCCTCGACCGGCGGTCGGCGCCGCCGGCCGCCTGACGCTACAGGATCTTCTTGCCGAACGCGGACTGGACCAGCTCCACGGCGAACGCCGCCGAAGCGTTCCCCTGGTCCAGGATCGGATTCACCTCGACCAGCTCGAGCGACGTCATGACCCCCGAGTCGTTGAGCAGCTCCATGATGAGGTGCGCCTCGCGGTAGTCGAGGCCGCCCTTCACCGGCGTGCCCACGCCGGGCGCCACCGTGGGATCCACCGCGTCGAGGTCGAAGCTCACGTGCACGCAGTCGGTGCCTTCGGTGACCCGGGTGAGCGCCTTCTTCATGACCCGATGGATCCCGTGCCGGTCGATGTCCGCCATGGTGTGGACCTGCACCCCGGTCTGCTTCAGGCGGTGCTTCTCGCCCTCGTCCAGGCTGCGGATTCCGACCAGCGCCACGTTCGCGGGATCCAGCTTGGGGAACTTTCCGCCGATCCCGGTGAGCTTGTCCGGCCCGTACCCGAGCAGCGCCGCCACGGGCATCCCATGGATGTTGCCCGAAGGGGACGATTCCGGCGTGTTGATGTCCCCGTGCGCGTCCACCCACAGGAGCCCCGGCTTCTTCCCCTCGCGCCGGCACCAGGCGGCGATTCCCGACACGGTGCCCACGGCGATCGAGTGATCGCCGCCGAGCACGAGCGGAAAGTCTCCGCGGCTCATGATGCGATCCACCTTCCGGCACGCCACTACCGCCGCGCGGGCGATCTCGGCGAGGTAGCGGGCGCGCACGTCGCCGACCTTGAGCTCCTCCATGTTCCGGATGGTGATGTCGCCATCGTCCACGACCGTATGGCCCAGCTCCTGGAGCCGCGCCTCCAGGCCGGCGATGCGGATGGCGGACGGCCCCATGTCCACGCCGCGCCGGCCGGAACCCAGATCCATCGGTACGCCCAGGACGTGGACGATCATGGCTGGAGCGTCCGGCGGTCGTCCTTCAGCGCGACGCCCGAGAGCCGCCGCCGCGCGGCTTCCAGCATCAGATGGCACAGCCTGTCGGCCGCCTGTGCGGGCACCAGTCCCTCCGGTCGGATGTTGGAGACGCAGTTCCGTTCCGCGTCGGTGCGGCCGGGGCGCGGGTTCCAGGTGAGATACGCGCCCAGGCTGTCCGGTGCGCTGAGGCCGGGCCGCTCGCCGAGGAGCACGAGGACGAGACGGGCCTGGAGCAGCGCACCGATCTCGTCGCCCAGGGCGACACGCCCCTGCAGGGCGACTACCGCGGGCGCGAGCCGCCAGCCCGCCTCCCGGAGCCGCGGCACCAACGCGGCGAGTACCGCCGGGGCATGGCCCTGGGCGGCCCGGGCGGAGAGCCCGTCGGCCACGACGAACACGGCATCCGCGCGTTCCGGCGCCGCCACCGCCGCCAGCGCCGCCCGCGAGGCCGGCTCGAGCCGGCGGCCGAGATCCGGGCGCTGGAGATAGGTGGCGCGATCCGGCGCGGCGCTCCGGACTTCGACTGCCCCGATGGCCAGCGCCGATAGCACTTCGAGCAGGCGCGGCGCGTCGAGCGCGTCCTGAACCGCATCCCGCGCGCGGGCGTGGGCGAGCTGAAAGGCGAGATGGGCCGCGGTGGGGAGGCTCACCCCGGCCCGGCCGAGGGCGATCCGGGCCGGGGTCAGGGCGCGGAGCGCGAGCCACGGGTCGGGTTCCGCCTGCGCCGGCCCGATCGGGGTATCGCCCGTCCGCTCGATCCGCATGTTCGCGCACTCCTGGGGCTGAACGAGGTTGGTCAAATCACGGAACGGCCACGGAGAGCCACCGTCGGCCGAGTCAGCGACGCGCCCGCGGACGCCAGCGCACGACGGCGAACCGGACCCGTCCGCGCCCATCGAACCGTACCCCTTCGCGCTCCAGCAGCTGCCGCTGCGTGAGCTCGCCGCCCGGCGAGGCCCGGCGGCTCACGGCTCCGGCGGCGTTCAGCACCCGGTGCCACGGGACCGTACTCCCGGCCGGGAGCGCGTGGAGCGCGTAGCCCACCTGGCGGGCGCGGCCGGCCAGACCGGCGAGCTCCGCCACCTGGCCGTAGGTGGCCACGCGTCCCCGCGGAATCCGCCGGACCACCGCGTAGATCCGGGGGTAGAGGCTGCCGCGGTGTCCCGTCGCTGCGGACTGCATGGGGTGAAGATAGGCAGCGGAGCACGACCGTGCTTCCGGCCGTGCTCCGCGTCCCGCGAGCTCACTCGAGGCAACCCGGGGCCGCCCGGCTACGCCGGGGCGGGCTGCCCCTCCCTGATGTGCCGCTTCTCTTCGAGGACCCGCACGGCGCCCTTGGCGGGCGCAATGCCGCTCCCGTGCCGCTTCACCCAGACCTGGGTGAACTCCGCCCCGAACAGCAGGATCATCGACGAGTAGTAGATCCAGATGAACATGATGGCGAGACTGCCCGCGGCCCCGAACGCCTCGCCCGGGTTGCTCTGCCCGAGATAGAAGCCGATGAGGAACTTGCCGAGCACGAACAGGAGCGCGGTGAACCCCGCGCCGACCCACACGTCCCGCCACGACACCCGGGCATCGGGCAGCACCTTGAAGATCGCCGCGAACAGGCCGGCGATCACGAGCAGCGAGATGATCTGGTTGACGATCTGCAGCAGCGGCGCCGAGACACCGCTGGGCAGGAACGCGCCGAGCGCGCCGCCGAAGGCGGAGAGCGCGGCGCTCACCGCCAGCGAGACCAGCAGCAGGAACGCGATGCTGAGGATCATGCCGAACGAGAAGACGCGCTTGAGCAGGACCGCCTTCCAGCCTCCCTTCTCCGGGTCGGGCGTGACCTCCCAGGTCCGGTTGAGCGCCGCCTGGAGCTGGCCGAACGCGCCGGTGGCGCCGAAGAGGAGCGCCGCGATGCCGAGCACGGTCGTGAGCGGACCGCCCGACCCCGGCTGGCGTGCCTGCTGAAGAATGGTGCGGATCTGTTCGGTCGCGGAGGGGCCCATGAGCGCGCCGAACTGCCCCTCGAGCTGCGCCTGCACGTCCCGGGGGTCGAGCACGGCCCCCAGGATGAGCAGAATCAGCAGCAGCAGCGCCGGGAGGGAGAAGATCGTGTAGTACGACAGGGCAGCCGCCTGGGTCGGACAGTCGTCGTCCAGGAAATCCTTGCCGCTGTCCCTGAGCAGCGTGAACCCTTCCTTCAGGCCCATGCCGCTCAGCCCATGCCGCCCGTGGGCGGCTTCCGTCCGGCCTCCTGTTTGGCCTCCTGGGCCACGCGGCTGGCCGACTCCTTGACCTGCTGCCCGACCGTGGCGGCGGCGTCCTTCAACGTGCTCTTCACCTCGGGGCCGTGGTACGACACCTCTTCCTTGACCGTGTCCTTGATCTCGCGCCCCGCCTCGACGGTCGCGTCCTTGACCCGCTCGGCGGTGTTCTGGACCCGGTCGCCCAATCGGTCCCGCGCCGGCCCCATCATCTCCCGCTCGCGCTCGCTCTCGGGCAGCAGCATGCCGAGGGCCACGCCGATGACCGCGGCGCCCACGGCGATCGCGAGCGGGTTCTCGTGCGTCATCCGCTCGAGGCCGCCCCTGGCCTCGCGCGCCCGCTCCTTCGCGCCGCTTCCCAGCTCGCCCGCGCGCTCCTGCATCCGGCCCTTGAGCTCGCCGGTGCGCTCGCCGGCGTGCGCCGCCACGTCGCTCACCTTGTCCTTCATGTGCTCGGCCCGGTCGGCCAGGCGCCGGCCCAGGCTGGGACGACCGTTGGGCTCGCGCCGCTCGGGACCGGTGTACGCGAAGCGGGCCATGCGGTCGCCGGATACCTCGCTCCGGTTGCGGAGGCTGAAGAGCCAGATGGCGCCGAGCCCCACCGCGGCGACCGGCAGCGGGTTCTGGGTGATGAAGTCGATGACCCGCGACCCGGTCTGGCGTGCCTGATCCCCCACGTTGGACACGACGTCCTGGGCCTTCCCGGTGATCGCCTCTTTCGCCTGACTTTTCAGGTTGTCCGGGCTGAGCCGATCGCCCAGCGCGTCGATGTTGCTGCTCATCCGCTCCCGGGTGCGCTCGATGTCCCGCTCGATCTCCTCGGGCGACCGCTCGGGCGCCGACTCGTCCGCGGTGAACTCCCGCTCCGACTCATGCCGCTGGTATTCGTTCATGGCCGCTGCTCCTTCGCCCACTGGATGTCGTCCTTGATGGAATCCACGGTCCGCCGGGGTGTCGGGTCGGTCCGCTTCAGCTCCTTCAGCCCGCGCTGCAGCATGACCCAGCCGACGACCCCCAGCACCACGCCCACGATCAGCGCGGCCAGCCAGGGCTTGAGCCCGATGGGATCGATCAGGAGGAGGATGACGAACGCCGTCAGGGCCAGCCCGCCCAGGTAGGCGACGATGCCGCCCGTCGCCAGGGCCACGAGGTCCGTCGTGATCTTCGAGAGCTTCTGCTGCATCTCCGTCCGGGCGAGCTGGGTCTCCTGCCGCACCAGCAGCGCCATGTCCTGCGAGAGCTCGCCGAACAGCTCGCCGATCGAGCGTTCCTCGCCGGTCCTCGATCTAAGCTCCGCCATAGCTTCCTCCGCTCCACTCATCGCTCTTCCACCCGGCCCGCTCCCCCTCATCGCGGTCGCCGCGCTGCGAGCTCTTCAGGAACCGGGCGCCGAGCATGCCGAGCGCCAGCGCGGCGCCGATCGCGACGGCCGGCTGCCGCCGGGCGAGGCTCTCGACGTCGTTGCGGACGTCCTTGAGGTCGTGGTCGCGCAGGTAGGACGAGAGCCGCTCCACCTGCTCCGCCAGCGTATCGGTCAGGTTGGCGACCCGCTCCTGGTTCTCCGAGCGCAGACTGTCGCTGGTGCGCCGGAACGCGCTGGCGATCCCGCTGATGCGGTCCGCGGTCTCGTTCCGGCTGGTGCTCAGGCTGCTGGTGGCGCTGTCCCGAGCCCGCCGGAAGGTGTCCTTGGCCTGGTCGACCACCTGGTCCTTCACTTCCCGGATCTGGGCCCGGGCTCCTCCGGTGCTCGATTCGCTGCTCGTCTCCGTGTCGGGCGCGCCGGCGGGGGACGGAGTCGTCGTCGTGTTGGGCATCGTCATCGTGTCGCTCCTGTGCCGCGGCTGGCCTGCGGCCCCCGCGGTTCCGGTCACCCACGTGATAAGGGGGTGTACCATGTGTCCTCGGGCGGAGTCGGTGCGGTGCGCCAAATCACCTGCTGCGGGTGAGTGCGGCGGCGGCGACTCACCGTCAGGGCTGCTGCCCCAGCAGCCGCAGCGCGCGCCCGCGCGGCGGCAGCAGCCGGTTGGAGTCGTCGAAGACTCCCATCTCCTGCAGCCACCGTTCGAACTCGGGGGCCGGGCGGAGGTCGAGCAGCGCCCGCACGTAGAGGGCATCGTGAAACGACGTGCTCTGGTAGCCCAGCATCACGTCATCCGCTCCCGGCACGCCCATCACGTAGGTCACGCCCGCGGCGGCCAGCAGCGTCAGCAGGGCGTCCATGTCGTCCTGGTCGGCGGCGGCGTGGTTGGTGTAGCAGACGTCGCAGCCCATCGGCAGGCCCATCAGCTTGCCGCAGAAATGGTCCTCCAGCCCGGCCCGGGTAATCTGCTTGCCGTCGTAGAGGTATTCCGGCCCGATGAAGCCGACCACCGTGTTCACCAGCAGCGGCTCGAACCGGCGGGCCACGGCGTACGCGCGGGCTTCGCAGGTCTGCTGGTCCACGCCGTGGTGTGCCTCGGCGGAGAGCGCGCTTCCCTGCCCCGTCTCGAAGTACATCAGGTTGGCGCCCGGCGGTCCGCGGCCAAGCGACACGGCCGCGTCGTGCGCCTCCGCCAGCAGCCCGAGCGTCACTCCGAAGGCGGCGTTGGCGGCCTCGGTGCCGGCAACGGACTGGAACACCAGGTCCACCGGCGCGCCGCGACGCATGGCCTCGAGGGTGGTGGTCACGTGGGCCAGCACGCAGCTCTGGGTCGGAATGGCGAACCGCTCGCGCAGCTCGTCGACCATCTCGAGCAGCGCGATGGCCGCCTCCGGGCTGTCGCTGGCCGGGTTGATGCCGATCACGGCGTCGCCGCTGCCGTAGAGCAGTCCGTCGATGATCGCGGCACCGATGCCGCGCGGGTCGTCGGTGGGATGGTTGGGCTGCAGCCGGACGCTCAGCCGTCCGGGGAGGCCGATGGTGTCGCGGAACCGGGTCACCACCCGGCACTTCCGCGCCACCAGCACCAGATCCTGGAGTCGCATGATCTTGGACACCGCCGCGGCCATCTCGGGAGTGACGCCCGGGGCGAGCGCGGCCAGCGCTTCCGGCGTGGCCGCGGGCGAGAGGAGCCATTCCCTGAAGCCGCCGACGGTGAGATGGCGGACGGCCGCGAACGCCGCGGCGTCGTGCGAATCGAGGATGAGGCGGGTGACTTCGTCCTGCTCGTACGGGATCACGGCCTCGTCGAGCAGGGTTCCGAGCGGCGTATCGGCCAGCGCCATCTGCGCCGCGACCCGCTCCTCCGCGCTGGCCGCCGCGAGCCCGGCCAGCGCATCGCCCGAGCGCAGCGGTGAGGCCCTGGCGAGCAGGGTACGCAGATCGGGAAAGCGATAGCGGACGGACCCGGTCGTGGCGGCGTACATTCTCGAATCCTGCGCCCGCACCGGCAGGACGCAAGGGCATGTTATACTTTGGTCCGCCGACCCGTCGTTCCCCAGGAGCGGACCTTGCCGATCGAGTACCCCCCGCGGCGCGCTGCCACGCCCCAGCCGCGCTACGCGCCTGCCCGATTTCCGGACGCGCCGGCGGCCGTCGGCCTCGCCGCGGTCGTGCTCCAGGTGGCCGCGGTCGCCGTGGTTCTCGCCGTGCTGCCGTATCCGGTGTTCCTGCTCGACCGCTACACCTTTCCCAAGGAGCTGGTCCTCACCGTCGCGGCGCTTGGCGCGACGCTGTTGTGCCTGGCCTCCGCGCGCCGGCTCACGGTGTTCATGGTGGACGCGCTGCTGGCCGGCTTTCTCGGCGTGTCCGCGGTCTCGGCGCTGTTCGCGACCAACGGATGGCTCGCCTTCCGCGCGCTCGGCGTGAGTCTGGCGGGTGCGGCCCTCTTCTGGTGCGGCCGGGCGGTGGCGCGCGCCGGGCTCCGCGAGGCGCTGCTCACGGGTCTGGCGGGCGCGGTGGTGCTCGGCGCCATGACCGGCCTGGCGCAGGCGTACGGGCTCGTCACCACCACCGATCTCGCGAGCCTGACGCGGGCGCCGGGCGGCACCTTCGGCAACCGCAATTTCATGGCGCACCTGGTCACGATCGGCCTGCCGGTGCTGCTGTACGCCACGATCCAGGCGCGTACCCGCGGCCGGTTCACGCTCGGCGCCGCCGGGATCGCGCTGTGCGCGGGCGCGCTGGTGCTGTCGCGCTCGCGGGCCGCGTGGCTCGGCGCCGGCGTCGCCGGGGCGTTCCTCGCGATCGAGGGTCTCTGGGTGGGACGGCTGTGGAGTGACGCGCGGCTCCGTCGCCGGGTGGTGCGGCTGGCCACGGTGACGCTGGCGGGTCTGGTGTTGGCGCTGCTGCTGCCCAACCGGCTCAACTGGCGGTCCGACTCGCCCTACCTGGAGTCGCTCACCGGACTGGCCAACTACAAGGAGGGGAGCGGGCGCGGGCGGCTGATCCAGTACGGCAACACGCTCGCGATGGCGGACCGGCACCCGCTGCTCGGCGTCGGGCCCGGCAACTGGCCGGTGCACTATCCGCTGTACATGTCCCCGGGCGATCCGTCGTTCGACGAGGACGACATCATCCCCACCAATCCATGGCCCAGCAGCGACTGGATGGCGATGGCGTCGGAGCGCGGCTACCTCGCGCTGGTGCTGCTGACGCTGGTCGGCGCCACGATGGCGCTGGGCGCCTGGGCCCGGGTGCGGCGGGGGCCGCGCCGGGCGCCGGCGCTCGCCGATCTCACCATCGTCGCCACGCTGCTCGCGGTGGCGGTGGTGGGCGCGTTCGACGCGGTGCTGCTGCTGCCGCTGCCCACGCTCTTCGCCTGGACCATCGTGGGCGCGCTGGCATCGTCCGCCCGGCCGGTCCGCGAGTTCCCCCTCACGCGACGATCACGGCGGGGCGCGCTGCTCTTCGTCGCGCTCGTCGGGCTCCTGTTCCTGCGCCGGAGCGCGGCGCAGACGGTCGCGCTCGGCGTGTTCGATGGCCGCGACCGCGGCGCGATGGAACGGGCCGCCGCGATCGACCCGGGGAGCTACCGGATCAGGATGCTGCTGGCGCGGGCATGGGCGCGGGCGGGCCGCTGCGACCGCGCCGGTCCGCACGCGGCGGCGGCCCGGGAGCTGTTCCCCAATCATCCGGCTCCGGGGCGGCTGCTCCGCGCGTGCGGCGCGCGCAAGCCGCGCCGGTAGCACCTGTGTCGCTCGTCACCGCAGCGAACGCACGCGAAACTCCATATAGGCCGGGACACGACATCGGCGTCCCGCCCCGGAGGCTCGCATGCGCATCTCGGTTACCGCCGGCCTGATCCTCTCCACCATCGGCCTTGCCGCCTGCGGCGGGGGCGGCGGCGTCCGCATCAACCAGGACGTTCAGCCGGTCGCCAGCCGGTGGAACGCGGTGCTCGCGACCCCGGGGCAGCTCGTCGGCGTCACCCAGGTGAGAGGCACCGGGTGGATGGGGATCCGCGAGAAGGACACCACGCAGACGGAAGCGCACGTCGCCATCGCGAACGCCTTGCCCGGGGGCCGGCACCCGTGGCACGTCCACGTGGGCCAGTGCGGCGCCGACCGGGGGATCCTGGGCCCCGCGGACGCGTACCCGATCCTCAAGGTGAACGGCAAGGGCAAGGCGGAAGCCGACGCGATCCTGCCGGTGCAGATGCCGCGAGTGGGCCAGTACTTCGTGAACGTCCACGCGTCGGCGAACAACATGGGAACGATCGTGGCGTGCGGGAACCTGGCGCCGCCGTCGCGCTGACGGGCTTCGTGACCCCTGGCCGCGTGGTGGATTCACAGCCATGGCGGATGGTCGACAGGATGACGGATTGTCGTCAGCCGACGGCTCGTCCAGTGGCCACCGGCGTATCGTCCCTCCCGCCCCACTCGGTCCAGGCGCCGTCGTAGAGCGCCACGCGGTCGTTTCCCAGCACGTGCAGCGCGTAGACCAGTGCACAGGCGCTCGTGCCCGAGCCGCAGGTGGCGATGATCGGGCGGGCGGGATCGATCCCCGCCAGGGCGAGACGCCGGCGGAGCGCGTCGCGCGGAAGCAGGGTGCCGTCCCCCGACACCAGTTCGTCGAACGGCAGGTTCAGGCTGCCCGGGACGTGGCCGCCGCGGAGCCCGGCGCGCGGCTCGGGGCTGGTGCCGGCGAACCGGCCGGCGGATCGCATATCCACCACCTGCTCGGCCCCGGTCTCGAGATTGGCACGGACCGCCGCGAGATCGCGTACCGCCACGCGATCGAGCCGCGCGGTGAACCGTCCGGGTGCCGCGGCGACCGTGCCCGCCTCCAGCGGCCGACCCTCGCGCCGCCACTTGACCAGGCCGCCATCGAGTACCGCCACCCGGTCGTGTCCGAAGACGCGGAAGGTCCACCACACGCGCGGCGCGCTCAGGTTGACCCCCGATCCGTCGTAGACGACGAGATCGTCCGTGTCGCTCAGTCCCAGCCCGGCCATGCGCCGGGCGAAGCTGCCGGCATCCGGGAGCATGTGCGGCAGCGGCGAGGCCGGATCGCTGGTCGCGTCCAGGTCGAAGAACACTGCGCCGGGAATGTGTCCGGCCGCGTACTCCGCGGCGGGATCGCGGCCGCTGGCGGGCAGGTACCAGGAGCCGTCCACCACCCGAAGTCCCGGGCCGCCGAGCCGGGCATCGAGCCACTCGGTCGAGACCAGCGGCGGCAGCGGCGCGGTCACGGCACGATGAGCAGCTTGCCGGTGGTCCCGCGGCTCTCGAGCGCCCGTTGGGCGTCGGCGGCCCGCGCGAGCGGAAACTCCCGGTCGATCCTCAGCGCCAGCGAGCCGTCGGCCACCCAGCCGAGCACGTCACCGGCGCGCTCGAGCAACTCGGCGCGGGTCGCGGTGTAGTGCCCGAGGCTCGGGCGCGTCAGGTACAGCGACCCCTTGGTGCTCAGCACCTGCGGGTTGAACGGCTCCACGGGACCGCTGCTCTGCCCGTACAGCACCATCATGCCGCGCGGCGTGAGCAGGTCGAGCCCCTTCTCGAAGGTGGTGCGGCCCACCGAGTCGTAGTCCACCTGGATGCCCCGGCCGCCGGTCAGGCGCTTCACCTCGGCGGCGAAGTCGGTCCGGGTGTAGAGGATGACGTCGTCCGCGCCGGCCTCCCGCGCGAGCGCCGCCTTGGCTTCGGTGGAGACGGTGCCGATGACCCGGGCGCCGCGCCGGCTGGCCAGCTGGCAGAGCAGCAGCCCCACGCCGCCCGCGGCCGCGTGCACGAGGCAGGTGTCGCCCCGGTGCAGGGGATAGGTGGAGGTGGTCAGGTAGTGGGCGGTCATCCCCTGCAGCAGCACCGCCGCCGCCTGCCGCGTGCCGACCCGGTCCGGCAGCGGCACCAGGCGCTCGGCGTCGGCGAGCGCGTATTCGGCGTAGGCGCCGAGCACGTCGATCGAGCCGACCCGATCGCCCGGCTGGACGAGCGTGACCCCCGAGCCCACCGCCTCGACCGTGCCGGCCGCCTCGGAACCCAGGGTGAACGGCAACGGGACCTTGTAGAGACCGGTGCGCTGATAGATCTCGACGAAGTTGACGCCCGCCGCCTCGACGCGGAGCAACGCCTGGCCCGGCGCCGGACGCGGGACCTCGACGTCTTCCTCGCGCAGGACGCCGGCGTCGCCGGTGGCGTGGATCCGGATGGCCTTCACGAGCGCGCTCCTGGAAGGGATCACGTAATCTGCAGGCCCGAGGGGGGAGGGCGCCATTCGCCCTCCCCCCTCGGGACCGCTCCGCCAGTGACGGCTCAGCGGCTGGTCGTGTCCGTCCTCATGCTGTCCGTCCAGCCGGCGCCGCTCGCGCTGTCCGGCGTGCTCGGCCCGAGCGTGTCCTGGGGAATGGACCGGCGGGCCTGCAGGGAATCAGTGGTGGTATCGACGTGCACGCGCATCGCGCCCGAATCGGCCGTGACGCTGTCCACGTTTATCTCGGAGCCGCTCGGCCGTCCCTGCGTGCCCGGCGGGCCCGTGCGCTCCGGATCCACGGTCGTCGTCGTGGCGGTCGAGTCCCCGCGGTCGGGGGCCGCCCCGGCCGGTTCGTCCGTTCGGCTGTGGCAGCCAGCGAGCGAGGCGGCGACGGCCAGGATGATGAGGCGCTTCATGGTCTGCTCCTCGTTCGAGTCCCGATCAAGCTACGCGCCGCATCGATACCCCGACCGGGTTCCAGATCACAAAGACAGACCCGCGAGCCGCCGCTCGGGGCCGCCGTACGCCGAGTCGCGCCGCGCGCGCCGCTCGCGTCCGGTGTAGGGCTCGCGGGAGCCCAGCAGATTGGAGATGCCGTAGCGCTTTCGGCCGGAGGGACCGAAGTCCATGCCGTGCCGCTCCAGCAGGGCCAGCGCCTCACGGGTGCGCGGCCCCGCGTTCACCGTCACCAGCGTGCCGCCGGAGCGGAGCCCCAGATCGAAATGTTGTGCGTCCTGCTCGGGCACGCCCATCGCCGCCAGCGCGCCGATGATCCCGCCGGTCGCCGCACCGATGCCGGCGCCGGTCAGCGTCGAGGCCAACACTCCGCCCACGACGACCGGACCGACGCCGGGGATCAGCAGCGAGCCGAGCAGGCCGATGAGCCCGCCGAGCAGTCCGCCGCCCAGCGCGCCGGTGGCCGTGAGGTCGCGCCGCCCGCCCCCGTCCCGGGTGGCGACGCCGATCTGCTCGTCGGTGAAGCCGGAGGCCTTCAGCTCGCGGATCGCGGCCTCGGCTCGGCCGCCGTCGCTGAAGAGGCCCACCACCGTCCGGCCGGTCGTCTCCTGATCCAGGTGCCCGCCATTGTAGTCCGCCATGCCTCGATCCCCGATGCGCGCGAGTCAGCCGTGCAGCACTACCGCCGCGTCAAGCTAAAGGCCTGGCGCGGCGGCATGGGTGAGCGTGCTCACACGGCGACGAGCGTGCGTCCGGAGTGACGCCGCTAGAGCTGCGCCTCGCGACGCTCGGGGCCGGCGTAGCTGGCGTCCCGGCGGCGGCGACGCTCCTTCCCCCGGAAGGGCGTCCCCGCGCCCGCCGAGCGCACGGAGGCCTTGCCTTCGGTCTCGATGCGTGCCTCTTCCCGGCGCACGCTGTCGGCGACGCGCTCGGTGTCCTTGACCGTGCGCTTCCCGACGTCGATCTCCTCGCGAACCACGGGCCGCTTCTCCACGTTGACCCGCTCCTCGCTCAGCGGAATCCGGATCTCCTTGTCCTCGCCGACCGGGGTCCCCGAGGCCTCCACTTCCGCGGCGGGCCGGCGCTCGATGACGACTTCCTCCCGGTTGACCGGGACGTCGATGCTCTTCTGCTCGGTGACGACCTCCTTCCGGACCCGGACCTCGCCCGCCCGCACCTGCTCCTTCTGGATGTCGAGCTGCTCCTCGCGCAGCTTCAGGCGCTGTTCGTCTTCCAGGCCGGCGGCGCCCAGGGCACTGGCGCCGGAGGCCGTCCGGAAGCGCTCGACGCCCGAGGGCCCGAGGTCCACGTGGTTGTGCTCGAGGATCGCGATCGCCTCGCCGACGCGGTCACCCGCGTCCACGGTGACGATCACGCCGCCCGAGCGAAGGCCGCGGTCGAAATGCTGGGCATCGGCCTCGGGAACCCCGAGACCCATCAGGGCGCCGATGATCCCACCGGCGGCCGCGCCGATGCCGGCGCCCGCAAGCGTCGAGGCGAGCACCCCGCCCGCGACGATGGGCCCGATCCCCGGGATGAGGAGCGAGCCGAGCAGGCCGATGAGCCCACCGAGCACGCCGCCGCTTACCGCGCCCACCGCGGCGCCCTCGGCGGCCGTGGTTCCCGTGTCCTCGATGAGCTGGCGCTGCTCGTCGCGATCGCGCATCGCGAGACCGATCTGCTTCTCCGCGAATCCCGCGTCCCTGAGCTGGCGGATGGCGTTCTCCGCGTCAGTGCGGTCGGTGAAGAGACCGACGACGGTTCCGCCCCGGGTGCCGGGCGTGACGTCGCTGGTGTTCGTGCTGCGAGCCATCATGGGTCAGTCCTCCCTTGGATGCGCTACCCCCGAGCCGCCGCCCCGGCGGCGCCGCTCGCGGGCATGTAGTGGAGAACGGCCGACCGGAATCGAGGTTGCTGAGACAGGTGCCGTTCGGGTAAGGGGGCTGAAGTTAGGGCCGCGGCACGGGAGGGTTGGTGACATCCCTCACACTTTCGCGAGGTCGGGCGTCGCTACACCGCCATCTCCGCCGCGTGCAGCTCATCCGCCGGGCAGCGGCCCCGCCGGGTGTACTCCTCGAAGAACGCCCGCGCCTGCTCGAGGTCGGCCGGGTGGAAGCAGGCAGGACCGAGGGCGGCGCAGCCCGCGAGCGCGATGGACGCGAGATCGACGGCCGTCCGTGCGAGCACCGGGTCACGGAGGCCGAGCCGGCCCGCCCGCTCGAGCAGCGCGGCATCGGGAGCGCCCAGCAGCTCGGCGGCCGCCAGGAGCGAGCCCGGGTGGCAGGTGATCCCTGCCGCGAGCGCCAGCGGCGCCGCGTACCACTCGGGTGCCACGGCGTCGGAGGAGCGCAACTCGAAATGACCCCGGGGCCGGACTTCGGGAAAGAGCGTCGTCAGGTGCTCGTGCCACTCCTCCATGCTGACGCGCGCGCGGGTGAGCCACTCGCCGAACGGCCGGTGCTCGCCCGCGACAGCGGGCAGGAGGAAGGCCGGCGCGTTCAGGGCGAAATCGAGGTAGCGGCGGACGGGCGCGCGCGCCGACCAGGGAAGCCCCGTCCGGGCGGGGTCGAGGGCCCGCCACACCTGCGCGCGCATGCTGGGGCAGCCGGCGTCGGCACCGTCGTACACGGACGAGTTGGCGAATATCGCGACGAAGCACGGGGCCGCGGCGTTGAGCACCCGCCACCGGAGCCATGGCTCGTCGTCGATGTCGAGGTTGATCTGGAACGATGCCGTCTGCCGCATCATGCGCGCGCCGGCGGGGCCCCGGCGCTGGAGATACTCCGCCATCCGCGCATACCGTCCGGTGCGGAGCAGCAGCGGCGCGCCCTCGACTGGATTCGCGGGATCGATCCCCACCGAGAGCAGCGTGATCCCCTCGTCCGCGGCGGCCGCCCTGAGCGGCAGCACCACCGAGCGGAGCAGCGTGAGCAGTCCGCTCGGCGAGCGGCACGGCGGCGAGCTGTACTCGAGCTGGCCCCCGGGCTCGAACGTCAGGTCTCCGCCGCCGGGAAGGAGGAAGCAGGGTGCGCCCTTCGGGGTGCGGCCCTCGGCCCAGCCGTGCCGGGCGCCGTGCCGGCGGAGGAACGGCAGCGTCGGCGGCGCGTCCTCACCTTCGTCGATGGGACACCGCCGCCCCGTGGCCGTCTCCACCGGGATGAGCTCCGCCTCCGCGCCGATCCGGCGAGGGCTGAGCGCGGCGGCGGCCGGGGCGGCGAAGGCATTCGCCTCGAGGTCCGCCAGCAGCGCCGCGCGCGCGAGCCCGCTCATGCCGGCGCCCCCACGACCAGGCCGAACGGGGTGGCCGGATCGGTGGGCCACGCCTCGATCCGAAGCCCCGCGGCCTCGAACAGCGCCGCCACGCTCTCGCGGTCGTACTTGGAGCTGATCTCGGTCCGGATGGATTCGCCCTCGGCGAACACCACCGGCTCGAGCCCCGGGATGGCGACGCGCTGGTCGCGGCGCGAGACGAGATGCATCTCGATCCGGTGGGCCGCCGTGTCGTAGAACGCGCGATGCGCGAACGCCTCCGGATCGAAGTTGGCGCCGAGCTCATGGTTCAGTACCAGCAGCATGTTGCGATTGAATTCGGCGGTGAGCCCTTCGCTGTCGTTGTAGGCCGCCTCGATGCGCGCGATGTCCTTGCGCAGGTCCACGCCGAGCAGGAACCGATCGCCGGGCGCCATGGCGGCCCGCACCCGCGCGAGCAGGCGGATGGCCGCGGGCGGGTAGAAGTTGCCGATCGTGCTGCCGAGAAACGCGAACAGCGCCGGGCGCGGCATCCGGCGCGGCAGGTTCAACTCCTCTCCGATGTCGGCGACCGCCGGTTCCACCGCAAGGCCGGGGTATTCCCGCCGCAGCTGCGCGGCGGTCTGGCTCAGGAAGGTGGCGCTCACGTCGATGGGCACGTACAGCTCCGCGAGGCCGGTCGCGCGCATGGCATCGAGGATGATCCGGCTCTTGTCGGCGCTGCCGGCGCCGAGCTCGACGAGCGTGCGGATGCCGAGCTGCGCCATCAAGGCGGGCATCCAGCCCTGAAGCAGCGCGCGCTCGGTGCGCGTCGGGTAGTACTCGGGGAGCCGGGTGATCGCGTCGAACAGCTCGGAGCCCCGCTGGTCGTAGAAGTATTTCGGGGGCAGCTCCTTCTGCGGCGCCGACAGCCCGGCGGCCACCTCGGCGAGCATGCGGCGATTGGCGGACCGGGTCCGCACCGCATCAGCCGTCACGGGCGCACCTGAAGCCGCTGAAGATCTGGCGGCGGATGGGGTAATCCCAGTTGCGGAACGTATTGCGCACCGCGCCGGGACGCGTGGCCCACGAGCCTCCGCGCAGGACCTTGTACTCGGGGCCGAAAAAGGCCTCCGAATATTCGCGGTAGGGAAAGCTCTCGAAGCCTGGCCACGGACCGAAGTCGCTCGACGTCCATTCCCAGACGTCGCCGATCATCCCCGAGCAGCCGATGGGTGAGACGTTGGCGGCGTGGCTGCCCACGGGCGCCGTGCCGAACGCGAGCTGGTCCACGTTGGCGAGGCTGCGGTCGGGCGGCGACTCGCCCCAGGGATACGCGCGCGCCGTGCCGGTGGCCGGGTCCCAGGCAGCGGCCGCCTCCCACTCGATTTCCGTCGGCAGCCGCTTTCCCGCGAAGCTCGCGAACGCCTCCGCCTCGTACCAGCAGACGTGGCACACCGGGTGGGTGGGATCCACCGGGCCGCTCCGGTCCATGCTGCGCGTGGTCCAGGTGCCATCGCGCTGCTCCCAGTACTTCGGCGCGCGCGCCCCGGTCTCCTGCAGCCACCGCCGGCCGGCCTCCGACCAGTGCGCCGGCGTGGCGTATCCTCCGGCGGCGATGAACGCCAGGAAGTCGCGGTTGGTCACTGGGTGCGCGTCGATCCAGAACGGCGCCAGGTCCACGACGTGCACGGGCCGCTCGTTGTCGTAGGCCGCACGGCGGTCGTCGGTGCCGATCCGCACCGGCCCTCCCGGGAAACGCACCATCTCACCCGCGTCCGGGAGGTCGGCCCGAGGCACGCCGCCGTCCCCAGGCTCGAGGCGCGCGAGCGGGCTGTACGGCGCGCCCTGCTTGAGCTGAAGCGTCTGGAGGATGGTTTCGTCGTGCTGGTACTCGTGCTGCAGCACCATCCGGTAGACGAAGCCGTCGCGGAGAAGCGGATCCGCGGCCTGGAGATCGGCGGTGGCCAGCCGGGCGAGGACCCGCCCGCGGATCTCCTCCATGATCGCCCGACACTGGGCCAGGTCCGGCAGCGGGAGCGCGGCGCGGGTGCTGCGCGGATGCTCGAACGGGTTGTAGAGGCCCGGCATCTCGACGAACTCGACCGGCCCGTCCAGGTTGCGGGTGAGCCAGAGCTCCTCGAAGTGCGCGATGTGGCCCAGGTCCCAGACGATCGGGCTCATCAGCGGATCGTGCTGCCGATGGAGATCCTCGCCGCTCAGCGGAGCCACGAGCAGCAGCGTCCGCGCGCGCGCTTCGAGCAGCTGCGCGGCGAGGACTTCCCGATCGATGCGGCCCGGCGCCGACGCGAGTGTCATGACGAGAACAGGTTGTTGAGCGATTCGGCCAGCGTGGGGTGCGCGAACACCGCGTCCCGCAGCCGGTCGTAGCGGAGACCGCCCATCATCGCGAGCTGCAACATCGCCATCAGCTCACCGCCCTCGATGCCGAGGACCGCGGCGCCCAGGATGGCACCGGAGTCCGGTTGGACCAGTGCTTTCATGAAGCCGCGGGATTCATCCACCTCGAGCGCGCGGGCCACGTGGCTCATCGGCAGCCGGGCCACCCGGTAGGCTCGCCCCTGCCGTCGTGCGTCCTTCTCGTTGAGTCCGATCCGCCCCAGTTGAGGGTCCATGAATACCGTGTACGGCACGAGCCGGTCTGTGATGCATGCCCCTCCGGCGCCCAGGAGGTTGGTGCGGAGGACCCGGAAGTCATCGTACGAGATGTGGGTAAACGCCGGCCCGCCCTTCACATCGCCCAGCGCGTAGACTCCCGGCGCGGAGGTCTCGAGCCGCGGGTTGACGGTGACGTACCCCCTGTCATCGGTCGCCACGCCGGCGTTCGCCAGGGCCAGGCCGTCGGTGTTCGGCACCCGACCCACTGCCCCGAGCACGTGGGAGCCTTCGAGCGTCCGTTCGCCGGATGGAGTGCGAAGCATGAGCCGGACGCCGCCGTCCGCCGGCTCCGCCCGGTACGGCTCCGATTCGA
Organism: Gemmatimonadales bacterium; assembly: GCA_035699205.1. Classification (GTDB taxonomy): domain Bacteria; phylum Gemmatimonadota; class Gemmatimonadetes; order Gemmatimonadales; family GWC2-71-9; genus CAVVWJ01. The sequence goes on from DASSBA010000013.1 coordinate 25,275, forward strand.
GCCACACCTCGATCCCATCCTCCCGGAGGATCCCGAGCACCGCGTCGGCCACGTCCTCGTCCTCCAGCGGGAGAAGCTGCCGGTCCCGCTGCACCACGGTGACGCGGCTGCCGAACCGGCGGAACATCTGCGCGAACTCGATCCCGACGTAACCGCCGCCGAGTACGATGAGGTGCCGCGGCACGCGATCGAGCTCCATGATGGACGTGGAGTCGAGGGAGGGCACGCGGTCGAGTCCCTCCACACGGGGCGCCGCGGGCCGGCCGCCGGTGTTGATGAAGACCAGGTCGGCCGCCAGCGAGCGTCCGCCGACCGCCACCTCGCGCGGGCCGGTGAACCGCGCCTCGCCACAGATCAGTTCCAGCCCTGCCGCGGCCTCGATCCGCCGCAGGCTCGCCGCCCGGAAGCTCTTGACGATGGCCCGCTTCCGTTCCCGGACCCGATGCATGTCGACCGTCACACTGCCGGTGCCGATGCCGTACTCGGCGGCGCGGCGCGCGAGGTAGGCCACCCGGCCGCTTGCCACCATCGTCTTGGTGGGCGTGCACCCCTCGTTGATGCAGGTCCCGCCGACGTGCTCGCGCTCGATCAACGCGGTGCGCCGGCCGCTCGCCGCGAGCGCGCCGGCGAGCGGCCCGCCCGCCTGGCCGGCACCGATGACGATCGCGTCGTACCGCTCGGGAGGAGTCATGGAGATCATTCGGCCTGGGGTGAAACGGGTGCCGCGGACCACGCGGACCACATGGTAACGACGGGGACCGGTCCTCGGTTCCGGCGCCTGTCCAACGTGCGTCGCGGAGCTTGGCGGGCGCAAGATGCGGGAGCCGGAACAGGGGCCAGGCAACGTTCGTCAGCCCAACCGCTCCGCCCTGAGCAGCGCCAGCTCCAGCCCGTCGCACAGCGCCAGCCAGCTCGCCTCGATGATGTCCTCGGAGCAGCCCACCGTGCTCCACCGCTCCGCGCCCCTCGCCGATTCGATGACGACCCTCGGCCGGGCGCCCGTTCCCAGGTGCTCGTCCACGATCCGCACCTTGTAGTCCGCCAGATGCACGTCGGCCAGGGCCGGATAGTGCGGCAGCAGCGCCTTCCGCACCGCGCGGTCCAGTGCGTTCACCGGCCCGTCGCCCTCGGACGCGGTGTGCATGATCTCCTCGTCGACCCGGATCCGGACGGTGGCCTGGGCCCGGCTGCCCCCGCCACCGCGCTTCTCGACAATCACGGTGAAATCCTCGAGCTCGAACGGCGCGCGGTAGTCCGGCGCGCTCCGCCGGAGGAGCATTTCGAACGAGCCTTCCGCGGCCTCGAACTGGAACCCGCGGTGCTCCAGCTCCTTGATGCGCTGGAGCACCGCGCCCTCGTCGGCGCCGGCCTCGAGCCCCAGTGCCTCCGCGCGGAGCCGCACGTTGCGCCGCCCGGCGACCTCGCTCACCACCACCCGCATTTCGTTCCCCACCAGGGCGGGCTCGACATGCTGGTAGCTCTCCGCCAGCTTGGCGATCGCCGCGACGTGGATGCCGCCCTTGTGGGCGAACGCGCTCCGGCCCTCGTACGGCGCGTGCGGGTCCGGGTGCTGATTGGCCACCGCCGCCACGAACTGCGACACCTCGGTGAGCCGCCGGAGCGACTCCGCGGGAAGCACCTCGACGCCGAGCTTGAGCTGAAGCGTGGCGATGAGCGGGACGAGATCGAGATTGCCGCACCGCTCGCCGTAGCCGTTGATCGTCCCCTGCACCTGCACGCACCCCGCGCGCACCGCCGCCAGCCCGTTGGCCACCGCGAGTCCCGCGTCGTTGTGCGGGTGGATGCCCACCGGCGCGGCCAGCCGGCGCCGTACCTCCGCCACCCGCTCGGCGACCACCTCGGGCAGCTCACCGCCGTTGGTGTCGCACAGGACGACGCAATCGGCGCCCGCGTCGGCGGCCGCGGTGAGCGTCGCAAGCGCGTAGACCGGATCGAGCCGCCAGCCGTCGAAGAAGTGCTCCGCGTCGTATATCACTTCCCGGCCGAGCCGC
>DASSBA010000014.1:0-7943 GCA_035699205.1 Gemmatimonadales bacterium
TCGATCGGGTTCGACGTGACCGGCGTATACCCCTCGGCACGGAAGCGCAGGGTGTGCCGGCCGGTTGCGCCGCCGATGGAAAGACCCGGGAATGCCGCCCGCCCGTCGGCGCCGGTAGTGCTCGCGGCGGTCCCGGCGAGGGAGCCGTCGCCCGACGCGAGCTCGACGCTCACGGTTACGCCGGCGGCAGGCAGATCGTTTCCGCCCGCGTCCCGCAACTGCACGACGGGGTCGACCCCGAAGGCGGCCCCGATGGTGGCCGACGACGGCGGCTGGACGACGAGCGCCAGCACGGGCGGCGGCGGCGCCCGGACCTCGTGCGACTCCGTGTCCGAGCTGCCTTCGAACTCGGTGGCACCCGAGTAGGCGGCGGTGATCGTCCGCGAGCCCACGCCCGTGAGCGCGAGCGTGCACGCGCCGTCGGTCGTCGTCGCGCTGCAGCTCGTCCCATCATCCGCGCTCACCCGTACAGTGCCGGCGGGCGTCCCGCCGGCGGATCGAACGCGGAAGGCGACGCGCACCGCCGCACCGGCCACGGAGGGATCGGGACCATCGGCGGTGATCTCGATGGTGGTCGGCGCACGCGCGAGCGCGATCGCGCTCGACGTCGTGCCGGCGTAGCCCGGCGCCGCGAAGCCGAGCGTGTACGAACCTGGGGGGCCCTCGAGCATGAGCTCGCGGAACTCGGCGCGCCCATCAGGCCCGGTGTTTCGCGTGAGCGTGCCCCGGAGGGTGCCGCCGGCGGTTGCGAGATCGACGCTGACCGGAACGTCCGCCAGTGCGCGCACGCTGCCGTCGGGCTCGCGGAGCTGCACCACGGGAGCTCGGCCGAACGCCACGCCGCGGATGGCCGTCGTCGGCGGCTGGGTCTCGACCGAGAGCCCCGGCGGCGCGCCGGCATTGCCGGTGGCGGTGAAGCCGACCGTGCCCACGCCGGAGATGACGGCGGTCACCGTGTTCCCGCCCGGCGACTGCCCCAGGGTCCACCGGGTCGAGGCAAGCCCTTCGGGACCGGTCGTGCCGTTCTGGGGCAGGACGCTGCCTCCGCCGGTGGTCACCACCCAGGTCACGCCCAGTCCGGCCACCGGGTTGCCGGCCGCGTCGCGGGCCCGAACGACCAGCGGGTCGGGCACCGAGGTCCCAACCACGGCCGACTGGCCGTCGCCGGAAATGCGCTCGAGCGTGGTGGGGGCGCCGGGGAGGGCCGTGTGGGCGAAGGTGACCGGCGAGCCGGCGAGCCCCGGTGCGCTGGCCGTGGTGTGCTGGATGCCCGCATTGGGTCCGAGGGTAACCTGCACGGACGCGAATCCATCGGGTCCGGTCGGCACGGTGGCCTCGCTCACGCTGCCGCCCTCGGCCGCGGCCCAGCCCACGTCCACCCCGGCGATGGGGTTGCCGAACCCGTCGGTCACCTGGACCACGAGCGGGTCGGGCAGTGCACCGCCGACGGGCGCCGACTGGCCGTCGCCGGAGATCGCGACGAGTTCGTTGGCGTCCGTGGAGACGGCGCTGAACCCGAGCGGCGCGGCGAGCGTGCGGCCTCCAGCGGCGGTGCTCACCCGCACCTCCGCGTTCCCCTGCCCCACTTCGGTGCCGAGCACGACCTGGAAGGAGGCGCGGCCATCGGCATCGGTAGTGGCGGTGTCGGGGGCGACGGTGGCGTCTATTCCGCCCATGAAGACGAAGGCGACGGGTACGCTGGTCACCGGCCGGCCCTGCGCATCGGTCACCCGCGCGACGACCGGGTCAGCAAGCGCGGCGCCGACGCGGCCGCTCTGCGCGTCGCCCTCGAGGATGGTGACGGCGGCGGGCTCGTTCCCGGAGGGGAGCACGAGATCACCGCCGCCGCAGCTCAGCAGGAGCGCGACCGCGGGGAGCAGGCGACAGGCGGTTCGAGTGGTCGACACGGGACTCGGTGAATCGGATGACGGTTGTGCGGACTGAGCGAGCGGAAAGCTACATCAGCCGGCGGGGGAAGCCAGTGAAATGGGTCACAGGGGGCGGCCGGCGGAGCGGCGCCCCGGGCTAGGGGTTGAGGGTGATGGTGAAGGTCTGGTCGCCGCTGGCGTTCACTCCGCCGTTGGCGGTGCCGCCGTCATCCTGGATGTGGACCGTTACGCTTATTTCAGCCGTGCCCAGCCCGCTCGGCGTGAAGCTGAGCCTGCCATCGGGGCTGACGCTCGGCGGCTGGCTGAAGAGCAGCGCATGGACCGGGTTCACCAGCGCGGTGACGAAGCTCAAGCCTTGGCCGCTCTCGTCAACGGGCCCCGCGCTCAGGGCGGAGGCCCATGGCTGGTCATATGCGCCGGCCGCCACGCTCGCGGCGACGTTGCCGCCGGACGTGAAGCTCGGCGCGTCGTTCACTGCATCGACGGTGATGGTCACCGTCGCAATTGCCGAAGACAGCGAACCGTCGGTCGCATGGTAGGTAAACGCGTCGCTGCCGTTGAAGTCGGCGGCCGGCGTGTAGCTGAAGGAGCCATCAGAATTGAGCGTAAAGCTCAAGGCATGCGCCGGGGGAGCATCGATCACCGCAGTGAACGGATCCCCGTTCGGATCGGTGTCCCCGTTCAACACCCCAGTCGAGGCGTTCACGACGAGCGGCGTGTCCTCATCCACGCTGTACGCATCATCGTCGGCGGTGGGGGCCGCGTTCGGCAGCGGGTTAACCTGCTGCGTGACCACCTCCGACGTACTGGGCTCGAACGTGCTCGAGCCCTGATACGCGGCAGTGATCGGGCGGGCTCCCTCAGGCAGGGAGCTGACGTCGATGGACGCGTCGCCCGACCCATCGAGGCTCCTCGTCCCGAGCAGCGTCGCGCCGTCGAGGAATTGCACCTGACCGCCCGGGCTTCCCGTGCTCGCCCCGCTGGGTGCGACGTGGGCCGTGAACGTGACACTCTGGCCCACTGTCGAGGGATTCAGCGACGAGGTGAGGCTGGTGCTCGTCGTCCCGGTCACCGAGTGCGCCTCGTTGTCGCTCGAGCTCGCGTAGTTCGCGTCGCCCGGGAAGGAGGCGGTCAGGCGGCGCGAGCCGTTGAGGGTGATGTTGACGATGCAGGTGCCTGCGCCCAGCGCCGCGGGCGCGCTGCAGGTGTCGCCGGTCCCGTTCACGGTGACCGTGACGTTGCCATTGATCGGCGCGGTCCCGCTCGAGGTCAGGTTCCATTCGACCGTCACGGGCTGGCCGATGACCGAGATCGTGGGCGAGTCCGAGGTGATCGTCAGGACCGTCGCCACCTGAACCGGCACGATATCGAACGCCGGACTCGTGTCTCCCGCAAGGCCCGTTGCCGACGCGGTCAGCGTGTAGCCGGACCCTGGTTTGTCGATGGAGACATTCGAGAACGAGGCGACGCCGTTCACGGCGTTGACCGTCAGCGTGCCCGACAAGGTTCCGCCCGCCGCGTTGGGGTTCAGTGCCAGCGTGATCGCATCGGAGGCGGCCGTGACGGTATTCCCGCTCGCGTCCTGCACGGTGACCTGAATGGACGGGCTGAAGTTGGCGCCGGCCGCGGTGATCTGCGGGGGCCGGGTGAAGACGAGCTTGGTGGGTGTAGCGGCGACGGCGGTGGCGGTGAACTCCACCGTCAGGGGAGTAAACACCGCGGTCATCGTCTTCGTGCCGAGCGTCGAGCCCAGCGTCCAGACGGTGGAGGCGAAGCCGTTGGGATCCGTGGTGGCGTTAACGGGACCCGCGCTGCCCGCACTCGGACCCACCACGAAGGTGACCGACTTCCCGCCCACACCGTTCCCGTTATCGTCCTCGAGCCGCACCACCAGCGGGTCGGCGAGCGGGTTGCCGATCGAGCCGGTCTGACCGTCCCCGGAGACCAGACGGAGCACGGTGGGGTTGGCCGCCACGGCAGTGTGGGTGAAGCTCACCGGAGTCAGCCCGGCCGCCGAGGCCTGTGCCGTCTGGGTGCCGGCGGTATTCCCCAGGACGCGTTCCGCCGCGGCCAGACCGTCGGCGCCCGTGGTGACGCTCGAGGGGCTGATCGATCCCCCTCCATCCACCGTCCACTGCACCTCCACACCCGCCACCGGATTGTGAAGTGCGTCGGTCACGCGCACCACCAGCGAATCGGCGAGCGCCGAACGGACGGGAGCGGTCTGGTTGTCGCCGCTCACCAGCTCGATGATCGCGCCGGCACCCGACGATGCGGAGGCGGTGAAGCTGACCTGCAGGTCCGCCGGAAGCCCATCGCCCTGCACCCGGGCCTGCACACGTTGCGTTCCGGCCGTGGCGCCCAGGGTCCAGTTCGCCGCGGCCCGGCCGTCCGCACCCGTCGTGGCGTTGCCCGGCGCCACCGTGCCGCCGCCGGCATCGATCGTGAACGCCACGGCCTGCCCTTCGACCGGGCGGTCGAGCGCGTCCGCCACCCGCACCACCAGCGGCTCGCCCAGCGCCGCGCCCGCGGCGGCGGACTGTTCGTCACCGCTGACGATCGTGATCGACGCCGCGCGCGACTCGTTGGGCAGCACGAGGCCGTCGCCGCCGCAGGCGGACGAGACCGCGGCGAGTCCGAACGCGATGAGGAACGCCAGGCGACGACGAATCGTGGTCACGGGATGTCGGGTTGAGGAAGCTCGCGAACGGAGCAGGATGCGTGCCCGGTGGGAGGTATGGCGTCCCGCGCTATCTACTTACGCTCGATACATTTACCCTGTGCGCCGAGGGTGGGTGTGGCACCTCCGCCACGACACCCGCTCTCAGAAGAGAACCGCCGCCGTGAAGGTGACCGGGGATCCCACCGCACCGTCCACCTCGGCCGTGACCTTCTGGAGCCCGATCCCCGCGCCGAGTGTCCAGGTGACACGCGACGTGCCATCGGACTCCGTGGCCACCCGCTCCTGGCTCACCTGGCCGCCGCCGGCCTCGACTTCCCAGTCCACCTCGGCCCCCGCGACGGGATTGCCGAACCGGTCCACCACCATGACCACGAGCGGCTCCGGCAGCGTCTGACTCCGATGCCCGGGCTGGCCGGTCGGGCTCACCGCCCGGACGGTGTCGGGAGTGCCCGCCACTGCCGCCGCCTGCAGCGGAACCGGGGGCGGCGCGTCCGCCAGCGCGACGATGCGAGCCTCGGCCTTGTACACTCCGGGCGCGGTGCCCAGCACCCATGTGGTGATCGCCCGGCCCGAGGCGTCCGTGACCGCGGTGTCCGGATCGAAACTGGTCGCCACCCCGCTGTCCGCGGGGGCGAACGCCACCTCCCGGTTGGCGATCGGCTGCCCGGCCTCGGTGCGCACCTGGACGACGACGGGGTTGGGCAGGGCCTGCCCGACCGTCCCGGTCTGGCTGTTCCCGCCCACTACCGCCAGGGCGAGGCCGGCGGCGGTCGAGTCGGGCAGCGTGAGATCCGCTCCGCAACCCGACAGGCCCGCCAGCGTGAGCACTGCTGCCGGGGCGAGAACGAGGGCAAACCGTCTCATAGGCGCCACCTGCGATGTTGGTTCGGGAGTCCGAAACAATACAAAGTCAGCGCCCGGACTGAAAGAGCACGCCGACCCCGAAGTTCACCAGCCGCTCCCGGTAGCGGTCCCCGCCCCGTCCGGTGTACCGGTGCTCGACCAGGTCCACGGCGGGGTTGAGATACAGGCGCCGGGCGACCCGGATCTCCCATCCCGCGCCCAGGAGGCCGGCGAATCCGGTGTCTCCGACGCCGAACCCGGGATCGAAGCTGACCTCGTTCCGGCCGAGCCCGAGCCCGCCCTTCAGGTAGAGCCCGGTAGTCGGCGCGGGGTAGAACTGGGCGATGAAGAGTATGCTGGTGAGCGATTCGGTGCGGCGGCCCTCGTCGTTGATCCAGCCGAGGATCTCCCCGCCCAGCCGGAGATAGCGGGCGGGCGTGCCGCCGAGCCGGAGGGAGACGGTAGGCTTGTAGAGATCGCCGCTGTATCCGGCGCCGTCGCGCAGGTCGAACGATTCTCCGCCCGCGCCGACGCCGAGCGCGCCCCAGAATCCGTGGCGCTCCGAGCCCTGCACCTCGACCAGTCCGGGGGGCGACTCCTGCGCGGCGGCCACGCCGCCGAGGAGCAGGATCGCGGCGGCGGCGGCGCTCACGCCGCGCCACAGGGTCCGCATGTTCCACCTCGCCGTCGTTAAGTTGCGGTCGTCCGGGAATGTAGCCCCGGCTCCGCGCAAGAGCCGGACCGCGCCGCCATTCGCGCACAGCCGGGTGGCGCCGGTCCGGCCGTCCTCCACCGCGCACAGCGATGTCACCGACCCCACGCCGCCTCGTGATGGCCCTCCTGCTGCTCGTCGCCGCCGGGTTCGCCCGGCTCGGCGTCTGGCAGCTCGACCGGCTGCACCAGCGCCGCGCCGCCAATGCCGTCACGATCGCCGCGCGGCAGGCGCCGCCGGAGAGGCTGACCGCCGGCACGGCGCACGCCGCGGCCCTCGCGGAGCGGCGCGTGATCGCCGAGGGGCGGTACGACCAAGAGCGGGAGATCATCGTGCGGGGCGAGGCGCTGCAGGGCGCGCCGGGGGTGGTGGTCATCACGCCCCTGCTGCTCGGCTCCAGCGGTCCGGCGGTGCTGGTGGAGCGCGGCTTCCTGCCGGCGCCCGACGCCGTGACCGTGAGCCTCGAGGGCCTGGAGGAGCCGGGCCAGGTGACGGTGCGCGGCATCGCGCTGGCGGTGCCCTCAGGGGGAGGCGAGCCGATCGAGCACGCGGGGCAGACCACCTGGCGCCGGCTCGATCTTCCGGCCCTGCGAGCCCGCCTGCCGTACGAGGTGCTGCCGATCTACATCAAGCAGAGTCCGGACAGCGCGCTGCCGCGGTATCCCCGGCGGCTGGCGGCGGCACCGATCGACGAGGGGCCGCATCTGAGCTACGCGATCCAGTGGTTCCTGTTCGCGGGGATGGCGGGGGCGTTTGCGCTGCTGGTGGTGGGGAGGGGGAATCGGTAAGCGGTAAGAGGTGAGCGGTGAGCGGTGAGCGTACGGCCGGTCAGGTCTGCGGGGGGCCGTCCAGCTCCTCGATGGTCCGGGTGGAGGGCTGGCGCTCGCGCTGGAGCCGGGCGGCGGTGGCTTCGGCCTGGTGCATGGCGCGCAGGAGGTTCCGGCCCGCGAGCTTCTTCAAGTCCGCATCGCTCCAACCGCGCCGGATCAACTCGGCGAAGAGATAGGGGAACCTGGAAACATCCTCCAGACCCACCGGCACGTGCTCGATGCCGTCGAAGTCGCTTCCGATGCCCACGTGGTCCACGCCGGCCACCTTCCGCACGTGCTCGATGTGATCGGCCACCTGGGCCAGCGTCGCGCTCGGCGCGGGATGCGCCGTCTCCCACCCGTCGTGCTGCCGACGCCGCTCGGCGCTGTCGGGCACGGCGGCCTTGAGCTGCTTCCACACGCTGTCGGCCTGCTGCTCCCACGCCATGAACTCGCTGGACACGAACTGGGGCACGAAGGTCACCATCACCACGCCGCCGTTCTGGGCCAGCCGGGCGAGGATCGAGTCCGGCACGTTCCGCGGATGATCCACCAGCGCGCGCGCCCCCGAGTGCGAGAAGATGACCGGCGCCTCGGTGGCATCGAGCGCATCGCTCATCGTCCCCGGCGAGACGTGAGCCAGGTCCACCAGCATCCCCAGCCGGTTCATCTCGTGCACCACCTCGCGGCCGAACGCCGTGAGGCCGCCGTGCCGCGCGGTGTCGAGTGCCGCGTCGGCCCAATCGGTGGTGACGTTGTGGGTGAGCGTCATGTAGCGGCCGCCGAGCGCGTAGTAGGACCGCAGGGCGCCGAGCGAGTTCTCGATGACGTGCCCGCCCTCCATGCCGAGCAGCGAGGCGACGCGTCCGCGCTTGGCGTCGCGCTCGATGTCGTCGGCCGTGAGCGCGAGGGCCAGCCGGTCGGGGTAGCGCGCGATCATCCGCCGGGCAATATCGAACTCCTCGAGCTGCACCCGCGCGTACCCGCTGTCCTTCATCTCCCCGTCC
>DASSBA010000015.1:0-1920 GCA_035699205.1 Gemmatimonadales bacterium
TCAGGCCGCCCCCCAGAACCCCCGGAGCGCCCGGACATCCGGCGAGTCCCGCAGCTTCTCGAAGGCGCGCTCCCGGATCTGCCGGATTCTTTCGCGGGTGACGCCGAGGAGCTCGCCGATCCGCTCGAGGGTGAGGGCCTCGGAGCCTTCCTCGAGGCCGTAGTAGAGCGAGAGGATCTTGCGTTCGCGGGGGGTGAGGTGGCGCTCGAAGATGCGGTCGATGAACTCGCGCTGCAGCCGGCAGTCGGTCATCTCCTCGATCTCGCCGCCGCCGGTGCCCGCCACGCGCTCGCCGAAGGTGCTGGCGCCCCGGTCCTGCCGCTCGACGGGCGCGTCGAGGGAGACCTCGGTGGAGGTCATCCGGCGGGCGCTGCGGATGTTGTCCACCGTGTCGTTGAGCGCGGTGGCGACTTCCTGGTCGGTCGGCTCGCGGCCGAGCTCCTGGGCCAGGAAACTCTGCGCCCGGGCCATGCGGACCAGCGCCGAGTTCTGGTTGAGGGGGATGCGGACGCTGCGGGTCTGCTCGGCCAGCGCCTTGAGGACCGCCTGGCGCACCCACCAGACCGCGTAGGAGATGAACTTCACGCCGTGGTCGGGGTCGAACTTCTTGACCGCCTTGAGCAGGCCCTCGTTGCCGATGGCGACCAGCTCGGAGAGGTCGAGACCGTGGCCCTGGTACTTCTTGACGTAGGAGATGACGAACCGGAGGTTGGCCGTCACCAGGCGTTCGGCCGCGGTCTCGTCGCCCCCGAGGGCCCGCCGGGCCAGGCGCTTCTCCTCCTCGGGGTCGGCGATCATCGGGAGCTTCTGGATGTCGAGGAGGTACTGATCGAAGGCGCCGGACGGTGCAGCACGAACCAGCATACGGGCTTTCGTACGAACATGGGCCATGGTCGAAACCCCAGGCGTGGAGCCAGACGGTCGGCGATGTGGGTGCTGAAGCGGCCGGGAAGGCCGAGGAGAGAGGGAACGAATATAGGATTCGGCGGGGCGGCGGTCAAGCAAGCCGGGGTATCCACATCACAAATCATTCCAGACAGTGTGGTTCCCGGGTTTATCCACTGCGGGCGACCGGTGGGTGGGGGGACGTGGGTGTAAGAAATTGCAGGGGTTGTGGTTAGGGGGCGCCTCGGGCGGGCATCGCGCGGGGCCGGCGGGGGTCGCGCCGGTCGCTGCAGTGCGCTCTGCGTTTGGGATCGCGCAGGGACCTGAAGTGCGCACTGACGCTCCCTCTGCGACCCCCGCCGGCCCTGGGCCATCCGCGCCCCCAAAAGGGGGCGCGGTCGCGCGGCAGAGCCGCGCGGTTCATACAGAACTGGCCCATTGCGGGGTGAGGAGATGGACACTGCTCTGCCGGCGCTCCGATGTGCAGGCGGAGGCGGGCGGTGGGGTGCGCGGCGGGAGCGTCAGTGCGCACTCGAGGTCCCTGCGCGATCTCCAACGCAGAGCGCACTGCAGCGACCAGAGCGTGCCCCGCCGCCCGCCGTAGCCGTGGACCCGGACGGCCTCCCGCCGCAGCCGTGCACCCGACCCCCACCGAAACTCAGCGCCTGACAATTCTCCAGATCGCGCGGTTGTCGTCGGCGGAAACGTAGAGCGCACCGCCCTTCCCGACCGCGAGTCCCACCGGACGGAACCGTTCGTCCTTCATCGTGGCAAACGTCTCGTAGTCTCCCGTCGCCTTGCCGTCCTTGAACGGCGCGAAGACCACCCGGAAGCCCGCCTGCGGCAGCGGCGCGCGGTTCCAGCTCCCGTGGAACGCGATGAACAGTCCGCCCTCATACGCCGGGCCGAACTGCGTGCCGGCGTAGAACGCGAGCGACATCGGCGCCCAGTGTCCCGGGAACGCGATCACCGGGTCCTTGGCCTTGTCGCAGCGGCCCACCTTCCTGCCGTCCCCGCCGTACTCGGGGGCGAGCA